>JBDSGJ010000001.1:0-22093 GCA_039919075.1 Sphingomicrobium sp.
AACAGCAGGCGGGCGGGTGAGTTTCGCGGGGTGACAGGCGCAGGCTTTGAGTGCAATCTGATGACCATGGCGGACGGGGAGGTCACTGCGGCCGAGGGGCCTGAGAAGGCAGGCGGCGAACGCAGCAGCGAAGCCGTGAAGTTGGCGCTTCCTTCATTTAGTGCGAACGCCATGATCGCCATCGCCGATGCGCTGCCGGTGATGATCGCCTATGTCGATTGCGATGAGCGTTACATGTTCGTCAACCAGCCGCTCGCCGATTGGTTCGAGCAGCCGCGGAGCGAAATGCTCGGCAAGACGCTCAGCGAAAACCTGACGTCCGCCCATTATGCGGTGCGCGCGGCTGCGGTGCGGGCTGCGCTGGCGGGCACGACGCAACGGCTGACCTCGGCGGTCGAGCACCCAACCCGAGGCACATTGATTGCTCAGTCCGAATATACGCCGCAGCGCGATTCGAGCGGGGCGGTGGTCGGAGTGATCATGGTCGCCCAGGACATCACCGAGCAGCGCGCGACCGAGGCGGCGCTGCGCGAGAGCGAGGCGCGGTTCCGGCGGATCGCCGATTCGGCACCGGTGCTGATGTGGGTGACGCGGACCGATGGCAGCCGCGACTTTGTCAATGAAGCTTATGCCGAGTTCGCCGGGCTGAGCGAGGCCGAGGCGCGCACGCATGACTGGCGCAACTTCATTCACCCCGATGATTCTGAGCGGCTGCTGGCAGAGAGCAAGGCGGGCGAGGCAAGCGGCACGCCGTTCGTACTAGAGGCGCGCTACAAGCGGGGCGACGGCGAATGGCGCTGGTTGCGCTCGACTTCTTCGCCGCGGCTGGCGAGCGATGGGGAAGTGATCGGATTCATCGGCGCCGGCTATGACATCACGCTCGCCAAGGAGGCTGAACGGGCGCTCAAGGCCGAGGTTGAGGAGCGGACCCGGGCACTGGCGGCGAGCGAGGCGCGGTTCCGCGCGATCTTCGACAGCGTGCTCGAAGTGATGGTGCTGCTCGAACCCGACGGGACGGTGGTCGAGGTCAATCGCACGGCGACGCCGTGGCGCCAAGAGGATGCCCACCTCGCGATCGGGCGACCGCTGTGGGAAGCGCCGACGCTGCAGGCCTATTCGGGGCATGAGCAGACCATCCGCAAGGCGGTCGCAATGGCCGCGAAAGGCGAGACCTTCGCTCAGGAAGTACGGCTGGAGGGTGACTCGGCGCGCGGGCTCCCGTCCGCCTATCTCGAGGTGACGATGCAGCCGGTGCGGACGAGCGGCGAGGCGATCGACTATCTGTTGTTCGAGGCGCGCGACATCACCGAGCTCAAGCAGGCGCAGGAACAGCTTCGGCAGAGCCAGAAGATGGAAGCGCTCGGCCAGCTGACCGGGGGGATTGCGCACGACTTCAACAACCTGCTGACGGTGGTGGTCGGCGGGCTCGACATGATCGCCAAGAAGGTCGAGGATTCGAAGCTCAAGCGCTATGCGACCAATGCGCTGTCGGCGGCCGAACGCGGGGTGCGGTTGACCGGACAGTTGCTGACCTTCAGCCGGTCACAACGGCTCGAGGTTCGGCCGTGCTACATCGCCCCGCTGGTCGAGGAGATGCGGCCATTGCTGAGGAACGTACTCGGCCCCGGGATCGAAAAGAGCTTCGACCTCGACGAGCTGATGATCCCGGTCATGGGCGACCCGACCCAGATCGAAGTCGCGGTGCTCAACCTGGCGATCAATGCGCGCGACGCGATGCCCCACGGCGGCAAGCTTCATTTTGCAAGTCGCAAGGTGACCGTGGTCGATGATCCCGAGCTTGACTCCGGTGCCTATGTCGAACTTGCGGTAAGCGACACGGGCGATGGCATGGCACCCGAGGTGGTAGGGCGCGCGTTCGAGCCCTTCTTCACGACCAAGGAGGTCGGCAAGGGCACCGGGCTCGGCCTGTCGATGATTTATGGCATGGCGCGCCAGTCGGGTGGGACTGCGCGGATCACGAGCGAGCCAGGCAAGGGTACCACCGTCAGCCTCTTGTTTCGCCAGGCCGACCGGGATGGCGACAGCGTCAGCGGACAAGCCTCGGCGCGGCCGCGAAGCGCCGACGCGCCGCGCGGGGTGAGCGTGGTGGTGATCGACGACGATCCCGACGTGCGCGTCTTTGTCAGCAGCAGCCTGGTCGAGTTCGGCTATGCGGTAGAGGCAGCAGCGGACGGCCCGAGTGGGGTCGAGCTGGTCGAGCGGATCGGACCCGACGTCGTCGTGCTCGACTATGTCATGCCGGGCATGTCGGGGGCGGACGTCGCGGCGGCGATCCTGGCGCGCCGGCCCGACCAGCCGATCCTGTTCGTGTCGGGCTATAGCGAGACCGACGACATCAAGCGCGCTGCGCCCCATGCCAGCCTGCTGGCAAAACCGTTCCGGCCGGATGCGCTCGACGCGGCGGTCCGCGCTGTGCTTGTCGGAAGCCGCTCGGCGCTGAAGGAAATTTGAGGCACGACGTGCGTTGACGGGGCGAGCATGGAGTTGTGCCGATGCCCCTGCCCGCGTTCATGATCGCCGCTGCTGCCAGTGCCGCCGCTCCCTCGCTGCCGCCGGTTGGAGCGAGCATCCCCAATCCGCGCGCTGCCGAGTTGTTCGAGCGCGAGCCGGCGCTGCTGGCATGGGGCTTGAAGCGATTTGACGCGAATGGCGACGGCTGGCTGACCCTGTTCGAGGCGCAGCGTGCCGCCGACGCGTTCCGTGCGCTGGCCGATGCCGACCGCGACGGGCGAGTGACGACGAGCGAATACAGCGACGCTGTGGCGTTCATCGTCGCGCGCTACTGACGGCGCAAGTTACCCGATCAGTCAATCAGGCGCGCGCTGCCCGGTGGCAGGGGTATTTCTTTTCGAGCACTGCGCGAAGTACGTCCTTGGTGTCGGTGGTAGCGCGGTGGCTGACCGGGACGGCGCGGAGTGCGCGGAGATATTCACTCTTGTTGACGCGCGGCTTGTCATTGACCGGTGGGCAGAAGGCGGTCGGCTCGCGCAGCGCCTGCTTGCGGGCATATTCGACCTTGAGCTCGTCGCCATTCGCTTCGACGAGGCGCTTGAGGCGGTAGAAATCTGGCGACAGCAGTGCGAACGGGCCGCGCGCGATCAGCGTGTCAACGCGCACCAGAAAGTGAGCCACGTCCTGCGCGCTGGCGGCAGTGACGGGAGCCGCGATCAGCAGCAGGCCGAGGGTCAGTTTCAGTCGCAATCGATTCTCCATCGCTCCAGCGCGCCACTTGCGTTGCGGGCGAGGCGATGAACGCGCGGTGAGGCAATCAGGCTCCAGTGCCTCTGGTCGCGAAGACTTAAGCCCCCGCCGATGCCGTCCCACCAATCGTCGACGGCCGACGGCTCTTCGGGATCGACGAACCGACGGCAGGCAAGGCGACGGGAATGTCGCCCGCCCGGTCGATCTTGCCACCGCCGACGATCGTCTTGATCTCCTCGCCGGTCAGCGTCTCGAGCTCGAGCAATGCGCCCGCAAGCGCGTGGAGCTGATCGGTGTGGGTCGAGATGACTTCGGTCGCGCGGGCATGGCCGCCTTCGACCAGCTTGCGGATCTCGGCGTCGATCGTCAGCGCGGTCTCGTTCGACATGTTGTGGCGCTGGGTCTGCGAATAGCCGAGGAAGGTTTCACCTTGGGCTTCCTCATATTGCAGCGGGCCGAGCACGTCGGACATGCCCCACTGCATGACCATCGCGCGCGCCAGCTTGGTCGCCTGCTGAATGTCGCTCGACGCGCCCGACGAGACCTTGTCGTGGCCGAAGATGACTTCTTCGGCAACGCGCCCGCCCATCACCGAAGCGAGGTCGGCATACATTTTGTCGCGGTGGTAGGAGTAGTTATCGCGCTCGGGCATCGACACGACCATGCCGAGCGCGCCGCCGCGCGGGATGATCGTCGCCTTGTGGATCGGGTCCGAGGCGGGCTCATGGATGCGGACGAGCGCATGGCCGGCCTCATGGTAGGCGGTCATCCGCTTTTCCTCGGGCGTCATGACGAGCGACTTCCACTCGGTGCCCATGATGACCCGGTCCTTGGCCAGCTCAAACTGGGCCATGGCGACGAGCCGCTTGCCGAGGCGCGCGGCCATCAGCGCGGCTTCGTTGACGAGGTTGGCGAGATCGGCTCCAGACATCCCCGGCGTCCCCCGTGCGAGCGTGCGGGCATCGACGTCAGGGGCCAACGGCACCTTCTTCATATGGACTTCGATGATTTTCACGCGGCCCTCGATGTCGGGCAACGGGACGGTCACGCGGCGGTCGAAGCGACCTGGGCGGAGCAGCGCCGGGTCGAGCACGTCCGGCCGGTTGGTCGCGGCGATGATGATGATGCCTTCGTTGGCTTCGAACCCGTCCATCTCGACCAGCAGCTGGTTGAGGGTCTGCTCGCGCTCGTCATTGCCGTTGCCGAGCCCGGCGCCGCGGTGGCGGCCGACGGCGTCGATCTCGTCGATGAAGACGATGCACGGGGCGGATTTCTTCGCCTCGGCGAACATGTCGCGCACGCGGCTGGCGCCGACGCCGACGAACATCTCGACGAAGTCCGAGCCCGAGATGGTGAAAAACGGCACCCCCGCCTCGCCCGCGATGGCGCGGGCGAGGAGGGTCTTGCCGGTGCCGGGTGAGCCGACCAGCAGCGCGCCCTTGGGGATCTTGCCGCCCAATCGCGCGAACTTGCCCGGGTCCTTGAGGAATTCGACGATTTCCTGAAGCTCTTCGCGCGCCTCGTCGATCCCCGCAACGTCGGCGAAGGTCACGCGGCCGTCCTTCTGGGTCAGCATTCGCGCGCGCGACTTGCCGAAGCCCATCGCGCCCGATCCGGCGTTCTTCTGCATCTGGCGAAAGACGAAGAAGCTGACCCCGAGGATGAGCAGGAAGGGCAGCGACTGATAGACGATCAGCATCAGCAGCGAAGATTGCTCCTCGGCCTTGACCTGAACCGCAACGCCCTTGCCGATCAGCCGGTCGGAGACGTTGGCATCGGCCGGGGCGGTGGTGCGGAAGGCCTCACCATTGGCGAGCTTGCCCGCGATCGCCGCGCCCGAGCCGGTCGAGGCCGTCGCCATGGTAACCGAGCGGACATTGCCCTCGTCGACCTGCTTGACGAAGTCCGAATAAGCGATCGGCTGACCGGTCGCGGTGCGCGAGCCGCCGTCGATCATCTGGACGAACAGCACGAGCCCGAACAGCACGCCAACCCAGATGAGCAGCGACTTGGTCCAGGCGTTGGGCTTCTTGTCGTTCATTCGGATCGTCCTTGCGGGCCGCGGTGGCTATCGTCCAAGATAAGCGCATCCGCCTTAATGACAATGATATGGGCTTCTTCGACCCCGGCAGAGGGGACAAAAAGAAAATTTCTTGACCCATATCAATGGCGCTTCTGGCAAGGGTCCCGAATATGCTATCGCCCGGTCGGCATCACTTGCCGAGGAGGGCTTCATGGCGACGTGGGAATTCAAGGGACGCGAGCTGGTCAATTGTTCGTGCGATTATGGTTGCAACTGCCAGTTCGCCGGCCTGCCCGACAAGGGCCATTGCTATGCCGTCGTCGGACTCCAGATCGACCAGGGCCATCATAGTGACACCATTCTCGACGGGTTGCGGATTGGTGGCATCTACAAATGGCCGGGGCCGATCCATGAAGGCCATGGAGAAGTGCTGGCCTTCGTCGACAGCCGCGCCGACGACACGCAGCGCGATGCCCTGCTCAAGATCATGACCGGGCAGGATACCGACCCGTTCGCCACGATGTTCGCAGTCTATGCCTCCACGATCGAGACGATGCACCCGCCGGTGTTCACCGACATCGACCTCGAGATCGACGTCGAGGCGCGGCGCGGGCGGATGACGATCGTGGACTATGTCGAGATGACGGGCGAGCCGTTGCGCGATCTCGTCAGCGGGCAGGAAACGCGAGCGCAGATCAGGCTTCCGGCGGGCTTCGAATATGAAGTCGCGGACATCGCCAGTGCGTCGTGCAAGACGAGCGGGCCGATGCTGGTCGAGCTTTCCGGAAGCTATGGCCAGTTCGCCAACCTCCATCTCAATAGCCATGGTGTCGTCCGCGCCTGACCGCATGCCGCTGTCCGAACGAATCGTCCGCCGCGAGCGGGCGGTGGTCATCGTCGCCATCGTCCTGCTCGCCGGGCTTGCTTGGCGCTGGACGCTGGCCGGGGCCGGGATGCGGGGCGGGGCGATGGCGGGAATGGCGAAGATGACCGAGGCACCCGGCGTGCCGTCGTTGCTTGCCATGTGGTGGCTGATGATGGTGGCGATGATGCTCCCGTCGGCGGCGCCCGCAATCCTGCTTTACGGGCGCGTCCGGGCTGGTCGCGGGGCGGCGGCGGGTGCTGGCGGTTCGTGGCTGTTCCTGAGCGGCTATCTGCTGGCCTGGCTGGGCGTGTCGCTGGTCGCGACGATCGGGCAGATAGCGGCCACGCGCGTGGGACTAATCGATGGCATGACGATGCGAACGACCTCGCCGCTGCTCGGCGGTGCGGTGCTGATCGCCGCCGGGCTCTATCAGGTCTCGCCCACCAAGAATTTGTGCCTCGTCCATTGCCGTTCGCCGGCGAGTTTTTTGTCGCGCCACTGGCGGCCCGGCGCGGCGGGGGCGGTTCGGTTGGGACTTCTTCACGGCGGCTTTTGCATTGGCTGCTGCTGGTTGCTGATGGCGCTGCTGTTCGTCGGCGGGGTCATGGACCTGGCGTGGATCGCCGGACTGGCGGTGCTGGTGGCGGTCGAGAAACTGGTGCGCTTCGGACCGCTGATCGGGCGGGTTGCCGGAGCCCTGCTAATGATCGCCGGGGTCGCGATGGTCGTGTCCGGCTAGCGGCTTCAGCGCCTCCCAACAGAGCAGCAGCCAGCCGCCTATCATCAGCAACCCGCCGATCGGCGTGATCGCGCCGAGCAAGCGGGGCGCGCCGAGCGCCATCGCATAGAGTGTGCCCGCAAAGATCAACGTGCCAACGCCGAACAGCCCCGCGATCAGGCCCGAGCGGGGGATCGGAAGCACGGCGACAAGCAGCAACGCCAGCGCGTGCCACATCTGATACTCGACCGCTGTCTGCCACCAGCTGAGTTGTTGCGCGGTGAGGCGGGCGGCGAGGCCATGCGCGCCGAACGCACCAAGCATGACGGCCGTGGCGCCAAGCAGCGCCCCCGCGAGGATGATCCAACGGGTCGAATGCGAAAGCGGTGTCACCGGACAAGAGTGGCGGTTGGAAGGCGCGGTAGCAATGGCACGCGTCGTCGGGTCAGCGCAGCAGGCCGGCCGATCGTAGGGCCTTGTCGATGACTTCGGCGACACCCGCGACCTTGCGCGGGAGCGGGAGCCGACGGACGAAGACCGGCACTCGTGATACATCGGCCTTCGGCGCAGGACGGACCGGCGTCGCCGCTGCAGCTTTGGCAGGCCCGCGCACGGCCCTGATCCGGTCGGCGTCGAGCAGGCCCCAGAAGCGGGCGATGTGGCGAGTCGAGTTGATCCCGGCCTCGAGCATGTGGGCGCCCGGCGTGCCCGACGCATCGTCCCCCGTGGTGGCCAGCGGCGTGCCATGGCCGAGCCCGGCGACGGTCACGCGTTCGATCAGCACGCGCCCGGCCTTGTCCTGCCAGACCTCGCGGCGCTGGCCGTCGATCATGTCGGTCACGGTGGGGCTGGCGGAGAGTCCCTGTAGCGCGGTCCATTGATCCACCACGGCATCGGCATTGGCGATCGCCACGATGGAATCGGCGGTTCCGTGCCACACCGACAGCGTCGGCCAGGGACCATCATGGTCCGAGGAATCGGCGACGATCGCGGCAAGCTCCTCGCGCGCGGGAATGGCGTTGCCGCGCATCCGGTCGAGGGCTTCGGGGATCGAGTTGGCGGTGGCGAAGGGCAGCCCGGCGATGATCGCTCCCCCGGCAAACACATCGGGATAGGCCGAGAGCATCACCGAGGTCATCGCTCCGCCCGCCGACAGCCCGGTGACATAGACGCGGCGCTCGTCGAGTCCGTGCCGCGCGACCAGATGCGCGACCATCTGGCGGATCGAGGCGGCTTCGCCGCGTCCACGGCGGGCGTCGCCCGGGCGGAACCAGTTGAAGCAGAGGTTGTGATTGTTGGCGCGCTGTTGCTCGGGAACGAGGAGCGCAAATCCCTGCTTTTCGGCCAGCCGCGACCAGCCGCTGCCCCGGTCATAGTCGAGCGCGTTCTGGGTGCAGCCGTGGAGCACTACGACCAGCGGCGCCTCGACCGGTAGTTCTTCGGGGATGAAGGCGTGGGCAAGGAGGTTGCCAGGGTTGGGACCGAAGTCACTTAGCGGCGTCAGGCGGGCGGCCGACGCTGGAACACGTTCCCTGTGGGCGAACGCGACGAAGGGATTGTCGAACGGGCGCATGATATTCTCCACTTGCGGGAGACATAGCTCTACATTGCAACTATGCTGCAGTGCACAATAAGTGGGAGCGATGGGCGCAGGAGGCAAGGCAATTGCCCGCCTCGTGCAAAGTTTACACCTTGATCGGAGTTGCACTCAGGGCGTGGCGTTGACCGTTGTCAGCGAGGCGTAGAGGCCGCGCACGCTGCTCGAGAAGCGGTCATATATGGCGCGAGCGGCCTGGGCGATGCCGATCTGCCGGTCGCGTCCGCCGCGCGCGAACACCGCGACCGCGACGCGGTGGCCGTCGGGCATGGTGATGAAGCCGACGTCGTTGGTGACCCCGTTAAGCGTCCCGGTCTTGTCCTCGACGCGGGTGCCCGCAGGGAGCAGCGCGCGGATCCGCCGTGTGCCCGTCTGGCAGCGCGCCATGAGCTCGAACAAGACGGCGCGGCTGGATGACTCCAAGACATTGCCGCTGTCGAGCTTGTGGAGAAGTCCAACCATTGCGGTCGGCGTGGCGACGTCGCGGCGGTCGTTGAGGTCGCGCTCGTCGCGCAGCAGCTGGGCGATCGTGCGGTCGACGCGGATGCCGGTCACACCGTTGAACGTCAGCCAGGTCTGGACGGTCGCGGGGCCACCGAGGTTGGCGAGCAGCTGATCAGTGGCGATATTGTCGCTGCGGGTGATCATCAGCTCCATCAGCTTGGCCGCAGAGCGACCGCCGATCATGTCATCAAGCTTGCGTCGGCCATGGTCGACCTGCGCCAGGTAGGTTGCGGCGATGGCGACCTTGACCGTGCTCGCCATCGGGAAAGGGGTGTTGCCGTTGACGCTGACGGTCGTGCCGTCGCGAAGGTCGAGCGCGGCAATGCCATATTCGCCGGGGCGGTTGGCGACCATGCTTGCAAGCTGGCGCTCGAGCCCGATCAGCTCGGGCGAGCTGGCGGCAAGCGCGGGCTGGGCCAGACCGGCGAACAGAAACGCAAAGATCGCAATCGGACGCATGGACACTCCGTGGGACAGTGCGATGACCCCAGATGGACTCATCACGCTTGCTTGTCGATGAACAAATAATGGTAAATTTTCAATGAATCGAGCGGTCGCGGTGCGGCGAGCAGCCTGTTAACCGCGACGGGTGCGGGGCGGGGCCAACGTCAGCCGCCAGCGTTCGCCGCCGACAAGCTTGATCCCGGCGAGCGTGACCGTGTCGCCCAGGCGAAGCGCGGCGAGCGCTCGGGAGAGGTCGGGACCGCTTGGCGGGGCAGCGCCGAAGTCGGAGAAGGCCGCGAGCAGCAGGCGGCGCCGGAGTTCGGGCGGGATGTCGCTCGGATCGAGGGTGACGGCGTCGGCGGTGCGCGTGAGGCGGGCCTCGCGCAGACTGGCCGTGATCCACTCGAGCGCGTCGTCGGCCTCGCGCAGCCAAGCCGCGCTTGCGGCAAGTCGAAGCGGGTCGAGGCCGGGATTGTCCGCCAGCCATTGCCGGGTTCGAGCGCGGTCGTGGCGGGGATCGCGGTTGGCGGGATCGTCGAGCGCAGCGAGGCCTGCCGTCGCGACGACTTCGGCGAGTTCGGACTTGCGCCACTTGAGCAGCGGGCGGATCAGCGCCACCCGCTCGCCCATCGGGCGGCTTGGGCGGACGCCGCCGAGCCCGGCAATCCCCGACCCGCGCGCGAGGCGCATCAGCAGCGTTTCGGCCTGGTCGTCGGCGTGATGCGCGGTAGCGATTGCGGCAAGTCCCTCGGCATCGCCCCAGTCGGCGAGCAGCGCATAGCGTTCGTCCCGCGCTCGGGCCTGGAGGTTGGCGGTCGGGAGATTAGTCCAACGCGCGGAGAGGATCGCGTGGGGGACGGCGCGGTCCCCGCAGATCGCGGCGACCTGCTCGGCTTCAGCGCGCGCCTCGGGGCGGAGGCGGTGGTCGACCGTCGCGGCGGCGATCATGCCGGGGCGCGCGGCGGCGGCGAGGAGCAGTAGCGCAAGGCTGTCGGGACCGCCCGAGACGGCCAGCCCGATCCGCTCGCCGGGAGCGGACAGCGCGGCGAGGTCGGCGGCGAAGCGGGCCACTTCGCCACCGGTCATGTCGCTAGTGACACTGGGCCTGGGCGCGCGCGGGGGCAATCATCGCCTTGAGCGCGGGGCGGATGGTGGCGCCATAGACGTCGCTCAGTTCGGCGTAAGCCTTGCACGCCTGGCTCGCCTGACCGAGCTTGATCAGCGACTGGCCGAGATAGAAGAGGCTGTCAGGGGCGCGCTCGCCCTTGGGGTCGCCGCGATAATTGGCGAGCAGCGCCTCGGCGGCGGCGCGGGGCTGGCCCTTGTCGAGCAAGGCACGCCCGACGAGATTATTCGCCCAGCTGACGCGGCGGTGGCCGGGGTAGGTCGCGGCCATCGCCTTGAGCTGGATGATCGCGGCGTCGTAATTCTTCGCCTGCCACAGGTTAAAGCCGGCCAGATAGGCGGCTTCCGCAGGGTCGCTGGCTATTCCGCTGGGCACTCCGGCGAGCGGCGGCGGCGCGGCGAGCGGGACCTGCGCGACCGGTGCAGAGACCGGAGCGGGCGGGCCGGCGTCGCTAGGAGGAGCCATCGCCGCGCCCCCTGCCCCGGCCTCGATCGCCTTGAAGCGCGAGTCATTGTCGGCCCGCGCCCGGGCGAGGTCGGCTTCCATCACGCTCAGGCGGTGGGTGTTTTCTTCGCTGCTGAGGACCAGTTCGGTCATCTGCCGCTCGATCGAATCGAGCCGCCCGGTCAGCGTGGTGACCGCGTCCTGGGTCGCGGCGGGGGTATCGACGAAACCTGCGGTGTCGGCGGGCTGGCCCTTGGGGAAGACGCTCCGCTGGACCTGACGGACCTGGCGCTCAAGCCGTTCGATGCGCTGCTCGGGGGTGACCGGCTCGCGCGCATCAGCGGTCGCCAGCGGCGCGGCGGCGATCAGCGTGGAGAGGAGGAGCAGGCGGAGGCGCATGGCAGTGTTTCCGAATGTAAAAGCGAGAGGCTGCGGCGGCGGGGCTGTCGCGGCGATGAATATCACTGGCCGACAGGCGCGGTTGGCGACGTGAGGGGAGCCGATGCGGGCGGCCCAGCGCGGGCGAGGTCGGCGGGGAGCAGGCTGACCTTCGACACCGGCCGCCCGGGCTTGCCGATCGCTGCGACTTCGCGCCCGCCGACGGTGATGCGGAGCCCCTCGGGACGGCCCGCGTCGAGCAGCGGCGCAGTCGCCGTGGCGGGCAGGTCGAAGCGCTCGCCGGGCGCGAGATCGCCGATCTTGAGCGTCTGACCCTTGTCGCGAACGCGGATCCACACCGGGGCGCTGAGTGCCGTGATCGAGACTTGCCCGATGGTCGGTGGCACTACGGGGGCAGCAACGGTCGGAGCACCCGTCGCGGACGGCGCGACCTCGGTCTGGGGAGCGGGATTCGCAGCGGGCGTCAGCTCACGGTTGCGGAGGAAGCTGAGCAGCGCGAACACGACGAGCAGCGCGACGACCGCCCCGATCATCAGCCATTTGGGCATCGAGCGCTTTGGGTCGGCCGGCTGGAACACTTCGGCCTGGGTGTAAGCGGCGCGCGTCCCGCCCATTTCGGAGCGGAGTTGATCGGCGATTTCGGCGCGGTCGAGCCCGACGATGGCGGCGTAATTCTTGGCGAATCCGACCGAATAGGTTGGCGCGGGAAGCGACGCCCAGTCGCTCGTTTCGAGGCTGGCGAGGTGACGCGTCGGGATCCGCGTCTGGGCAGCGATTGCGTCGAGCGTCAGGCCCTGCGCCTCGCGCGCAGCGCGAAGCCGCTCGCCGACGGTTGCGACTGCGCTGTCCTCGATCTCGTCCATGCTATTCCCCTTGACGCGCGCTTTGTCAGGGCGGCGTGCTTTCCTGTCAATCTTGGTGTTTGCTTTGTGAAGTCCGGCCGGTGCCGACACTAATCAAGCACAACGCCATGTTTTTTCGCCCATTCGCCGAGCGTCTTGCGCATGTCGCGCGGCGGCTTTGCAAGGAGAGCCTCGAGCTTGGCGCGGACCGCGGCGCCGTCGAGCGAGCGGACCATCGCCTTGATCGGGCCGAGCGCGGCCGGGGTGATCGAGAATTGCTCGATGCCGATGCCGATCAGCGCCATTGCCTCGAGGGGCCGCCCGCCCATCTCGCCGCACAGCCGGACCGGCACATTGTGCGCCTTGGCTTCGCGCGCGACGCGGCGGAGGAAGCGGAGGATTGCCGGGCTGAGCCAGTCGTAGCGCTCGGCGAGGCGCGGGTCGGCGCGGTCGGCGGCGAATAGAAACTGGGTCAGGTCGTTGGTCCCGATCGACAGGAAATCGAGCCGGGGGAGGAGCACGTCGAGCATTTCGGCAAGGCTCGGCACCTCGAGCATTGCGCCGTACAGCACTTGGGCCGGGACCGGCTTTCCCGCAGCGGTCGCCCAGGAGAGCTGTTTTTCGAACAGCGCCCTCGCCTCCTCATATTCCCACGGCTCGGACACCATCGGGAACATCACGCGCAAGGTGCGGCCCCCCGCGGCTTCGATCAACGCGCGAGCCTGCGCCTTCATCAGCGTCGATCGTTCGAGGCTGAGGCGAAGCGCGCGCCAGCCCATCGCCGGATTCTCGCTCTCGTCGCGATGATCCTGAAGATAGGGCAGTGCCTTGTCGCCGCCGATGTCGAGCGTGCGGAACACGACCGGCTTGTCCCCGGCGCTGTCGAGCACCGACTTGTACAGCCTGAACTGGCTTTCGCGGCCGGGGAGCGTTGCGGCGATGAGGAACTGGAACTCGGTGCGAAACAGGCCGATGCCCTCGGCACCCGTGGCGTCGAGCGCGGCGGCGTCGTCGGCCAGCCCGGCATTGACCATCAGCGTCACCCGTTGGCCGTCGGTGGTGACCGATGGCAGGTTGCGGAGCGAGGCATATTCAGCGCGGCGGCGCTGGCTCATCGCCATGCGCGTGTCGAACTGGTTCGACAGGCTGCGCGTCGGGCGGACGATGACCGCGCCCATGTCGCCATCGACCAGCACCGTGTCGCCTTCGCTGGCGATATGGCGGATGTCCGCGACTCGGCCGACAACGGGGACCCCCATCGCGCGCGCGACGATCGTCACGTGAGCGGTCAGCGAGCCTTCCTCGAGGACGACCGCCTTGAGGCGACGGCGGTCATATTCGAGTAGTTCGGCGGGGCCGAGGTTGCGCGCGATCAGCACCGTGTCCTTAGCGAGCCCGGTCTGGGCAGCAGTGCCCATCCGCCCCGAGACGATCCGCAGCAGGCGATTGGCGAGATCGTCGAGGTCGTGCATCCGTTCCTTGAGTAACGGATCGTCGATGTCGCGCATCCGGGCGCGGGTGCGTTGCTGGACCCGCTCGATCGCCGCCTCGGCGGTCAGGCCCGAGTCGATCGCGTCGTTGATGCGCCGCGACCAGCCCTCGTCATAGGCGAACATCTTGTAGGTCTCGAGGATCTCCTGATGCTCGCCGACGGTGCCGAATTCGGCCTCGCGGGTCATATTCTCGATCTGCTCGCGCATCTTGCGGAAGGCGGCATAGACCCGCGCGCGCTCGGCCTCGGTGTCCTCGGCAACGGTCTGGTGGACGATCACGCTCGGCTGATGAAAGACGGCGATGCCGCGCGCCATTCCGGCGACCAGCTTCAATCCGACGACGCGCAGCGCGCCGCCGTCGCTGCGCGCGCCGCGCCGGGTGAGATCGACCAGCCGCGCGCTGACGATCAGTTCGGACAGGACCATTGCCACCGTCTGCAGCGCCTCGATCTCGACATCGTCATAGCCGCGCGGGTCGGCATGCTGGACCGACAACACGCCGACGACATTCTCGCGGTTGATGATCGGCACGCCGGCGAAGCTGTGGAAGCGCTCCTCGCCGGTCTCGGGCCGGTAGGCGAAGGAGGGATGGTCGGCCGCCTCGGCGAGGTTGAGGATGCGCCCTTCCTCGGCAATCGTCCCGACCAGCCCTTCGCCGAACCCGAGCCGGGTGACGTGAACGGCTTCCTTGCGCAGGCCGTGGGTGGCCGACAGCTCGAGCAGATTGTCGCGCATCAGGTAGATCGAGCAGACCTCGCTCTTGAGCGCGTCGGCGATGAGGTCGACGACATGGTCGAGCTTGGCCTGCGGCGAACCACGCTTCGCCATCAGCGCATGGAGGCCGGTCAGGATTTCGCGAGCGGCGGCAACGGCGGGGGTGGGCATGGGGCAATCGCTAGCAGGCGCGGGGGCGGCGGCCAAGCACGGGCGGTTGAAGTGTGTGTTGCGGGGGAGGACCTCCAGCCAGATCGCTCACTCCGCTTTGGACCATGTAGCCCGCGCATCGCTCGCGCCAAGCGGGCATAAGCCAAGCGGGTCGAAACGAAGCCGCAAGGGGCAGCAGTGACGCGATCCGAACCACCTCCGCCCGATCGTGCCACCGCGGCGGGGGATGGAATGGGTGTCACCGCTGCCCCGTCAAGCGCCGATGCCTTTCCCGAGGCGCGCGAGGGCGATGCCGACACCGTGGCAGCGGCGGAGGCGGTGCGGCGCGAGCTTGCCCGACTGACCGCGCTGCTTCGCCGTCATTTCGGCAGCGGGGGCGACGACAGCCTGCTGCCCGTGCTGGCCAACACCAGCGACCCGGCGGCGGCGGCCAGCGCCCGCCAATTTCTCGACCAGATCCGCCTTCTCGCGGAAACCCTTAAGCGCGACGCCGAGCGCTGGTCTGCGTCCGAGGCCACCGCCGGCGCCTTCGCCGACTTCCGCCGCGAAACGATGGCGCTGCTTGCGGGCGTGGAGGAGCGGCTGGGGTAAGGCGGGTGCCTTAGCCCCTGCTCTCGAGCGCGGACGCGGCTTGCGCAACGAGTTCGGCGATGATCGCGGCCACGGGTTCCTCGCGCTTGACCATCCCGACCGATTGCCCGGCCATGATCGAGCCCGATTCGACGTCGCCGTCGATCACCGCGCGGCGCAGCGCTCCGGCCCAATAATGTTCGATCTGGAGCTGGGCTTCGGACATTTCGAGCCCGCCCCCATCGAGCGCGTTGGCGATTTCGCGCTGCTTGGCGGCGAAATTCTCGGTCTCGCGATTCTTGAGCGCGCGGACCGGGATGACCGGCAGGCGCGGGTCGAGCTGGACCGAGGGGACGGCGTCGCGGGCCGAGGCGCGCAGGAACGCCTTCTTGAAATTGGGGTGGGCGATGCTTTCGGTCGCGCAGACGAAGCGGGTGCCGAGCTGGACCCCGACCGCGCCCATTTCGAGGTAGGCGGCGATCGCTTCGCCGCGGCCGATTCCGCCGGCGACGAACACGGGGATTTCGGCAGCGACTTCGGGGAGGATTTCCTGGGCGAGGACCGAAGTCGAGACGGGGCCGATATGGCCGCCCGCCTCCATTCCTTCAATGACCAGCGCATCGGCTCCGGAACGGCGCAGTTTCTTGGCGAGGGACAAGGCGGGGGCGAAGGCGATCAGCTTGGCGCCGCTCGCCTTGATCCGGTCGATCGCGCCGCCGGGAGGGAGACCACCGGCGAGGACGACGTGGGTGACGCGATGGTTGGCGCAGACGTCGATCAGCTCGCTGAGCATCGGGTGCATGGTGATCAAATTGACCCCGAACGGCTTGGCGGTGAGCAGCTTGGTCGCGGCGATCTCGCGGTCGAGCAGGTCGGGGGTCATCGCCCCGCAGGCGATTACACCGAACCCGCCGGCGTTGCTGATCGCCGAGACGAGGTTGCGCTCGCTGACCCAGCTCATCGCGCCGCACATGATCGCGACGTCGCAGCCGAGGAAATCGGTGCCGCGGTGCATCAGCTCGGCGAGGCGCGTGGTCCCGGCGCCGGTGGCGTGCATGACGCGCGGTTCGGCGATCATTCCCTCTCCGCTCATGCGGTCGCTCCCGCATCGAGCGCCGCGGCGGGCGCATCGAGCCCGAAAGCGGTGTGGAGGACGCGCACCGCGAGCTCGGTATAATCCTCGCTGATCAGCACCGAGACCTTGATCTCGCTGGTCGAGATGGCGACGATATTGATCTGACGCTCGGCGAGCGTGTCGAACATCTGCGCGGCGATGCCGGCGTGGGAGCGCATGCCGACCCCGACCACGCTGACCTTGACGATGTCGGTGTTGGTGATGATTTCCTCGAACCCGCCCGCCTCGCGCACTTTCGCCAGCGCATCGACGCTGTGCGCCAGGCTGGCCTTGGGCACGGTGAAGGTGAGGTCGCTCTTCAATCCGGCGCGCGCCGACTGGACGATCATGTCGACGTTGATCCCGGCGTCGGCCAGCGGGCGGAAGACGGCGGCGACAGTGCCGGGGCGATCGGGCAGGCCGGTGAGCGTGATGAACGCCTCGTTGCGGTCGTGCGCGATGCCGGTGATGATGTTGCGTTCCATTGCACTTCCTTCGTCACTGACGATCATTGTTCCCGGCGTGTCCTCGAATGAGGACAGCACTTGCAGCGGCATGTTGAAGCGCATCGCCAGCCCGACCGAGCGGGTCTGGAGGACCTTGGCGCCGACCGAGGCGAGTTCGAGCATTTCCTCATAGGTCACGACGTCGAGTTTTCGGGCGCGCGGTACGATCCTCGGGTCGGTAGTGTAGACCCCGTCGACGTCGGTGTAGATGTCGCAGCGGTCGGCCTTGGCCGCCACCGCCAGCGCCACCGCCGAAGTGTCCGAGCCGCCGCGGCCGAACGTCGCTAGCGCGCCCTCGGCGGTGACCCCCTGGAAGCCGGGGATGACCGCGATCCCGCTATCGTCGAACGCGCGTTCGAGCACGGCGACGTCGATGCCTTCGATCAGCGCGCTGGCGTGGCCCGAGGCGCGGATCGGGAGCTGCCAGCCCATGTAGCTGCGCGCGTTAAGACCCATGCCCTGGAGGGTCATGGCGAGGAGTCCCGCAGTGACCTGCTCGCCGCTGGCGACGACGACATCATATTCGCGCGGGTCGTAGAGCGGGGCGGCTTCCTTGCACAATTGGACGAGGCGGTCGGTCTCGCCGGCCATGGCCGAGACGACGACCGCGACCTGGTTGCCGCGCTCGACCTCGCGCTTGACCCGGTCGGCGACCGAGCGGATGCGTTCAATCCCGGCCATCGAAGTGCCGCCGAATTTCATCACGATGCGGGTCATTGGTGGGCGGCGTGTCCTTGGGTTAAGCGCGGCGCCCTGTTAGAAAGGCGCCATGAGCAACACAAGTATCGTCGAGTCCGAGGCGCGGCACTTTGGCGCGATGGCCGATGACTGGTGGGATCCGGATGGCGCGTCGGCGATGTTGCATCGGTTGAACCCGGTGCGATTATCCTATCTGCGCGACCGGATTGATCAGCATTGGGCAATGGACGAGTGCGCGTTGAAGCCGCTCGCGGGCAAGCGCGCGCTCGATGTCGGGTGCGGGGCGGGGCTGCTGTGCGAGCCGCTGGCACGGCTTGGCGCAGCGGTCACCGGGGTTGATGCGGCGCCCGAACTGATCGCCGCGGCCAGCGTTCATGCCGCGGCGCGCGGTCTGGAAATCGATTATCGCGCGGTTGGGGTCGAGGCGCTTGAGTGCGTGTTCGACCTGGTGACGGCGATGGAAGTGGTTGAGCATGTCGCCGACCCGGGGGCGTTCGTTCGCGCGCTAGCCGAGCGGGTTACGCCTGGTGGGCTTCTGGTGATGTCGACGCCAAACCGGACCGCGCTGGCGAAGTTGCTGACCATCACGCTGGCCGAGGGATTCGGGCGAATTCCTCGCGGCACCCATGATTATGACAAGTTCCTTGAACCCGAGGCGCTGGGTGCGCTGTTCAAGAAGGCGGGGATGGACGTCATCGACGTCGAGGGCATCGCCTTCTCTCCGCCCAAGGGACTCCACCGCAGCGAGGATTTGCGGCTGAATTACCTGATGACGGCTACGCGCGGTTAACACCATCCCGCTCGGCCAAGCGTCATCCCGGGCTTGCCCCGGGACCCACCGTCGTTTGCGTCGGTGGAAAGAAGGTAGGCCCCGGTCGAGCCGGGGTTGACGACCTTTGACGAGGCTAGAAATCCACCTTGTCGTAATGAGCGGGCGGGACGATCACTTCCATCCGCTCCCCGAGCAGCGGCCTGAACGCCGGGCGGCTCTTCATCACCGCGTACCAGTCCCGCGTCTGCTTGTGCCCGCGCCAGTCGAGTGCGCCGAGATAATCGACTACCGACAGCTGAGCCGCGGCCGCAAAATCCGCCAGACTCAATCCGGCGCCGGCGATCCAGCGGCGGTGGTCGAGGAGATAATCGAGATAGTCGAGGTGATTGTTGGCGGTTTTCATTGCCTGGCGGAGCACGCCCGTGTCGGGGGATTCGCGGCTCACCAACCGCTTGCGCATCCGCTCGTGCATCAACGGCTCGACGACTTCGTGGAACAATTTTTCGTCGAACCAGGCCGTCAGTCGGCGGATCTCGGCGCGGGCGGCCGCATTGCCGTGGAGCATCGGCGACTTGTCGACGGTCTCGTCGAAATATTCGACGATGGGCTGGCTGCCGATTAGGGTCAAACCCTGCTCGGCCTCGACCAGCACCGGCGTTTCCCCCGCCGGGTTCAAGTCCATATACTCGTCGCGCCGCTCCCACGGATTTTCGCGTACCAGTTCGTGCGCGATGCCTTTTTCGCCAAGCACGAGGCGCACCTTGCGCGAGAAAGGACAGAGCGGGAATTGGAAGAGTTGCCACATAGCGGCGAGCTTTAGCGCGAAGGCGGCGCGCGTCCACCGCTAGCGATGACACTATTACGCCGCTGGGGGCGCCAAAATTCGCTCGACCAATCGATTGCGGAGCCATAATTCACAATCGGCCGGCTTGCCCAACGCGCGCGCGGCGGCGATCGCCGATTGATCATCCGCTGCTTCGAGCCACTCGGCCGTGTGGATCTTCCCATGTCGATCAAGGCAATAAAGGCGGTAATTGACCAAGTTTCGTCCCCCGCAACGAACATTCCACATTTATCCACAGCTGCCGAGTCTGAGACCCGACACTGATCAATATATTCTTTGAGGTTGCGGGCGTTAACGGCGCGGGTAGGTCGGGTCGGGCATATTCGCAGTGGCGCGCTCGATTGCTTCAACCGCCTGGCCCATCGCCTGGGCAACGACCGGCATTGCGCGCTGCATTGCCCGCGCGCCCGATTGCACTCGCCCGGCGCTCGAGGCCACGTCGCGCTGAAGGTCGCGCTCGATGTTGGGATTGTCGCGGCGAGCCTCGCTGCCGACGGTTTTGCGGCGGTCGGCGGGCGTGACCGGGCGCCCGGCGATCGCGGCTTCGAGCTCGCCGACGGGAAGGCGCATGAAGGCCCCGGTCAACGCACCGGCCATCCGCCCCAGCTGCGCCGGGACAGCCGGGTCGAACAGCTCCTGCGGGATGGCGGGCATGCCGGTCGGCGGCGCGGGGAAGGTGTAGGGGCCGGGATAGGGCGCGGGATAAGGCGCGCCCTGCGACAGCGCCGGGCTGGTGACGGCGAGAAGTGGGAACAGGATAAATTTACGCATCGCACGACTCCGGGAAAACGGATCATTCGAGCGACATAGCATGAATAGATGGGCGTTTCATGAACGGCCGATTGCCAATGTCAGCCGAACCTCAGCCAAGCGTCAGCCCAACGTAAGCCACGCAAGCGCCGCGCCGCCGACGAGGATGCGATACCAGGCGAACGGGCCAAAGCCGCGCCGCGTGACGATTGCCAGGAACGCCTTGATCACGACCAGCGCGACGAGGAACGAGACGAGCATGCCAAGCCCGATCAGCGGCAGGCCGACAGTGCCAAGGTCGTGGCGGTTCTTGACCAGCTCGAGCGCGGTCGCGCCGGCCATCGTCGGAAGCGCGAGGAAGAAGCTGAACTCGGCGGCGGTGCGGCGCTCGACGCCGATGCTAAGCGCGCCGAGGATGGTCGCGCCCGAGCGGCTGACGCCGGGGATCATCGCCAGGCACTGGAACACCCCGATCAGCAGTGCTTTGGGCCAGGGGATCGCCGAAACCGAGGCGATGTTGCCTTCCTTCACGGTCTTCTCGATGACCAGGATGGCGAGACCACCGACGATCAGCGCGACCGACACGATCCGCGCCGAGCCGAGCATCGCCTCGATCTGCTTGTGGATGGCGAGGCCCAGGATCGCGGCGGGCATGAACGCGATCAGGACGTTGCGGACGAAGGCGAAGGCGCCCGGCTCGCGCTTGACCAGCCCCATGATGACCGCGACGAAGGTGCGCCAGTAGAGCACCACCACCGCCATCATCGCGCCGAGCTGGATCACGACGTTGAAGATTTTCCACGTCTCGGGATCATAGCCGAGCAGCGCGTTGGCAAGAATCAAATGACCGGTCGATGAGACGGGCAGGAATTCGGTGACCCCCTCGACGATGCCGAGGAGGATGACGACGAGGATGATCGGCACGGGGGCTCCTCAGGAGGAGATGAGGTCGGTCTTGCGCGGGGCGAAGCGGCCGCCCTTGCGAAAGCGGTCGAGCCAACCGGGGGCGACGGCGGCGAGCGGAGTCGGGGTGATTCCGAACGCCTCAAGCCCGGGGGCGCCAGGGGCAACGACATTGTCAGTCTGGAGCATCGCCCATTGGTCGCGGGTCAGCGGCGCGCCGGGCAGGAAGCCGAACTTTGCCATCAACTCGGCCGCGAAGTCGGGCACCGGGGCAAGCGCCGGTGACTGGCCGGCGAGCGCAGCGATCGCCATGTTGAGGCGGCGCATGGTCATAACCTCGGGCCCGCCGATCTCAAAGGTCTGGCCGCCATAGGTGGCGGGATCGAGCGCGGCGGCGGCGATCGCGCGGGCGAGGTCGGCGACGAACACCGGCTGGAACTTCGTCTCCCCGGCGATGACCGGGAGCAGCGGCAGCCGCGACATCTGGGCAAAGCGGTTGGTGAGCTGGTCTTCACGGCCGAAGACGAGACTCGGGCGGAGGATCGTGGCAGTCGGGAAGGCGGCGCGAACCGCCTCCTCGCCGGCGGCCTTGGAGCGGCCATAGGCCGATGGGCTTGCCGCGTCGGCGCCGATCGCGCTGACCTGGACGAAGGCGCGCGCCCCGGCGAATGCGGCAGCCTCGGCGGCGCGGCGGGCGCCCTCGACGTGGATCGCCTCGAACTTGCCCTTGAGGATGCCGACGAGGTTGATGACCGCGCTGGCGCCGTCGACCGCGCGCTCGACGCTGGCGCGGTTGGTCAGCGAGGCGGCGACGAAGCCGAGCTGGCCGACCCCGGCGAGCGGCTGGAGAAAGTGCGCGCGGCGAATGTCGCGCTGGGCGACACGCAGGCGAACCCCCTCGCGGAGCAATGCCTCGCAGACATAGCGGCCGATGAACCCGCCGCCGCCGAAGACAGTTACGAGACTGGTCGAGGGATTGGCCAATGGGCTCGGCTGAGGGTCGGTCATGGGGCGCGGCATACGCGTCGCGGCGCCGCGTTGACAAGTCGCTGGATTGACAAGCCCGCGCCCGCGCCGCTAACCGCCCGCCTCTACCCGATTGACGATCAGCACCGTGCCCAGGTGGCGGAATGGTAGACGCACCAGCTTCAGGTGCTGGCGGTCGCAAGGCCGTGGAGGTTCGAGTCCTCTCCTGGGCACCATTTGTTCTTTTCAGAACCCCCCAAAGTGCTCGACAAAACCGCAGAAATATGCCACTTTAGCTTTGGTTTTGTCCCGGAGCGTCCGAGCCTGTTTCAGTCCATCCCATGCAAAATGGGGCCATCAAAGGGGTCATGAAAGGGGCCATTCGCCTACTCTCAAATCTGATGGCC
>JBDSGJ010000002.1:0-49111 GCA_039919075.1 Sphingomicrobium sp.
GGACCTGCGCGGGGCCGCTGATGCTGGATGAGATCGAGCGGTTGCGGCGCGTGGTTCGATGAGGATCATGCTGGCCGCGTTGCTGGTGGTGGCGGTGGCCGCACTGCATCTGCTCAGCCCGATCGGATCGCTGGCCGAGGCGTGGCGCATCGATCCGGGGCTTGGGCGCACCGTGCTGGTCGAGCTTCGGCTGCCGCGCACATTGCTCGCGTTGGGCTATGGAGCGGCACTGGGGGTCAGCGGCGCGGCATTGCAGGCGCTGTTCGCCAACCCCCTCGCCTCGCCCGACATCACCGGCAGCAGCAGCGGCGCTGCGCTCGGCGCGGTGTTCGGGTCTTACTGGCTGGGGATCGCGAGCCCATTGTTGCTAGCGCTGTGCGGCGCACTCGGGGCGGGTCTGGCGCTGGCGCTGCTGCTGGTCCTCGCCGGGCGGCGGACCGACAAGGTGCGGCTGCTGCTCGCCGGGCTCGCGGTGTCGCTCGCGGCGGGGGCGGCAACCAGCTTGCTGCTCGCTTTGGCCCCGTCCCCCTTCGCGTTCTACGATAGTTTCGAGTGGCTTATGGGAAGCTTCACCGACCGAAGCCTGGGTCAAGCCGCAGCCGCATTGGTGCCCGCGACAATCGCCTGCGGGTTGCTCCTCCGCCGATCGCGCGCGCTCGACCTGATGGCGCTGGGCGATGACGTCCTCGCCTCGCTCGGCCACCGTCCCCGGCACATCGGTATCGAGATCGTCGCGCTTAGCGCGGTCGCGGTCGGCGCTTGCGTCTCGGTCTGCGGAGCAATCGGCTTTGTCGGGCTAATCGCTCCGGTCGTTGCGCGGCGGATGGTGCGCGGCCACCCCGGGCGCGCGCTGGCGCCGGCGGGACTGACCGGGGCGCTGCTGCTGATGCTCGCCGATTATGCGACACGGAGCGTAACGCTCGACCATGCCATTCCGGTCGGCGTGCTGACCACGCTGATCGGCACCCCGATGTTCATCGCGATCCTGCTGTCGATGCGCGGACGGATGGCGTCATGACGTCCCTCGCCATTGCGCGGTTCGTCGGCATCGCCGGCCGACTGTCGCCAACCGACCTGCTTATCGAGCCGGGTCAGGCGGTAGCGGTGATCGGCCCCAACGGCGGAGGCAAGACCAGCCTGCTTCGGGGGCTGGCGCGGACCGAGGATGCTGACGGATCGGTCAGCGTCGAAGGGCATGACCTCGACCAAGCAAGCGAGGCCGGACGGCGGCGGCTGCTGGCGTTCATGCCAGCATCGCGCGAGGCGCCGTGGCCGATCCGGGTGGCGGACTGGATCGAGCTTGGGTTGAGCGAGCCCGATGTCGCGCGATGCACGGCTTTGATCCGAGCGCTGGAACTGGAACCACTCGTCGACCGCACGATCGACCGATTATCGACGGGCGAGCGCGCCCGGGCGATGCTGGCGCGGGCATTGGCCGGCAAGGCGCGACTGCTGTTGCTCGACGAGCCGTTGTCGAACCTCGATCCCTATTGGGTGCTGCGGACGCTCGATCTGCTTGGCGAGGAGGCGCGAAAGGGCTCCACCGTAATGGTCGCGCTGCACGACATCGCGCTGGTCGAGCGGTTCGATCGAGTGCTTCTAGTCGATCATGGAAGGCTGGTCGGAGACGGACTCCCACCCTTGCTGGAGGATCGGCTAGGCGCGCTTTTCGGCGTTCGCGCCGCGCCGGGGGGTGGCTGGCAAATTGCCCGTTAATCCTTGGGCGGGTCGGCAATCATTGCGGTGAAACTCGCCTCTGCGGCAAGCTTGTCGCCGATCCTGGCGGTGCCCTTGAACTTGCACACGCTCGATCGCTTCTGCACGAACTCGACCTCGAGCGTCAGCAGACAGCCGGGTTCAACCGGAGTGCGAAACTTGGCGTTCTCGATCGCCATGAAATAAACCAGCTTGCCCGATCCCGCGAGGCCAAGGCTTTCGACCGCAAGGACGCCGGCGGCCTGCGCCAGCGCCTCGACGATCAACACTCCGGGCATGATCGGCCGCCCGGGAAAGTGACCGGCGAAAAACGGCTCGTTGATGGACACCGCCTTCGTCGCGACGATCCGCACGTCGGGTTCGAGGGCCTCAACCCGATCGACGAGCAGCATGGGATAGCGATGCGGCAACGCCGCCATCACCTTGCGCACGTCCAGCGGGCCGAGGACCGGCCTGGCTTCCCCCTCGCCGCTCACTTCGTTCTAACGACCCTGCGCAGTCGGAGCGGCGCCGGCTGTCACGCTCACCGACGGCAGCGTCGCATTGAGCGCAACAAGCACATCTGCGGTCGCATCCATGCCCGCGCCAACCGCAAGCGTATTGTTCATGTCGATTGCCAAATTGGCGCCTTTGGCGATCATCACCTGCTTGATCGCCGGCCCGAGCCGGGCGTTGATCTGGCGAAGGACATTCGCCTGGGTCGATTGGAGAGACTGCTGGAGACGCTGCAACTCCTGGTTCGCGGCGCCTTGCCTGGCCTGAAAGGCGGTCGCGCGGGCCTGCAACGCAGCGGTTGGTGTCGCACCCTTGAGCGCGTCGGCTGCGGCCTGAAGCGACTCGGCTTCGGTTTTCAGCGGAGCGGCAAGCGCGGCCTGACGCGCCTGGAGCGCGGTGGCCTGCGCTTGAAGCTGGCCTTGCGCCGCGCGGCATGCGGTGCACTCGGCATAGACGCGCTCATTGTCGACGACGATGACATTTGCCGGCGCAGCCTGGGCAGCAGCGGGAATGAGCATCGCCGCAGTGGCGAGGGACGCGAGCATTACGAGCTGTTTCATCAGAATTGGGTTCCTACGTTGAATGAGAAGAGTTTGGTTTCGTCGCCCTTCTGTTTGAGCAGGGCCTTGGCGAGGTCGATGCGCAGCGGGCCGAACGGCGAGGTCCAGTTGACGCCGATACCGATCGCGAGGCGCGGCTTTGGCGAATTGCCGAGGAAATTCTCGGTATACCCCGGCGAGCGACTATAGTTGACACTCGGCGTCGTCGTCGTCTCTCCCGGACATAATGTGCCCGGGTTCTGGAACAGGGTGGTGCCTGTCGTATTTGCCAAGGTCGGGGTGCATATGATCCCGATGTTGGTCAGCGACGGCCGTGTCAGCGACCACACCGAGCCAGCGTCGACAAACGCCGAGGGACGAAGCCCAAGGCTGCGCGCTCCGGCGCCGAGCGGAATCTCGAGCTCGAGCCGACCCATGTAGTAGGCGCGGCCGCCGAGTGAATCGCTGAAATTATTCTTCTTGCTGACGGGGACCAGCGTTCCATCAAGATTATAACTCTGGCGGACAATGCGCGGACCAATGCCGCGAATATCGAAACCACGCAGCTGGGCCCCGAAAAAACGGTCGGTCAGGCGGATGGCATCGCGCCCGGGGCCAGGCGAGCTCGCAAGCGCAGCAATATAGCCGGCTTCCCCATGAACGGAAAAGACGAAGCCCCTTGGCAGCCCGAAATATTTCGTCCCGTTGATCTGGCTGCGGACATATTTGACGTCGCCGCCGAGCCCCGCGAAATCCTGACTGAAGCTCAGCCGCTGCCCGCGCGTCGGTCGAATCCCGTCGGTATTGTCATAGCCGAGCGAATAGCCGACCGATGACGTGATCCGCGTTCCAATTTCGTCGCACAGGTATCGACCGGCTTTTAGCGGGTCGCAGGCGGGGGCCAGCGGGCCAGCCCCAACGGGGTCAGTATAGAAGGTGTTCTTGTCGAGGCTGACCTTGTCCTGGATCAGCGAATAGCGCGTTCCGAACGAAGCGAATTCGGTAATCGGGAAGCCAAGCTTTAAATCACCCCCAGTCGAGACTTGCGAATAGGTCGTGTTGCGCTGCGTCCCGATGTAATTATAGCTGTTATAGTCGCGCCGGAAAAGGTCACCACCGAACAGGATCTGCTTGTCGAGGAAATAGGGATCGGTGAAGCCGAGGTTGATCGATTTCGAATAACGGGAATAATTGACTCCGGCCGACAGAGTCTGGGCCATCCCGCGGAAGTTATTCTGCTCAATCGATGCCGAGATGATGAACTTCTCGAGGCTCGAGTAGCCCGCCGAAAGCTGCAGCTGGCCGGTCGACTTTTCCTCGACATCGACGCCAAGGTCGACCCGGTCAGGCGCCGAGCCGGGGCTCTGCTTCACTTCGAGCTTCTCCTGGAAGAAGCCGAGGCTCTGGATCCGATCCTGGCTGCGCTTGACCTTGATGCTGTTGAAGGCGTCGCCCTCGTTAAGGCGGAATTCGCGGCGGATGACCTTGTCGCGGGTCACCGTGTTGCCCTGGATATTGATATGTTCGACATACACCCGCTGCGCCTCGTTGGCGTGGAAGGTGATATTCATCAGCTTATGTTCGGAATCTCGGTCGTAGTTGGGCGAGATGTCGGCAAAGGCATAGCCCAGCGTTCCGGCGATCTCGTTGAGCCCGTTGACCGTGTCTTCGACGGCCTTGGCGTTGAACCAGCTGCCTTCCTGCAGCCGCACGACCGACTTGATCTTGGCCGCGTTCAAGTCGCGCAGATCGCTTTCCGCATTGATCTTGCCGAACTTATAGCGCGGGCCTTCCTCGACCACGTACGTGATCACGAAGTCCTTGCGGTCGGGCGTCAGCTCGGCGAGCGCGCTGACAACCCGGAAATCAGCATAGCCCTGCGTCAGATAGAAAGCGCGCAGCTTCTGCTGGTCGGCAGCTAGGCGGTCAGGGTCATAGCTGTCGTTCGACTTCAGGAAGCCAAGCGGCCCGCCGGCCTGCTTGGTGTACATTTGCTTGCGCAACTGGCCAACGCCGAAATGTTCGGCGCCGATGATGTTGATCGCGCGGACCTTGGACTTGTCGCCCTCGCGGATCTCGAACACCAGGTCGACGCGGTTCTGGTCGAGGTTGACGATCTTTGGCTCGACCGTCGCGGCGAAGCGCCCCTGGCGCTTGTACAATTCGATGATCCGCTCGACGTCGGCGCGCACCTTCGAGCGGGTGAAGATTTGCCGCGGGGCGAGCTTGATCTCGGGGGTGATCTTGTCCGACTTGAGCCGCTTGTTGCCCTCAAGGACGATGCGGTTGATGACCGGATTCTCGCGCACCGTGATGACGAGGTCGCCGGTATCGGCGCCGCCAATCACGACATCGGCAAACAACTCGGTCGCGTAGAGGTCCTTGAGCGCGGTATCGAGCGTCTCGGTCGTGTAGCTCTGCCCCGGGGCGAGGTTGGCATAGGCGCGGATCGTCTCGGGCTCGAGCCGTTCGGCACCGACGACCTTGATCGACCGGACACTGCCGCTGCTCGGCGTGGCGGTGGTGGTCACAGTGGCTGGTGCAGGTGCAGGTGCTGCTGCGGCCGGCTGCGCGGTCGCCGAAGCTTGCGCCAGCAGCGGTGCGGCGCTGCCACCAAGAACAGTACCGACGAGCAGCATCGTGCCCATCCGCCGCAAGTTGGTCGTCGTCGGTGCCTTCACGCGTCCCCGCCCTTCAAAATCATCAATACGCCAATAAGCATGGCCGGTGCGGCCCTGCCCTAAGCCCCGCCGCCAATCAAGCGGCCTAGCCCATGAGTTGGCCAAGCCGCGCCCAAACGCCAAACGACCCGAGATCGTTGAACGTCGTGAACATCAGCAGCGCCAGGATCAGCGCGAGCCCGCCGCGGAAAGCCCATTCCTGTGCCCGGTCGCTAACCGGCCGCCGCCGGACCGCCTCCACGACATAGAACAGGAGATGGCCGCCATCGAGCATCGGCACTGGCAACAGGTTGATGAATCCCAGATTAATTGAGAACAGCGCGACGAGCTGGATGAACTCGAACGGGCCAAGTCTTGCCTGTTGCCCGGCCATCTGCGCCATCTTCAGCGTTCCACCCAATTCTTTGACCGAGCGCTGACCGGAAATAACCTGACCGAGGCCGGCGACCATCGAACCCGTGATGTCGAAGGTAAATCGAGTCGCCTCGGGAATGACCGAGCCAAGCGGGGGGCGGATCCACTCGCGCTCGGCCGGGATGATCCCGAGCATGCCGATGCGGGCCGACTGGCCGAACTGGTCACGAAGCTCGAAACTGGCGATCTTGGCTTGAATGACCCGTTCGGCACCGTCACGAACGAGACGCACTTCGAGGGTTTGGTCGGGACGAAGCGATACGGTGCGGCGAATATCCTCGAAACTGTCGGTCGGGTAGCCGCCGACCGACTCGATCCGGTCGCCGAGTCGAAGCCCGACCTCAAGCGCAGTCGAATTCGGCAGGATGCGACCGACCACCGGCGGGCTGTGGGGCATCCCGAGCGTCAGGAAAAACCCGGCAAAAATTAGGATCGCGATGATGAAATTGGTCACCGGCCCGGCCAGCACGATCAGGAACCGCTGCCACACGGGCTTCAGGTGGAAGCTGAGCGCGCGGTCGGCTTCGCTCAGCGGCTCGGCACCCGGGCGGCTGGTTGCGTCGGCATCGCCGGTGAAGCGGACGTAACCGCCGAGCGGGAGCAGGGCGAGCTTCCACCGCGTCCCGCGCTTGTCGGTCCAGCCGGCAAGTTCGGGTCCAAAGCCGATCGAAAAGCTGTCTGCCCCCACACCGAAGGCCCGAGCAATCAGATAATGGCCAAGTTCATGGAGCAGGACCAGCGGCCCGATCGCGCACAGGAAGGCGATGGCAATGAACCAGACGGGGGGTTGGGCGAGCATCAGGCGGCGATCCGGGCAATCATGGCGCGCGCTATGTCGCGCGCTTGCGCATCGATGTCGATCACTTCGGCGACGGAGCGGGGCGCGGGCGCGTTCACCCGATCGAGCGTGCGCTCCACCACCGGCGCAATCTCGCCAAAGCCAATGCGGTGATCGAGGAAGGCAGCGACCGCAATCTCGTTGGCGGCATTGAGGGTGGCGGGAGCAGCCCCTCCGGCTTCGAGCGCGGCGCGCGCTAGGCGAAGCGCGGGGAAGCGCACCGGGTCGGGGGCTTCGAAGGTCAGCGTCGCAATCTTGGCAAGGTCGAGCCGCGCGGCGGTGGTTTTCATCCGCTCGGGCCAAGCCAACGCATGAGCGATCGGAATGCGCATGTCGGGACTGCCAAGCTGGGCAATGACCGAACCGTCGACGAACTCGACCATGGAATGAACTACCGACTGGGGATGGACGAGGATGTCGATGCGGTTGGACGGCACCCCGAACAGATGATGCGCCTCAATCAGTTCGAGCCCCTTGTTCATCATCGTTGCCGAATCGACCGAGATTTTCGCCCCCATCGACCAATTGGGGTGCGCTACCGCTTGCTGGGGAGTCACGCTCCGCATCTCGTCGAGGCTGCGCTGACGGAACGGGCCGCCGCTCGCAGTCAGGATAAGTCTTTCAACATCTTGGAAACGACTACCGGCAAGACATTGAAAAATCGCGTTATGCTCACTGTCGACGGGTAGGAGCGTGGCGCCGTGACGGGCGACCGATGCGGTCATCAGCGCGCCGGCCGAGACCAGCGCCTCCTTGTTGGCGAGCGCGACCGTACGACCGGTCTCGATTGCCGCCATGACCGGTTCGAGCCCCGCGCAGCCGACAATCGCCGCCATGATTGTGTTCGCCGACGTCGCCGCCTCGTTTAGCGCGCCGCGACCTGCCGCGGCACGGCACTTCGTTCCAGCAAGGCGCTGCTCGAGTTCGGGCAGCAAGCGCTCGTCGTCGATGACGGCTAGCGCTGCATTGGTCCGGCGCGCCGCTTCAGCAAGCGCCCCAACCTGGCGCGCTGCGGTCAACGCCACGATTTCGAAGCGTTCGGGATGAAGCGCGACGAGATCGAGCGTTGAGGTGCCGATCGAACCGGTCGCGCCCAGGATCGACAGGGTCCGGCTCACAGCCACCCGCGCATCTGGAACAAGGCGGTCAGGCTGGCGACGACAACCAATCCGTCGAGCCGGTCGAGAACGCCGCCATGGCCGGGCAGGATCGCGCCGCTGTCCTTGACCCCGGCGCGGCGCTTGAGTCCGCTTTCGAACAAGTCACCGACCTGCGCCCCGATCGCAAACAGCGGAGCAAGTAGAAGGAGCAGGCGCGGTAGGCCGAGACTGACGACCCACGCACTGCCGAGCAGTCCCGCAACCACCATCCCGCCGACCAGCCCGGCCCAGGTCTTGTTGGGGCTGATCGAGGGTGCAAGCTTGGGCCCGCCAATCGCGCGACCGGCAAAATAAGCACCAATATCGGTCGACCAAGTGACGATGAACACCCATAATAACAGATCGAGCTTGTGCGCGCCGCGCTCCCGGATCCAGAGCAGCGCGAGCGCGGGAATTAGCGCATAGCCGAACCCGGCGACGAGCCAGTGAAAGCCCCAGCCACGGACGAGCCGACTCCATTCATAGAACATGACCGCTGCCGCCGCAGCGACGAGCGTCGCGAACCACGTTCCACCAACCACGGCAGCGGCCAGTGAAACGGCGATCATGACGATCCCGGCCAGCGTGCGCTTGAGGAGTTCGCTCACGGGACGATCAGCGCCCCCCGAAGCGGCGCTGACGCTGCGCATATTGGCCAAGCGCTTCGCCAAACGCTGCAGCGTCGAAATCGGGCCAAAGCGTGTCGACGAAGATCAGCTCAGCATAGGCTGCCTGCCACAGCAGGAAGTTCGACAAGCGCACTTCGCCCGAGGTACGGATCAATAAATCAAGCGCGGGCCACTGCGCCGTTTGGAGCTCGGCGCTGATCAGCGCTTCGTCGATCGCCGCCGGGTCCAGGGCTCCTTCCTTCGCTCGCTCGGCCAAGCGCCGCGCGGCGCTGGCGAGTTCGGCGCGGGAGCCATAGTTGAGCGCCATCACGAGCGTAATCCGCTTGTTGCCGCGCGTGCGTTCGACCGCTGCTGCAAGGCGATCGGCAAGGTCCGGACCGAAGCCCTCGGGCTGGCCGATCAATTCAAGCCTGACCCCCTCCTTCTCTAGGCCAGCCAGCTCGCGCTCGAGATAGAGGCGCATCAGTCCGGTCAGATCGGACACTTCCTCGGGAGATCGCCGCCAATTCTCGGAAGAAAAAGCATAGAGGGTGAGCACCTCGACCCCGGCTTCGGCCGCAGCACGAACGGTTTTGCGCACCGCCTCTGCCCCCGCACGATGCCCGGCGACGCGTGGCAATCCGCGTTTCGCTGCCCAGCGCCCGTTACCATCCATGATGATTGCGACATGGCGCGGAACGCGTGCCGCTTCCGCCGCCGAAACGCCCTCGCTCGCTTCCGCAGCGATCGGGCGTACGTGCTTCATTTGCCGAGAATTTCCTGTTCCTTTGCATGTGCGGCGGCGTCGATGTCGCGGATCGTGTCGTCGGTCATCTTCTGAACCTCGGTTTCGTGCCGCTTGCGCTCGTCCTCGCTGATCTCATGCTTCTTCTCGTCGGTCTTGAGCGCGTCCATTCCGTCGCGGCGGACGTTGCGCGCCGCGATCCGCGCCTTCTCTGCATATTGGCCGGCAAGCTTGGCGAGTTCCTTGCGGCGCTCTTCGGTCAGATCCGGAATGGGTAGGCGGATGACCTGCCCATCGACGATTGGGTTGATCCCCAGTCCGGCGTTTCGAATTGCCTTCTCGACCGGCGTCACGTTCGACCGATCCCACACCTGCACCGAAAGCATCCGCGGCTCGGGAACCGACACCGTGGCGCACTGGTTCAAGGGCATGTTCGCACCATAGACCTCCACCTGGATCGGATCGAGCAGCGCGGTCGATGCGCGCCCGGTACGCAACCCGACGAGATCGGATTTCAACGCTTCGGTCGCGCCGGCCATGCGACGCTGGATGTCGGACTTGTCATAAGCGGGCATTGGTCACTCCTCAGTCGAGACGATCGTCGCGGTTCCTTCGCCCGCAAGAACCCGGGCAAGATTGCCCGGTTGGCGAATGTTGAACACGACGATCGGAATATCATTGTCGCGGCACAGCGCGACGGCGGACGCATCCATCACCTTGAGATCGTCGGCCAGGACGCGGTGAAAGGTCAGTTTGTCATAGCGTTTGGCGGTATCGACCTTCTTGGGGTCGGCATCATAGACGCCATCGACGCTAGTTCCCTTCAACAAGGCGTCACAACCCATTTCGGCGGCGCGCAGGGCAGCGGCGGTATCGGTCGTGAAATAGGGATTGCCAGTGCCCGCCGCAAAAATGACGATTCGGCCCTTTTCCATGTGGCGCATGGCGCGGCGGCGGACATATGGCTCGCAGACGCTCGCCATCGGGATCGCCGACTGGACGCGTGTGTCGATCCCCGCCTTTTCAAGCGCATTCTGAACGGCGAGCGCGTTCATCACCGTCGCCAGCATCCCCATATAGTCGGCGGTGCTGCGGTCGAACCCTTTGGCCGCCCCCGCAATCCCGCGGAAGATATTGCCTCCGCCGACGACCAGGCAGAGTTCGTGACCGGCGGCCTTCGCGGCGGCTATTTCGGAGGCAAGACCGGCAACCGTCACCTGGTCAATGCCGAACTGCCCCGGCCCCATCAGCGCTTCGCCCGACAGCTTCAACAAGATGCGGTGAAAGCGCGGGCGGGTCATGGTGCGGCTAGTCCTCTCAGGCACCGATAGCGAAACGGGGCCGGGAGCGCTCTTACGCACCCCCTGCCCCGCTGCCAACTCATTGATCGTCTCAGGCGACCGGATCAGGCTTTTTGATTCCGGCAGTGGCGGCAACTTCGGCGGCAAAGTCGCTGGTCGCCTTCTCGATTCCTTCGCCGAGCTGGAACCGCTCAAAGGCCTTCAGGGTGATCTGCGAACCGGCCTCTTTCCCTGCAGCGGCAACCACCTCCGCGATAGGGGTCTTGCCGTCCATCACGAACAATTGTGACAGAAGCGCATTTTCCTTGCGGAACTTGGCGAGGCCACCTTCAACCATCTTCTCGATGATGTTGGCCGGCTTGCCGCTGTCCTTGGCCTTCTCCATCGCAATGGCACGTTCGCGCTCGACCAGCGCGGGATCGAGGTCGGCCGCGTCGAGGGCGAGCGGATTGGCCGCCGCGATGTGCATCGCGAGTTGTTTGCCAAGCGCGTTCAATGCGTCGGCAGGCGCCGCACTTTCAAGCGCGACGAGTACGCCGATCTTGCCCATGTTGGGGGCCGCAGCGTTGTGGACATAGGACACCACAGCACCCTGCGAAACGTCGAGCAGTGACGCGCGACGGAGCGACTGGTTCTCGCCGATCGTGGCAATATTGTTGTTGAGCTTTTCCTCGACCGTGCCGCCACCCGGATAGACCGCAGTCTTGAGCGCCTCGACGTCGGCACCGCTGATCAGCACGAGCTGGGTAAGGTCGCGGACGAACGACTGGAACTGCTCGTTCTTGGCAACGAAATCTGTCTCGGAGTTGATCTCGATGACCGCGCCGCGAGTGCCCTCGACGGCGACACCGACGAGGCCCTCGGCGGCAGTGCGGCCGGCTTTCTTGGCGGCGGCGGCGAGCCCCTTGGTGCGCAACCAGTCCACCGACGCCTCCATCTCGCCTGCGTTCTCCGAAAGCGCCTTCTTGCAGTCCATCATGCCGGCGCCGGTGCGCTCGCGCAGTTCCTTCACCGAGGCAGCGGTGATTTCAGCCATTTTATAGATCCTTGTTACAAAGTCCGGTCATGTCGAGCGAAGTCGAAACACTTGTCCTGCGCGTCCCTCGACTTCGCTCGGGATTAACGCAAAGTGGGTGTCCGCTGGACGTTACGCCAGCACTTCCTCAACCGGCGGCTCGACCATCGCACCGATGTCGACGCCCTTGGCGGCCTGGTTACCACTCTTGCCCGCGCTCGCCGCCTGGGCGATCGAATCGGCGTAGAGGCGGATCGCACGGCTGGCGTCGTCATTACCCGGGACCGGAAAAGCGATGCCCTGCGGGTTCGAGTTTGAATCGAGGATCGCCACGACCGGGATGCCAAGCACATTGGCTTCCTTGATTGCCAACTCTTCCTTGTTCGAGTCGATCACGAACATGACGTCGGGCAGCCCGCCCATGTCGCGGATCCCGCCGAGGCTCTTCTCGAGCTTGTCGCGCTCACGCGTGAGCTGGAGGATTTCCTTCTTGGTCAGGCCGGTAATCTCGCCCGAAAGCTGCTCGTCGAGCGTTTTGAGGCGCTTGATCGAGTTCGAGATCGTCTTCCAGTTGGTCAGCATGCCGCCGAGCCAGCGATGATTGACGAAATGCTGGCCACACGCGGCGGCCGCATCCGCGACGGCATCCTGCGCCTGACGCTTGGTGCCGACGAACAGCACCTTGCCGCCGCGAGCGACCGCGGCCTGAACAAAATCGAGCGCGCGGGCGAACAGCGGAACGCTCTGCGACAAGTCGATGATGTGGACACCATTGCGCTCGCCGAAAATGTACGGCTTCATCCGCGGATTCCAGCGATGGGTCTGGTGGCCGAAGTGGGCCCCGGCTTCGAGCAATTGCTGTAGAGTGACGACAGTGGCCGCCATAATATAGTTCCTTTCCGGTTATGCCTCGGCGGGACCAAGAACCGATCTTGCGATCGGCACCGGGATGACGGTTCCGCCTGTGGGATGGCGGCGCCCCTAGCCCAAGGCGCCGCCGGGTTCAAGTGTCAGTCGTCGTCCGGTTCGGGCCCGGCCATCAGCGCTTCACCGACTTCGTCCTTCTTGCCCCGTACCGCATTTTCGATGCGCGCGGCGATGTCGGCGTTCTCGGTCAGGTAGGTTTTCGAATTCTCGCGGCCCTGTCCGATGCGGATCGAGTCGAAGCTGAACCAGGCCCCCGACTTCTCGACGATCCCGGCCTTGACGCCGAGGTCGAGGATTTCGCCGACCTTGGAAATGCCCTGGCCGTACATGATGTCGAACTCGACCTGCTTGAACGGCGGCGCGACCTTGTTCTTGACGACCTTCACCCGCGTGGTGTTGCCGACGATATCATCGCGATCCTTGATCTGCCCGGTGCGGCGGATGTCGAGGCGGACCGACGCGTAGAATTTCAGCGCATTGCCCCCGGTCGTGGTCTCGGGGTTCCCGTACATCACGCCGATCTTCATCCGCAGCTGGTTGATGAAGATGACGATACATTTGGAACGACTGATCGAACCGGTCAGCTTACGCAGAGACTGGCTCATCAGCCGGGCCTGAAGGCCGACATGACTGTCGCCCATCTCGCCTTCGATTTCGGCGCGCGGGACAAGCGCCGCGACCGAGTCGATGACGAGCACGTCGATCGCGTTCGAGCGAACCAGCGTGTCGACGATCTCGAGCGCCTGCTCGCCAGTGTCGGGCTGGGAAACGATCAGATTGTCGATGTCGACGCCCAGTTTCTTGGTGTAACCCGGATCAAGGGCATGTTCGGCATCGACGAAGGCGGCGGTCCCGCCATTCTTCTGCGCCTCGGCAATCACATGAAGCGCCAGCGTCGTCTTGCCCGAGCTTTCCGGACCATAGACTTCGATCACCCGGCCCCGTGGCAGGCCACCGACTCCGAGCGCGATGTCCAGCCCGAGGCTACCGGTCGAAATCGTCTCGATCTCAATCTTTTCGCGGCTGCCGAGCTTCATCGCCGAGCCCTTGCCGAACGCGCGGTCGATCTGCGCGAGCGCCGCCTCGAGCGCCTTTTGCCGATCCGTGCTCACTTGATCTCCACCCGCTACGACTTTCAAATTGGCTGCCATGGCCCCTGTCCTCTCGTCAACCCGACCCATTACGCGTCTCCGCGATGAGAAGGGAGTACATCATATGTTCCCATAGAACAATAGGCGAACAAACGATCAAGCAACGAATTTTCGGGAGGGCGCGCGCCAACCGAGCCCGAGGGGGATAAACGGAAATAATACATCAGGAGGTCTCCCCGAGCGGGTGACCGAGCCTCGTCATCATAGCATGGGCCGCCGGCCCGTGGAATAGCGCTGCTCGGGTGGATCGATCCATCCCCGCGATTGTTGCAGTTGCGAACAAATCATCTTAAAGGCTGCCATGCTTCAATCCGCCCTCCCCGCGACGACCGGCCGACGCCGTCTTGGCCGCCGCGAAAGCGTTGCCCTGCTCGCCGCGCTGATGTCGCTCAATGCAATCGGGATCGACGCGATGGTCCCGGCACTGCCGCAGATCGCGCACGGTCTAGGCATCACCAACCCCAATCAGCAGCAGCTGATCATCATCACCTATCTGCTCGGCTTCGGCGCCGGACAGCTCTTCTGGGGGCCGCTCGCCGATCGCTTCGGACGACGCCCGCTGCTCGTTGCCGGACTGCTCCTGTTCGCGCTGTTCACCCTTGGTTGCGCGCTCGCACCAAGCTTCGCACTGCTGATTGCAGCGCGCGTCGCGATGGGAGCGGCGGCGGCGTCGACGCGCGTCCTCGTGACGGCGATCATCCGCGACCTGTTTGAGGGCGAAGCAATGGCCAAGGTAATGAGCCTGGTGTTCATGGTGTTCATGGTCATTCCCGTCCTTGCGCCTTCGCTGGGCGAGGCGATCCTGATGGTTGGCGAGTGGCGGACGATCTTCCTCGTCATAATGGGTTACTCGGCGCTTCTTCTTTGCTGGAGCCTGGCTCGGTTGCCCGAAACCCTTCATCCCGAAGACCAGCGCTCGATTGATCCACGATCGGTCCTGGAGGCGGTGCGCCTGGTTGTCGGCGATCGGCTGGCGATCGGCTATACCCTCGCCAGCACCGCGCTGTTCGGTGCCCTGTCGGCTTATATCGCAACGATCCAGCAGATTGTTGCCGACGTCTTCGACGCGACCCGCCTGCTGCCGCTGGTGTTCGCGGCGGTTGCCGCGCCGATGGCCGCCGCCGCCTTCACCAACAGTCGCATCGTCGGGCGCTTCGGACTGCGACGGGTCGGACATGCCGGGCTGATCGGCTTTCTCGTCATTGCGGTCGGACATTGGCTGGCCCAAGGCGCCGGCTTCGAAAGCCTTGGGTTGTTCATGCTGCTGCAGGGCAGCGGGCTGGTGGCTTTCGCGCTGTGCTCGGCCAATTTTGGGACGTTGGCGATGACCAACATGGCGGCATTTGCGGGCACCGCGTCGTCAATCCAGGGTGTGACGGGAACGATTGGCGGAGCACTCATCGGATTTGCCATTGGCCAGGCATTCCACGGCACGCTCGCGCCGTTTCTCGGTGGCTCGGCGCTGGCGGCACTGGCGGCGCTCGTCATCGCGCTGGCGACCGAGCGCGGGCGGCTGTTCGCGGCGATCGCGCCCGGCACTGCCTGACTATTTCCGCCGGGTCAGGAAGTTCCCGCCCTCAAGCCGCGCTCCGAATCGAGTCGCCTGCGCCGGGGTGAAGCATCGTCTGGCCGCCACCCTCGAGCAGAAGAATAGACCCCTGCGGTGCATCGTCGGCGACGATGACCCCGCCGAACGGGTCTCCTCCGCCGAGCATCCCGCGAAGCACGCGCAAGGTCATGCCATGGCTTATCAACAGCACGTCTCGCGCCGGGTCGAGGTCGGCAAGCCAGTTCGTCACTCGGGTGGCGACCTCGGCATAGCTCTCGCCATTGGGAGCGACGACGGTGAACAGCCGCCGCTCCGGGCAGACAATCTCCCCCTGCTCGGCGACCACGTCCGAATAAAGCCGTCCCTGCCAGTCCCCGACATCGATCTCGAGCAGGCGCGGATCGGTACGGATCGCGAAGAAATCCCGGCCGAGATGCTCGGCGACGATCGCGGCGGTCTGCAGGGTGCGTCCAGATGGTGAAGCCCACAAGTCGATCACCTTGTCGCGGGCGATAATGCTGGCGAGCGCCGCGCCATTGCCTCGGCTTGACCGATGCCCGTCCGGGTGAGCGGCGTATGCGCCATCTGCCCTTGCATTCGCGCCCCGGCATTATAGACCGTCTCGGCATGGCGGGCGACGATCAGGCGCATGGCCTCAGCCGGCGAGCGCGTCTTGGATGGCGGGGCTCACTCGGTCAATCGTATAGGGCTTGTCGATCATCGGCACATTTGTGAATTCGGCCGGCGGCGGATCGACATGGCCGCCACTGGCAATGACGAAGGGGATCCCCCGCGCCCGCATTTCGGATGCGACTGGCCAGATATTCTCGCCCTTCAGATTGACGTCCAAAATCGCAAGGTCGAAGCCCCCGGCCGCGACCGCCTCGTGCGCCTCGCCGACACTTTCGCAAATGCCCTTGACCGTGTGCCCGAGCGACTCGAGGAAATCCTCGAGCATCATCGCGATGAGCGGCTCGTCCTCGACGATCAGGATGGTGCGCAGGGAGGTCACCGACTGGGCATTAGCAGCGACTTGCGGCCATGCAAGCGAAGTTCATTTCGCTCCCAGCACCTTACGCGCCGCCTCGGCCAGTTCCTGTACCGAGAAGGGTTTGGGAAGGAAGGCGACATTGTCGATGTCGATCGATTTGCGCAGCTGCTCCTCTGCATAGCCCGACATGAACAGGATCGGCAGCTTGGGCCGCGTCTTGCGCGCCTCGCGGACCATGGTCGGGCCGTCCATCAGCGGCATGACAACGTCGCTGATGAGAAGTTCGATGGGTTCGCCCCGGTTGATGACCTCGAGCGCTTCTTCCCCATTGGTGGCGGTGATGACCTTGTAGCCATGGCGCTGGAGTGCTCGCTCGGCGACGGTGCGGACCATCGGTTCATCCTCGACCAGAAGCACCGTTCCTGTGCCCCACAGTTCGCCGTCCTTGGGCTTGCGCGGGAGCGCCTTCGGGGCCGCGATCTCGGCGGCGTGAACTGGAAAATAGATCGTGAAACGAGTGCCTTGGCTAATCTTGCTGTCGGCAAAAATGAAGCCGCCGGATTGCTTGACGATGCCATATACGGTCGACAGGCCAAGCCCTGTGCCCTTGCCGACTTCCTTGGTCGTAAAGAACGGCTCGAACACCTTGCCGAGGATCGAGGGCGCGATTCCGGTGCCGGTGTCTTCGATCGAAATCGCCGAATAATCGGCGGTTGGCAGGATGTCGGAGCCAAGCTCGGCGACCTGGTCCGATGTCACCGAATAGGTCTGGATCGACAGCGTGCCGCCCCCCTTAGACAGCATTGCATCGCGTGCGTTGACCGCAAGGTTGACAATGACCTGTTCGAGTTGCCCGGGATCGGCCCTGATCCAGCCGAGATCGCGGCCATGCTTGAGAACCAGCTCGACGGTCTCGCCAAGCAAGCGCTTGAGCAGGTGCGATACTTCGGAAACGACGTCGGGCAGTTGGAGGACCTGCGGGCGAAGCGTTTGTTGCCGCGAAAAGGCCAGCAACTGGCGCGTCAGCCCTGCGGCACGGTTCGAGTTTGAGCGGATCTGCTGGATGTCGTCATAATCGCTGTCGCCCGGCGTATGGCGCATCAGCATGAGGTCGCAGTGACCAATAATCGCGGTCAATATGTTATTGAAATCATGCGCGACGCCCCCTGCGAGCTGGCCGACCGCCTGCATCTTGGTTGCCTGCGCCACTTGGCGCTTGAGCTTGGCCTCTTCCGAATTATCCTTGAGCAGCAACAGCACCGCTGCCTCGCCCAGTCCGCGCAGCCCAGCCACGGTCAGTGCCACCGGCTCGCCCGGCTGATGCACGAGGCGAACCGCGAAATCGCCTGACATCGCCGGTCCCCGCGCATTGCGCCGTACCGCATCGGCCACCGCCGCCTTGTCCTCTTTGACGACTAGGTCGCCGGGATAGGCCGGAAGCCCCGACTTGACCCCGCCGGCTGTCCGGAACGCCTTGTTCGCGGTCAGGAAGCGCCCGTCGCGATCGACCAGTGCCAAGCCGACCGGAAGGACGTCGAGCAGGGCCTGGATGTTGGCCCCGCTCCCGCCCTGCCCGTCGTGCCCACCGAACAGCAGCCAGGTTCCAGGCCCCCCGTCGCGGCCTGCGTCGAGCGGTACATGCACTGCCCTCAGAGGAAGTGCCTGCTCGCCTTCGGCGCGAAGCAGCGCCTGGCCATCGGTAGAAAGCTCAACGAGGCGATCGAACAGTGGCGCTTCAGCCGATTGATCGACTCCAACCGCCCGGTCGGCGAAGGGCTTGTTGGCCGCGAGCACCCGGCCGCGCTCGTCGACCAGCGCTGCGAGCACCCCGGCAGCGGCGAATCGCTCGCCCGTCGCACCAGCAATTTGCCGCGCACCGATCGTCAGCGCGTCGGGCTCGGGGGGATGCGGGAAGCGCCACAGCAACAGGTCGCCGCGAGTTCCCGCGCGTTCGACATGCACCGGCGCATCCTCGGCAACGCTTCCGCTGGCATAACCTTCGCGCCGCGCAGATGCCTGAATTTCAGCCAACCCCACGCTTAGCGAGTGCGGCGGGGGCGCTCCGGGAAACCGGTCACGATACGCCGGGTTGGCCACAATGATCTGCCCTTCGCCGTCGGTCAGCGCTGCCGACTCGTCACTCAGCGCGAGCGCGGTGCCGAGGAGCGCTAAATCCGGCACCGCCACAGCGAGCGGCTCGGGCGCCCGTGCTGACCGACGCTCGAGGATGAAGCTTGCCACCAACATCGTGACGAAACCGGCGAAGAACAGCCAGGCAAAGGAACCCGCGCCGAGCGCCCAGAACAGGATCGCCCCACTCCCCGCCGCCGCCGCGACCAACCCCGGGACAAGCCAGCCTCGCCCACCGCCAAGCGGCTCGTCGAGCAGGCGCGCGTCAAGCGGGGCAAGAGTCTTGTGGAGCACCCAACACCAGATACGCACCCGGTCGTCCGGCGCAAGATAAAGCTTTGTATCGGGACTTCACACCAAATGCCGAAAAACCACGGGTCCATGTGGCGCACGATATGCCGCGCTGCTTGGCCGGCGAGTGCGGATCAGTCAGCAACCGCTGGCGCAGTGTCGCTTCGCGCGACCAGTGAACCGCTCGACCAAGCGTCGCGCTAGTTCGACGAATGACGCCGCTCGAACCGACGCTTGGCACGGCGCCCGCGATATTTACTGGTGATCCAGCGCTTCCAGAAGAAGGCGCTGAGGACGTAGCCCAGGACGGCCGCCGTTACCGAAATCGTCAGGATGCCGAGAGCCAGCGGCCCCGACTCGCGTTTCACGAGCATCAGGAACCGCGCCAGCTCGCCCGAGACTTGCGCGGCCGTGGTCGGATCGATGTCAGCGCCGCGGCGAAGCTCCCAGCGGCCTATATGGAGTGCTAGCCAGTACATTGGAGGAATGGTCAGCGGATTGACCACCAGTGTGAACGCTGCCGCAATCGCGATATTGGCCCGTACGGGGACCGCCAGCAGCGCCGCAAAAACGGTGTGCATGAACGGAATGATGACTCCAACGCCAAGCCCGAGCGCCACTGCGCGGGGCACCGAGCGGTGGTTCAGCCGCCACAGGTTGGGCTGGGTAAGCGTCGGCGCAAACGGGCGCAGGAAGCGGTTCTCGCCGATCGTCTCGCGCGTCGGGATGTGGCCCTTGAGCCAGTTTATAACACGGTCCACCGGGTCAGACCTCGCGGCGCAGGAGCCGCCCCTTCTCGCGATTCCAGTCGCGCTCCTTTTCGACCTCACGCTTGTCATGCGCCTTCTTGCCGCGCGCGATCGCCAGTTCGACCTTCGCCCGCCCGGCCGAATTGAAGTAAATCGACAGCGGCACAAGCGTCAGACCCTGGCGATTGATCGCGCCGTGCAGCTTGGCGATCTCGCGGCCCTTGAGGAGCAGCTTGCGCTTGCGGCGCGGCTCATGGTTCATGCGGTTGCCATGCGAATATTCGGGGATCGACGAGTTGACGAGAAACACTTCGGCATCCTCGACCATCGCATAGCTCTCGGCGATCGACCCTTCGCCGACGCGCAGCGCCTTGACCTCGGTACCCTTCAGCTCGATCCCGACCTCATAGCGCTCCTCGACATAATAATCATAGCGCGCACGCCGGTTCTCGGCGACGACCTTGACCTTGTCGAACGGGGTTGGAAGCGGCTTGCCCATCGCCGCCAGATAGGGGCGCGGAAGCAGGAGCGCCAGCGACTTAGAACTCGCGGTTCAGAGCAGCCCCGCATGCTCCAGCGCAGCGTCAACAATTTTCCTGGCTTCGGGCGACGGCTCGCTCATCGGCAATCGGACCTCGGTGCTGAACCCCGGGCGAACGCGCGACAAGGCATATTTGGCAGGGCCCGGCGACGCGTCGGCGAACATTGCGTCGTGTAACGGGTAGAGCCGATCCTGGAGCGCCACGGCATCGTTCCAGCGACCCTCTGCGGTTGCGTTCTGGAATTCGGCGCACAGCCGCGGCGCGACATTGGCGCTGACCGAAATGCAGCCTACCCCGCCCATAGCGTTGAAACCGAGTGCGGTCTCGTCATTGCCTGACAGCTGGCAGAAGTCGGTCCCGCAGGCGAGCCGGTGGGCAGACACACGGCCGAGCTGGCCCGTGGCATCCTTGATCCCCACCACCGTCGGTAGCTTCGCCACTTCGGCGAGGGTCGCGACCGAGATGTCCGCGACCGTCCGCCCCGGCACATTATAAACGATGATCGGCAGTTTCGAGGTGGCGACGATCGCCTGAAAGTGGAGGATCAGCCCAGCCTGGCTCGGCTTGTTGTAATAGGGAATGACGATCAGCGCGGCATCGGCCCCCGCCTCCTCGGCGGCGCGCATATGCTCGAGCACGGTCGCGGTGTTGTTCGACCCGCAACCGGCGATGACCGGGACCCGGCCCCTCGCCTGCTCGACGGCAAGCTTGAAGACCCGATGCTGTTCGGGGTTCGACAGCGTCGCGACCTCGCCGGTCGTTCCGCACGGCACCAGCGCGCTCGAGCCTTCCTCGATCTGCCACTCGACGAAGCTTCGAAACGCCTCTTCATCGACACGCCCTGCCGTAAACGGAGTCACCAGCGCGGGGATCGACCCGGAAAACATCATCTTTATCCTTTGCGACGAGTCGCGCGTCCCATAGGATCGGCAACGGCGTTCCTTCGTTCAGCGCCTGATAAGGACCGGCAAGTCAGGATGTCCAGCATGACCCGCCTCGCGTTCCTCGTACCGCTGTTCCTTGCAACGACCGCCGGCGCGGCGATGCAGGTCGGGCTTGTGACCGTTCCGAGCACGCCTCCGGCAATGCCCTACGCAGTATCGCCTTACGCAGTGCCGAGCGAGATCGACTATGCGTTGGCGGATTGGCGCCGGCTTCGTGGCAGCGATGGCTACACCTTCGCCGATTACGCCCGTTTCATCATGGCCAACCCCGGCTGGCCGGGCGAAGTTGCCATGCGGCGAGCGGCGCAGAGGGCGATGCGTCCAGGCGAAAGTCCGGCGACGGTGATCGGCTTCTTCCAATCGACCAGGCCGACAACGGGCAATGGCTATGCGCGGCTGGCCGAGTCGCTCGCCGCAAGCGGCCGCCCGGTCGAGGCGCTGGCGGCGGCGCGCGAGGCGCTTGGGTCAGCCGACCTTGATTCCTATGACGAGGCCGGGCTGATGACCCGCTTCACCGGAAAGCTGGGCTATGCGGATTACGACCGCCGCCTCGACGCCCTGCTGATCGCGCGCAAGACGGCTGATGCGACGCGAACGCTCTATTACGCCAGTCCGTCACGCAAGGCGACTTTTGCATCACGGATCGCGCTTCAGACGAGGGCGCCCGACGCCGAAACGCAATACAGCGCGGTCGCCGCTCAGGTGCCTTCCGATGCGGGCCTGCTGATGGACCGCGCGCGCTACCTGCGCGATACCGGCAACGAGGCCAGTGCGCGCTACTTGATGGCGCGCCCGCACAGCTTCACCGCGCGGCCCGCAAACCCCGAAACCTATCTCGAGCTCGCCACCAATCTCGCGCGCGGGGCGGCGGCAGATCGCCAATATCAAACGGCATACGACATTGCCCGGCAAGTCGATGACGTGTTTCCGGCTGGTGCCGATGTCGCGCTGCAGCCGCTTGGCGTGCGCGACGATTACACCAACCTAACCTGGACGGGGGGCGAGACGGCGCTGGTCTATCTCAACCGCCCGGCGGATGCAGTGGCACTGTTCGACCGCTATGCGCGCGGCGGGCGGTCGCTTCAGGTGATGACCAAGGGCGCTTATTGGGCGGGTCGCGCGGCCACCACCGCAGGACAGCTGGCGATTGCGACGAGCTATTTCGAGCGCGCGGCGGCGGTGCCCGAGAGTTTCTATGGTCAGCTGGCGCTCGAGCGGCTGGCGCGGGCGGTGCCGGCGCCGGGCGGGCTGCCGACCATGCTTGCGACCGATGGCCAGCGTTCGCAATTTCAGCAAAAGCGGATTGTTCGCGCGGTTCGAGCGCTCGGCCAGTCGGGGCGCCGCGACGAGCAGACATTATTCGTTCGCGCGTTGTCCGAAGCAGTCAAAACCGACACCGACCGCGTGCTCACCGCCGAATTGTCACAATCCATCGGTCGCCCCGACCTTGCCGTATGGACGGCGCGCTCGGCGCGGGTCCAGGGCGCAACCTTCTATTATCGCACGGCCTTCCCGACCTATTCGGTTCCGGTGAGCGGCAAGAGCTGGTCGCTCACCCACGGGATCACGCGCCAGGAAAGCTCGTTTGACCGCAACGCGATCAGCGGCGCGGGCGCGCGCGGGATGATGCAGCTGATGCCCGGGACTGCGCGCGAACAGGCGGGCAAGATGGGGATTGCCTATGATCCCTACCGCCTGACCAGCGATCCGGCGTTCAACATGATGCTCGGCAGCGCCTATTTCGCGCGGCTGGTCGATCAGTGGGGGGGAAGCTATCCGCTTGCAGTAGCGAGCTACAACGCCGGCCCGGGCAATGTCCGCAAGTGGATCAATGCCAACGGCGATCCGCGCCAGCCCGGAGTCGACGTCATCCGCTGGATAGAAGACATCCCGTTCACCGAGACCCGCGGCTATGTCCAGCGCGTCCTTGAGAACAGCGTGGTCTATGATCGGCTCAACCCCTCGCCGATCCCCGCCGGGCCGGTGCATCTGTCGCAATATCTCGGCAAGTCGCGGCCGGGTTGATGGCCGATGACGAGCGAGGTGACGAGGAGGAAGTCGGGCGCCCTCCCCGCTTCATCACGCCCGCCGGCATTGCCTTCATCCGCGCCGAATATACCCAACTGTTCGGAACCGAGCGGCCCAAGTTGGTCGAGACGATCAGCTGGGCGGCGGGCAACGGCGATCGTTCCGAAAATGGCGACTATATCTACGGTCGCAAGCGGCTGCGGGAGATCGACCGGCGGCTGTCCTATCTGTCGCGGGTGATGAAACATGCCCGGGTGGTCGACCCTGCGGCGCAGGTCGAGCGCGACCGGGTGCGGTTCGGGGCGACGGTCGAGCTGGCCGACGAGGCGGATGAGCGGCGCGTGCTGACGCTGGTCGGCGAGGATGAGGCCGATGCCACGGCGGGACTGGTCAACTGGACCGCGCCGATCGCCCGCGCGCTGATCGGGGCAAGGGTCGGTGACGAGCGGACGGTGCGGCTTCCCGCAGGCGAGAAAAGCTATGAAATTATGGCGATCCACTACCCGGACCCCCGCTAGCCGGCCTTTTGCTGGCCAAGCATGACGACCGTGTCGCCCTCCGAAGGCGGGTCGAGCGGGAGCGCCTTCTCGAGCGCGGCGGCCACTGCGGCCAGCGCCGCCTCGGACCCGGCGCCCTGGCCATTGGCATCGATCACGGTCCACGGCGCCCACCGGGTGTCGGTTCGGCGCAGGAGGTCGGTCCACACACCTTCGCGAATCTCGCGGGTCGGCGCGATCCGGCGGTCGCTCACCAGCCAGCGGCGCCACGGATCGGAATCACGTTGTGCCAGTCGCTCGGCCTGAACCTCGGCGGTGACGTGGAAGAAAAGCTTGACCAAATGAGTTCCGAAATCGCGCTGCTGCGCTTCAAATTCATTGATCTCGTCACACCGCCGCGCCCATGCCTTGTCGGTCAGCCGCCCCACGAGGCGGTCGTCGGCGACATGGCGATTCCAGCTGCCGTGAAATAGCGCAGTCGCGCCGGGACCGGGCAGGCTCGCCCAGTAGGGTGCCAGCCAGTGGCGCTGCTGATCTTCCCCCGCAGCGCAATGGGTGGCGAAGTGGCAGGGGTCCCAGGCGCCGGCAAGGCGGCGGAGCGCGGCGCGCTTGCCGCTGCCGTTCCAGCCTTCGAACAGGATCATCGAGCGCTGGCGGTGGACGATCTGCGCCAGTTGCAGCGCGCCGAGCCGCTCGAGCAGGACGCCCGAGGTCGGCGGCGCGGAGTCGCCGTGTTCAAATTTTGTTAAATCAATGGCCACGGAAAGGATGCGTATCGCATCCGATTTGGTCGGGCAATCGCCTAGGCGCGATCAGCTTCCCGGCTTGGGACTGGCTTTCGGTCCGTCGACGACGAGGCGGATCGACAGTTCCTTGAGCTGGCGCTCACTGACCGGGGCCGGCGCATTCATCATCAGGTCCTCGGCCTTCTGGGTCATCGGGAAGAGGATCACCTCGCGGATGTTGGGCTCGTCGGCGAGGAGCATGACGATGCGGTCGATGCCGGGGGCCGAGCCACCATGCGGGGGCGCGCCATATTTGAACGCGCCGATCATGCCGGGGAAATTCTCGTCGACCTGTTCGCGGCTGTAACCGGCGATCTCGAACGCCTTGTACATGATGTCGGGCCGGTGGTTGCGGATCGCGCCCGACGACAGCTCGACCCCGTTGCAGACGATGTCATATTGCCAGGCGAGGATGTCGAGCGGATCCTTGGTTTCAAGCGCTTCGAGCTCGCCCTGCGGCATCGAGAAGGGGTTGTGGCTGAAGTCGACCTTTTTGGCCTCCTCGTCATATTCGAACATCGGGAAGTCGACGATCCAGCAGAATTTGAACGATCCCTGCTCGATCAGCCCGAGCTGCTCGCCGACGCGGGTGCGCGCGAGACCGGCGAGCTTGGCGGCCTGCGCTTCGGGACCGGCGGCGAAGAACAGGCCGTCGTCGGGGCCGAGGCCGAGTTCGGCGGCGAGCCTGTCCATCCCCTCGGCGCCGTGGTTCTTGGCAATCGGCCCGCCCCATTCACCGCCCTTGCGCGTCGCATAGCCGAGCCCGGCAAAACCCTCGGATCGGGCCCACTCGTTCATCTCGTCGAAGAATTTGCGGCTCTTTTCGGCGGTGTTCGGCGCAGGAACCGCGCGGACCGACATTCCTTTTTCGACCAGCCCGGCGAACAGCCCGAATCCCGATCCGACGAAGTGCGACCCCACATCGGAGATCAGGATGGGGTTGCGCAGGTCGGGCTTGTCGCTGCCGTATTTCAGCAGCGATTCGCGATAGGGGATGCGCGGGAATTCGCCGGCCGGGGTGACCGACTTGCCCTTGGCGAACTCGGCGAACAGCCCGGCCAGGACGGGTTCGATTGCGTTGAAGACGTCGTCCTGCGTGACGAAGCTCATCTCGAAATCGAGCTGGTAGAATTCGCCCGGGCTGCGGTCAGCGCGCGCGTCCTCGTCGCGGAAACAGGGCGCGATCTGGAAATAGCGGTCGAAGCCCGCGACCATTAGCAATTGCTTGAACATCTGCGGCGCCTGCGGGAGCGCGTAGAATTTGCCGGGGTGGACCCGGCTGGGGACGAGGTAATCGCGCGCGCCTTCGGGCGAGCTGGCGGTCAGGATGGGGGTCTGGAATTCGGTGAAGCCTTGCTCGATCATCCGCTTGCGGACCGAGGCGATCACTGCCGAGCGGAGCATGATGTTGGCGTGCAGCCGCTCGCGGCGAAGGTCGAGGTAGCGATATTTGAGGCGGATATCCTCGGGGTATTCGGCCTCGCCCGCGACGGGCATCGGCAGTTCGGCGGCGGCGGACTGAACATCGACGGTGTCGGCGATGACCTCGATGTCGCCCGTCGCGAGGCGCGCGTTGACCGCCCCGCCCTCGCGCGCCACAACTTGGCCGGTCACCGTCACAACCGATTCGACCCGCAGCCCATCGAGAATCGTCAGGGCCTCCGACCCGGCGCGCGCAACAATCTGGGTCAGCCCATGATGATCGCGCAAATCGACGAACAGCACCCCGCCATGGTCGCGCTTGCGGTGGATCCAGCCCGAGACGCGCGCGGCTTGGCCGACGTCGCTGGCGCGCAGCTGAGCGCAGGTGTGGGTGCGGTAGGCGTGCATTCGGGTTCTCGCGCGAAATCGTCATCCCGGGCTTGACCCGGGACCCACCTTCTTCTGCTCAAAGAAGGCAGGTAGGCCCCGGCTCAAGGCCGGGGTGACGAACAGGAAAATGAGCGGCGCGCTTCGCCCTTGAAGAGGCGCTTTGTCAACCCGCGCGCGCGCCGCTATGGCGCGCAGCGACATGAAGATTCATCCCCTGATCGATACCAGCGCCGAGCTTGCCGCGCTGTGCGAGCGCCTGTCCCGCCACGACTTCGTCGCGGTCGATACGGAGTTCATGCGCGAGAACACCTATTGGCCCGAGTTATGCCTTCTCCAGATTGCGTCGGTCGAGGAGGCTGCCGCGATCGACCCGATGGCGAGCGGCCTCGACATGGCCCCGCTGCTCCACCTGCTGGTCGACAATCACGACGTCATGAAGGTCTTCCACGCCGGCGGGCAGGACCTCGAGATTATCTACACGATGACCGGCAAGATGCCGGTGCCGCTGTTCGACACGCAAATTGCGGCGATGGCGATGGGGCATGGCGAGCAGATCGGATATTCGAACCTGGTCGAATCGATGCTCGGCCACGCGCTCGACAAGGGCGCGCGCTTTACCGACTGGAGCCGCCGTCCGCTCGACAAGCGCCAGATCGATTATGCCATTGCCGACGTCACCCATCTCGCCGAAATTTTTCCGCGGATGGTAGCCAAGTTGCGGAAGACCGACCGCGGCGCGTGGCTCGACGAGGAGATGGAGCGGCTCGCCGACCCGTCGAGCTTTGCCTTCGAGCCCGATCAGGCGTGGAAGCGATTGAAGGCGCCGGGACGCAATCCGCAGGTACTCGGGCGCCTGAAGGCGATCGCGGCCTGGCGCGAAAGCGAGGCGCGTGCCAAAAATCTGCCGCGGGGGCGGATCGTCAAGGACGAGACGCTGGGCGAACTGGCGTCGCATCCGCCCAAGACGCAGGACGATCTGGGCAAGATGCGCGGGCTGTCGGCGGGCTGGCGATCTAACGACATTGGTGCTCGGCTGATGATGGCGATCGGCAATGCCAAGCCGCTGGAAGCTGACGAACTGCCGTCACGCGAGCCCAACCGGCCTGGGCTGACCAAGGATGCGGCACTGGTCAGCGACCTGCTCAAGCTGCTGCTCAAGATCCGCTCGAAGGAAACCGGGGTCGCCTCGAAGCTGATCGCGCGGTCGGACGAATTGGAAGCGCTTGCGGCGGGCGTGCGCAAGGACCTCCATATCCTGTCGGGCTGGCGGTTCGAGCAATTTGGGCGCGATGCGCTAGACCTCGTCGAAGGGCGGCTTGCCTTCGCGACCGAGAATGGCAAGCTCAAGATGACCCGGACGCTGCTTGAACTGCCGACGGAGGCCTAACCGAACTTGACCGCAGCCTCGCGTCCTAGCGCGTTCGCCAGCCCCTTGAGCCTCCGCTCCACTGCGTCGGCGTAAAGGTGGCGGAAACGCGGGGAGATGGTCAGGGTGAGCTTTTTCTGACTCAATTCGACGCGGCTCTTTCGGAGCAAGGTTTCAGTGCCCGCGCTCAGTCGTTGGGCGAGGCGAATGGCGCGGCCCCAGGCGGCAGCGCGCTCGGCTTCTCCGGGGCGCAGCAAGGCCGTCAGCTTGTTGCTCAACCCATCTCCGCCGAACGCCGAGCACAAGGCGCGGCCGAGGACGATTCGGCCATGCGTGTCGATGCCCACCCAATTACCGTGAAGCGCCAGATCGACCGCACGCTCGGCGCGAAAATCAGGGTGCGCGTTCCAGGCGATGTCGGCGAGCAGGCACGCCGCCAGCCGCAGTCGTGCCGAGGGCAGATCATCGGAAAATAAAGGCGAAATCCACTGGTCGAGCGCCGCGCCATGGTCGCCGAATCGGCCAAGGCGCTCACCAACCTCGAGCGCGGCGGCCAGTAGTGGGTCCTCGTGACGGGTGGCTTCGTCAAGGTCGCGATAGAGCAGGCCCTCGCGCAGCCCGAACGCGCTGACGCAGGTCGATCGCGGCCCCAGCACCGCGACGAGCGCGTCGAGCAGTGCGGCGGCGGCGGTCAGCGTCGGCAGGCGGCCGGCCGAAACCCCCGAGCGTTTCTTGAGCTCGTCGAGCGGAGTATCGCGCAGGACGGCGCGGAGTTCCCCGATCCGCTCCGGCGTAAAATGGTGCGAATGGACGATGGGGAGCGGATGGTCATGAAGCTTGAGGTCCATCTGCCCGAGCGCGCGGAACGATCCGCCAACGAGGTAGAGACCGTGCCCTTGCGCCGCGTCCTTGAGGCGGCCGCCTTCGAGCGCAGCGCCGATCGTCTCGGCCAGCCCACGCGCGCTGGGCTGGGGGCCGATACGCAGCACGCCGAGGGGGAGCGAGATGCCCTCCCCCGCCCCGCCCCGGGCAACGCCGATCAACTCGAGGCTGCCTCCGCCAAGATCGGCAACGACCCCATGCGCGCGGGGGAAGGCGGACAGCACGCCGAGCCCCGACAGCTGCGCTTCCTCATCCCCCGAGAGCAGGCGCGGCTTGAGGCCGAGCGCGGTTACCCGCTTGAGGAATTCCGGGCCGTTGCTGGCGTCGCGCACGGCGGCTGTGGCCACGATGTGCAATTTCTTGAGGCCGATTTCCTTGCCGAGCAGGCGGAAACGCGCGAGCGCCTCGAGCGTCGCCTCGACCGCCTTCGTCTCGAGCGCGCCGTTCGCGGCTATGCCCTTGCCGAGCGCCGCCATGATCTTCTCGTTGAACAGCGCGCTCGGTACGCGCGGCGACCCGGCATAGGCGACGAAGCGCACCGAGTTGGAGCCAATGTCGATGATCCCGACGGGGCCGAACGGCCGCTGCGTGGAAGAGGTCACCCGCGCTGGGTCAAGCGAAGCTTGGGTACCGCCTTGCCGCCGAGCGCCGCGCCACGTCCCGACAGCGAGGGATTGGTCATGAAATAGGTGTGAAGGTTGAACGGCCGTTTGCCCGGCTTGACCCGCGTGTAGGTGCCGCTGGGGTCGAGCGTCCAGCTCTGCTCATTGTCGATCAGGTTGGCGATCATCACCTGGTCGAGGATCTGGGCGTGGACGGTCGGATTCTCGACCGGCATCATGAATTCCACCCGCCGATCAAAGTTGCGCGGCATCCAGTCGGCCGAGGAGAAATAGACCCGCGCCTGCTTGCTCGGCAGGCGCTGGCCGTTGGCGAACGCCCAGATGCGGCTGTGTTCGAGGAAGCGTCCGACGATCGATTTTACGCGGATGCGCGACGACAGGCCAGCGATCCCCGGGCGAAGGCAGCACACGCCGCGGATGATCAGGTCGATCGATACTCCGGCCTCGCTCGCCTGATAGAGCTTGTCTATGATGACCTTGTCGGTCAGGCTGTTCATCTTGGCCCAGATCGCCGCCGGGCGCGCTTCGCGGGCATTGGCGATCTCGGAGTCGATGAGCGTGAGGAGCCGCTCGCGAATGCCCTTGGGGGAAAGCGAAAGCAGCTCGAGCCCCTTCGGCGGGACGTAGCCGGTGATCAGGTTGAACAGCTTGGCGGCGTCGCGCGCGGCCCGGCGGCTGGCGGTGAAAAAGCTCAAATCGGTATAGATGCGCGCAGTGGTCGGGTGGTAATTGCCCGTGCCAAAGTGGCAATAGGTGCGCATCGTGCCACCCTCGCGGCGGAACACCATCGAAACCTTGGCGTGGGTCTTCCACTCCACGAAACCATAGATCACCTGGACCCCCGCGCGTTCCAGGCGGCTCGCCCAGAGTAAATTCTGTTCCTCGTCGAAGCGGGCCTTGAGCTCGACCACGGCAGTCACCGACTTGCCCGCTTCGGCAGCGGCGACCAGCGCGTCGATGATCGCCGACTGCTTGCCCGCGCGATACAGGGTCTGCTTGATCGCGACGACGTCGGGATCCTCGGCCGCCTGGCGGAGGAACGCGACGACGACTTCGAAGCTTTCGTAGGGGTGGTGAACGACGAAATCCTTCGCGCGGATCGCCGCGAAACAGTCGCCGTTATGCTCGAGTACGCGCTCGGGGAAGCGCGGACTGTAGGGGGGGAATTTGAGGTCCGGGCGGTCGGCGTCGACCAGCAGCGCGAGGTCCGCGATCCCAATAAACCCGGCGCTTTCGGCGACCAGCGCGACTTCGGCGTGGAGGCCGGTGCGGACCATCGTTTCCAGGTCGTCGGGCGTATCGGCGAGAAATTCCAAGCGGATCACGCGGCCCCGCCGCCGCCGCTTGATCGCGCTGCGGAAGTAGCGGACGAGGTCCTCGGCTTCTTCCTCGACTTCGATATCGCTGTCGCGAAGCACCCGGAAAGCTCCGCTGCCGAGGTTGGTAAATCCGGGGAACAGCAGGTCGAACTGGGCGCGGATCAGCGTGTCGATGGCGATGAAGCGGAACGCCGCGCCGGGCAGCCGGATGAAGCGCGGGAGGGTCGCAGGAATCATCAGCAACTCGGTCACCGGCTCTTTCTCGACCGGAGTCTCGAGCGAAAAGACCAGGCTGAACATGCCGTTGGGAATGAACGGGAAGGGATGCGATGGATCGATTGCCTGCGGAGTCAGTACGGGCAAGATCTGCTCGCGAAAATGCTTGTCGAGCCAGCTGCGCTCGTCATCCGTGAGCGCATCGACGCCGAGGACGTCGAAGTCATGCTCGGCAAGGCACTCGCGAAGCACCAGCCATTCGGCCTGCTGCGCGACGACCAGCGCGTCGGCCTCGGTCGCGATCGCCGCCAATTGCTGGGTCGGGGTCAGGCCGTCGGTCGAGCGCTCCTCGACCCCAAGCAATTGCTGGCCCTTCAGCCCCGCCACTCGAACCATGAAGAATTCATCGACGTTCGAACCCGAGATCGACAGGAAGCGGAGCCGCTCAAGCAGCGGATGCGCGATGTTTTCAGCCTCTTCGAGCACCCGTCGATTGAACGCCAGCCATGACAGTTCGCGGTTGAAGAAGCGCTCGGGGCCAAGCTCGGCAAGCGATACCGCAGCGAGGTCCTCGCGCGCGCTCACGCCGCCTTGCCTTCGCTGATAAGGCCTGCCTCGGAGAGCGCGCGGCGGATCACTGGAAACGTCAGTGGCGCCCGCTCGGACATGGCGAAGCGATCGACCGCTTCAACCACGCGCTCGGCGGAGAAATAGCTCCGCTCGATCCGCTCTGTAACATAGCGCAGCGCGTCCGTTGGAAGGTGAAGCCCGCGATCCGCGAACAGCAACTGAATCAGCGCGCCGAACAGCATATCGTCGGGCTGCTCGAAACGCGCCACCGGAGTTACCGCCAGCCGGGTGCGAAGATCGGGCAAGCGAATCGCCCAAACCGGCGGCACGTCGTCGGCAATGATCACCAGCGGTCGTCCGCTGTCCTGGGCGGCATTCCATGCGTGGAACATGGCTTCCTCGTCATGGCTCTCGGCATTGTCGAACAGCCGTCCTTTGACGCGCTCGACAAAGTGGCGCGCGAACAGGGAGCGTCCCGATCGCCGCGGGCCGGTCAGAAGCGTCGCCTTGACCGGCCACAATGACCATTTGGTGAAATGCTCGAACGCCGCGCGGTTGGCGTCGCCCAGGATGAAGCGCTCGGCGTCGCCGGCCTGGGGCCAGTCGAGCGGAAGCGCGATCTGGTCCGGGCCGCGATTCATTGCTGCGGCGGCGCGTCGGCGCCGAGCGGGTCGGGGCGCGGGACAACGACGGGGGCCGGCTTCACTGGCGCGGGCCTACCCTGCACCGAGGTCGCCGCCAGATCGCGCGACAGGCGCAGCTGGCCGCCCTCGTAATCGACACTCCAGCCCTTCGCCATCAGCCCGGCACGAAGCGCGGAAATGTCGCCGCGATAGCTCGCGACGACACTGCTCGTCCCGCCGAGCGCGACACTCGTCTCGGTCACGCTTTCGACGCCCGAGACCGAGCGAATGCTGGCGATCGACCAGGTCAGCCACGCAGCATTGGGGACGGCCACGAGCAGTTGATAGGCTTGGGCGGCGGGCGCGGCGGAGACCTGCTCATCCGGCGCCACCTCGACCGTCGGCGGAGGTGGCGGCGGGTTGAGCGACGGGTCGCGGTGGAGCTGACCTGAGTCGAGGGCGGTAGTGAACAGCTGGTCCATTTGCTGAACGCCCTTGTTCATCAGCGGCTGCACATCGCCTCCGTTGCGGTCATGGATGTCGAAGCTGCCGACGACCGCGCCATCCGGCCCGTGACGAGCTACGAAATGCGCACTAACCGGACCACCCGGGTAGAGCCGGTGGATCTGGACTTCGGCGACCAGGATGTCGGCGGCGCCATAAGTGTCGAGAATATTGCGCCACCACGAGCGGCCGGGGCGATCGACCTGGGCGGCATTGATCAGCAGCGGATCGACCCCGAGTCCGGATGGCCGAACATAATCGATCGCGCTGGTCGAGGTCTTGAACGACGCCCACGCCCGCTGCCAGGCATTGCGCGTCTCGACGCTGGTCGCCGTTCCCGCCGACAGGAGCACCGGCATCAACAGCATCGGGTCCGAACGGCGGTTGTCCCCCGCCATCCCGACCAGGCTCGCGGCTCGCGAACGGTCGAACAGAACGCCCAGATCGGCGATGTACCGGCTCGGGCCAATCTGTTCCTTTTCGACGCTGATCGAGCTGACCAGATCGTCGAGCGTGGCGTCGTCGACCGCCGGGGCCTGATCCGGCGGGGCGTTATTGGCCTTGGCCCACAATTGTTTGAAGCCTACCCGCTGCGCCTCGCGCCAGCCGGCGAAACGAGCCGCCTCGGCAGTCTCGCCCCCGACATCGACATGGATACCGCCGACCTCGAGCACCCCCGAGCTGTCGAGCGGAAGGATGCCGCGGTCGCCGGATTCGAGCTGGGCAATCACCGCGCCACCAAAGCCGGCGATGGCCAACATGGCGACGAACAGGGCGAGCGGGCGGGGACGGAACATTGCGGACGGCTTTTGGCGATAAGCGCGTGGAAATCCAAGCACGATGTCGTTACTCGGGCCTTCATGACGCAAAAGCCACTGACCTATGCCGACGCCGGCGTCTCGATCGCCGCCGGCAATGCGCTGGTCAAGGCGATCGGGCCGCTCGCCAAATCGACCCGGCGACCGGGAGCGGATGCCGAGCTTGGCGGGTTCGGCGGCTTCTTCGATCCGCGCGCGGCGGGATATAAGGACCCGCTGCTCGTCGCCGCAAATGATGGGGTCGGCACCAAGCTCAAGCTGGCAATCGAGATGGGGCGTCACGACGGAGTCGGCATCGACCTCGTCGCGATGTGCGCCAATGACCTCATCGTGCAAGGCGCAGAACCGCTGTTCTTCCTTGACTATTTCGCAACCGGAAAGCTCGACAATGCGATTGCCGAAGAAGTCGTCGCCTCGATCGCGGACGGCTGCTGCCAGGCTGGCTGCGCACTGATTGGTGGCGAGACCGCCGAGATGCCGGGGATGTACGCTGCTGGCGATTATGATCTTGCGGGCTTTTGCGTCGGCGCGGTCGAGCGCGGCGAGCAACTCACTGGCGCGGACATTGCGCCGGGTGACGTCATCCTCGGGCTGGCGAGCAGCGGGGTTCATTCGAACGGCTTCAGTCTGGTTCGCCGGATCGTCGCGCAGGAAGGGTGGCGGCTCGATCGCCCGTCGCGCTTCGATCCCGAAGTTTTGCTCGGCAACGCGCTGCTCGAGCCGACGAGGATTTACGTCAAAGCACTGCTCCCCGAAGTACGTGCCGGTCGCATCAGAGGCCTCGCGCATATCACCGGCGGTGGGCTGCTCGAGAATATTCCGCGTGTGCTGCGGAGCGGTTGCCATGCGAAGGTCGATGCCGACGCGTGGCCCCAGCCCCGCTTGTTTGCCCAACTTCAGGCCGGGGGATCGATCGAGCCCGGCGAGATGGCGCGGACGTTCAATTGCGGGATCGGTATGGCGGTGATCGTCGCACGGGAACATGTCGCGGCCGTGACCGAAGGGCTCACGCAGGCGGGCGAAACGGTCCATCGCATCGGCACGATCGAGGCGGGCGTGCGGGGCTGCACGGTCGGCGGATCGGTCGAGACGTGGAGCGCCCGCGAGCCCTGGTCCGCGACCTATCTGCATGGCTAAAGCCCGCGTCGCCGTCCTGATCTCCGGTCAGGGGACCAACATGGCGGCGCTGCTCTACGCCAGCCGCGCCGGGGACTGCCCGTTCGAACTGGTCCTCGTGACAGGCGATAATCCCGCCGCGCCGGGTCTCGCGCTGGCCGAGGCGGAAGGCGTAGCGGTCGCGCGGCTGCCAGCACCGATCAAGGAAAGTAAAGTACAGTTTTTCAACGATCTCGACGCCACTCTTGGCAGCGCATCTACGGAATATGTCGTGCTTGCCGGGTTCATGCGCATCCTCCCGGCCGATTTTGTCGAGCGCTGGGCGGGGCGGATGCTCAACATCCACCCCTCGCTGCTCCCCAAGTACAAGGGCCTCCACACGCATGAGGCCGCGCTGGCCGCCGGTGACCGCGTGGCGGGGTGCACCGTCCATCTCGTCACTGCCGAACTCGACGGCGGCCCGATCCTCGGCCGGACCGAAGTCGCAATTCTTCCTGGAGACTCAGCCGACACGCTGTCCGCCCGAGTCCGCATCGCCGAGCATCAACTGCTTCCGCGCATCTTGGCCGATTATGTGCGCGGCGAAGTTGCCCGATGAATCTTGCCGCAGGCGGGGATTGTACTTTCCTACACCGGGTCGATCATGCGATCCGAAATTTGGGCATGCATTGTCGGCGGCGGAGGCATCGGCCGGCCGAGCCGGAAATTGCAATGCACCCTTGGTTACCGTGAACATTCATGAACATTCGCCGGGCGCATGAGTGAAAATGGCCGCCGGATTGCTCCAGCGGCCTGATTATTGTTAGCAATGCCGGTACTTTAGCCGACGATCTCGTCTGCCTTGAAGAAGAAGGCGATCTCGGTGGCCGCATTCTCGAGGCTGTCGGAGCCATGGACCGAATTGGCCTCGATCGATTCGGCCAGTTCCTTGCGGATTGTGCCGGCATCGGCGTTGGCGGGGTTGGTTGCGCCCATCACTTCGCGGTTCTTGGCGACGGCATTGTCTCCTTCGAGCACTTGGACGACCACCGGGCCGGAGATCATGAAGCTCACCAGGTCGTTGAAGAACGGGCGCTCGCGGTGGACGTCGTAGAAGCCTTCGGCCTGATCCTTGGTCATGTGGATGCGCTTCGAGGCAACGACGCGCAGGCCGGCGTCCTCGAGCATTTTCGTTACCGCGCCGGTCAGGCTGCGGCGGGTGGCATCGGGCTTGATGATCGAAAAGGTGCGCTCGGTCGTCATGGCCGGACGGGCTCCTGTGCTGGAATGTGAAAGCGAGGCTGCGCGCCTAGCGGGGAGCGGAGCAAAGGACAAGCTAGGCCTTCTGCGTCCACTTGCCACCTTCCTGCGCCCAGTAACGACGCTCGACCCCTTCCCTGCCCGAAAGCAATTTCCACGCCAGCCGCGCGGGCTCGAGGTGAGTCTCGTCGAACAGGAAGAAGGCGCGGTCGAAGGTCAGTGCAGCCTCGCGCCACTCGCCATCGACTATCGCGACGTTCCGGGCGAGGTTGGGGGCGTCGGGCGTGGTCGAAAGCAGTATCGGCTGGCGCGCATCATCGGCGCCACCGGCGATGCCGTGGGGGAGGAAGGTCGGACCGTCAGTCCACAGCTGGCGATCGAGGCGGGCGAGCTGGGCATCGTCCGACGCGATAACGATTAGGCGTTGATCTTCGGCGAGCAGGCGCGGGGCGATCGAGTTCAGCACCGAGTCTGGGGTGGCGTGGGCGAGCTGGTAGAAATCGACTTTCAACTATCCTGCTCCGTGACCCACCTACTCACACACCTCCGCAATATATTGGTCGAGCAGACGCACGCCGAACCCGGTCGCGCCCTTGTCATAAGTGCTGCTCGGCTTGTCGCTCCACGCCATCCCCGCGATGTCGAGGTGGGCCCATTTGACGCCCTCGTCGATGAATCGCTGGAGGAATTGGGCAGCGGTGATCGAGCCGGCTTCGCGCGGGCCAACGTTCTTAATGTCGGCGATGGGCGAATCGATCAGCCGGTCGTACGCCTCACCAAGCGGAAGGCGCCATAATTTGTCACCCGATGCCCTGCCCGCATCCTTGAGTGACTGCGCCAGCAAATCATCGTTGGCGAACATACCGCCCATTTCATGGCCAAGAGCAACGACCATCGCCCCGGTCAGCGTGGCGAGGTCGATGATCGTGGTCGGCTTCACATTGGCCTGCGCCCAGGTCAGCGCATCGCACAGCACCAGCCGCCCCTCGGCGTCGGTGTTGATGACCTCGATCGTCTGCCCGTTCATCGACGTCACGACGTCACCGGGGCGCTGGGCATTGCCGTCGGGCATGTTCTCGACCAGCCCGCAGATGCCGACGACGTTTGCCTTCGCCTTGCGCCCGGCGAGGGCCATCATCGCGCCAGCGACGGCGCCGGCGCCGCCCATGTCCCACTTCATCCCTTCCATTCCCGCGGCCGGCTTGATCGAGATGCCGCCGGTGTCGAAGGTCACGCCCTTGCCGACGAAGCAGGTCGGGGTCGCGCCGACGTCGCCGCCGTTCCAGCGCAGGACGAGCAGTTGCGCCTCGCGCACCGAGCCCTGCGAGACGCCAAGCAAAGCGCCCATTCCGAGTGCTTCCATCTGCTTCTCGCCGAGGACCTCGAACTCGACGCCCAGCCCCGTCATCGCCTCGCGGCAACGAGTGACGAAGCTTTCCGGGTAGATGATGTTAGCGGGCTCGGCGACCAGTTCGCGAGTCAGGGCGACCCCCTTGGCGAGCGGGGCATAGCGGGTCGTCCAACGTGCTTCGGCCTCGGCGGGCGCGCCGACGATGGTCAGCGACTGCAGCGTCGGCTTCTGCTTGTCCTTCAACTTGGTGCGATAGCGGTCGTGGCGCCAAGAGCGAAGCTCGGCGGCAAGTGCGACGCGGGCTGCCGAATCGGCGTCGAAGTTGAGCCCGCTGAGGTCGAGCACCGCATTGGTCTCGCCCGATGTCAGCAGGCGCGCGGTGAGCGTCCCGCCAAGCTTCTCGGCGGCGTCAGTAGGCTTGGCGTTCGCGCCGACCCCGATGATCAGCAAGCGTCGGCCATTGTCGTCTCCCAGAAAAGTTTCCGCCACGCCACCGGCCTCGCCCTCGAACCGCTGGCGGCGGAGTGCTGCGTCGATCGTGTCGCCCAGCCCGGTAAGCGCGGGCCGCTCGCTCGCGGCGGCAGGAACGACGAGCGCGTAGTCGCCGGTAGGGCGGGTCGGGGCGAAACGGATTTGCATGGACACCTCTAAGGATGGACAGGGAAGTCGCCGAGCCTTTAAGACGCCGCAAGGACTTAGGCAAAGCCGTTCGTCGAACTGCGCTTGGGCGAGTGGCGGTTGCCGCCTCGCAGGCGAGGTGCAATAGGGCAAGGCGAACCCTCATCGGACGAGCCAGCGTTGCGCGCATCGAAGTTTTGTTGGACGGCGCTGCCGCTGCTGCTGGCCCTGCCCGGCGCCGCTGGCGCGCAAGACGTGCCCTCTGTCACGCCCGCAGCAGCTGACGAGCAGCCCGCAACGATCGACTTCGCCGCCGACAGTCTCGCCTATGACAATGATAGCGAACTCGTCACCGCGACGGGTCAGGTGCGGCTGGCGCGCGACGGCAATTACCTCGCCGCCGACCGCGTCACCTGGGACCGCACCACCGGCAAGGTTCAGGCCGTGGGCAATGTCGTGGTGATCGATCCGCAGGGCAACAAGCTCGTCGGCGACAAGGTCGACCTGACCGATACCCTCAGAGACGGAACGATCGACAATCTGCTGCTCGTGCTCGACACCGGCGGGCGAATCGCGGCCCAACGCGGCGAGCGAGTCGGCGGCGCGACCGTGCTCGAGAACGCCATTTACACGGGCTGCGCAGTAACCTCCGACTGCGGCAAGGCCAGGAAGCCTGGCTGGACGATCACCGCCGCGCGGATCACCCGCTCGCCCGACGGCAGGCATATCAAGTTCACCGGCGGTCGAATCAACATTTTGGGGATCAGCCTGCCGTTGCTGCCGGTGTTCGGTGTAAGCACCGGCAGCGGTGGGCAAACGGGGATCCTAATTCCCGACTTGTCCTATTCGCACTCGAACGGGCTCGAGATCGCGGTCCCCTATCACCTGCAGCTCGCACCGAATCGCGACGCAACGCTGACGCCGCACATTTATTCGGGCAATGCGCCCGCACTTGGCGCGCGCTATCGCCAGTTGACCCAGCTCGGCGCCTTTCAGGTCGGCGGTTTCGCCACTTACGGCCGGGTCGATAGCCCGGACAGCCTGCAGCCCGCCGGGCACAACGCCTTCCGCGGCTATTTCGAAGGCAATGGCCGGTTCCAGTTCGATCCTTACTGGAGTCTTACCGGGTCGCTTCGCTTCGCCTCGGACAAGACGGTCACCAAGCGCTATGACGTGGCCAACGACGATCGGTTGCGCAACTTCCTCGACCTCGAGCGGATCGATCGAAACTCCTATGTCTCGATCGCCGGCTGGGCGTTCCAGGGGTTGCGCGTGGATGACCGCCAGCGGGTAATTCCGATCGCGCTGCCCGCGATCGACGCGCGCATCCGGCTGAAGAATCTCCTTCTGGGCGGTCGGGTCGAGCTCCAGGCCAACAGCCTGGCGATCACGCGCAAGGAAGGGCAGGATACCCAGCGCGCGTTCGTTCAAGCGCGGTGGGACATGCGCCGCCTGACCCGCTGGGGCCAGCAGCTGACGCTCACCGGGCTGGCACGCGGCGATGTCTACCATAGCGACGATTCGGCCGCGACCAGCGTCGTCTATTATCGCGGTACGGACGGCTGGCACGCGCGCGGGATCGCGGCGCTTGCCGCCGATGTTCGCTGGCCGTTGATCGGGGCGGCATTCGGCGGCACGCAGATGATCGTGCCGCGGTTCCAGGTCGTGCTGACCCCGCCGACCCCGAACCTCGTCATTCCCAACGAGGATAGCCGCTCGATCGACCTTGACGATACAAACCTGTTCGCGATCAATCGCTTCTCGGGTTACGATCGGTGGGAGGACGGTTCCCGGGTCGCTTATGGGGTCGAGTATACGCTTGAGCGCCCGCGCTTTTCGCTCAACACGGTGATCGGACAAAGCTATCGTTTGACGCGTAGTCCGACACTGTTCCCCAAAGGCACCGGGCTGACCGATCGCTTTTCCGACATCGTCGGGCGGACGCGGCTTCGTTATGGCCGGCTGATCGATATCTCGCACCGCTTCCGCATCGACAAGAGTAATTTCGCGGTGAGGCGAAACGAGCTCGACCTGACCGTCGGCAGCGACGAAACCTATCTCCAGCTCGGCTACCTACGGCTCAATCGCAACATCGATCCGGCAATCGAGGATCTGCGCGACAAGGAGGAGCTGCGGCTCGCCGGACGGCTCAAGTTCAGGCGCCATTGGGCGCTGTTCGGGGCGACCGTCATCGACCTCACCAACAGTAGCGAGGATCCGCTTTCGCTAGCGAGCGGCTTTGAGCAGGTGCGCCACCGGCTGGGAATTGATTATGATGATGACTGCCTGACATTTGGCGTCCAGTGGCGGCGCGACTATGAGCGCATCGGGACATTCCGCAAGGGTAGCACGTTCGCGCTGCATTTCGCCCTCAAGAACCTCGGCCGCTAAGCCTGGGTTCAGCGGACGAGCGTCAGGGCGTCACCCTATTCGACTGAGTACAAGGAAGATTACAGCGTGGTATCAGGCAAGAATATGGGCTGGACAGCGAAGCTTCTGGCGGGCGCGGCGGTTGCGCTGACGGGGGCTGCGCTTGCGCAAGATGCGACTAGCGACAGCGCCGCGCAGCAGGTTCAGCCGATCAACACCGTGACCGGTCTCCGCCTGCCCTCCAATCCGGAGTTGTTCGGAACGACCCTTCCGACCGAGGTCCGAGCGACCGCGATCATCAATGGCGAAGTGATTACCCAGACCGACATCGATCAGCGCCTCGCGCTGCTGGCGATCGCCAATGGCGGCAAAATCCCCGCCGACCAGATGCTGACCCTGCGCCAACAGGTTCTGCGCAATCTTATCGACGAGACGCTCGAGATACAGGCAGCGAAGGGCGAGGACATCAAGGTCTCGTCGGCCGATATCGACAAGACCGTGGAGCGGGTCGCGGGCAACGTCAAACAGACGCCCGAGCAGATGGCCGCCTATCTCAAGGCCAATGGCTCCTCGATTCGCTCGATCCGCCGTCAGATTGAAGGCGAGACCGCATGGACCCGGCTGCAGCGCGCGAAGATCGAGAATAGTACCAGCGTCGGCGAGGACGAGGTCAGGTCCGTCATCGCCAGGATGAATGCATCGAAGGGCACCGAGGAATACCGCGTCGGCGAAATCTTCCTGTCTTCTACTCCGGCTAACGAGGCGCAGACTCAGGCCAATGCCGCCAAGATATTGGAGGCACTCAAGAAGGGCGGATCATTTGTCGGCTACGCCCGTCAATATAGCGAAGCCTCGACCTCAGCAGTGGGCGGGGATCTTGGCTGGGTGCGGCCCGAACAATTGCCCGAGCCGCTTGCCGCCGCGGTCCGCCGGATGAACCCCGGCAGCGTGTCCGATCCGATCACCGTCCCCGGCGGCATATCGATCGTCGCGCTTCAAGACACGCGCAAGATTCTCACCGCCGACCCGCGCAACGCGGTGCTTAACCTCAAGCAGGTGTCGGTCGCCTTCCCCAAGGGAATGGCACGCACCGCCGCCGAGCCGATCGTCCAGAGGTTCGCTGCGGCAGTGACCAGTGTCGGCGGCTGTGGCGGCGTCGACAAGCTTGCTGCCGACTTCAAGGGCGAAGTTGTGCAGTCGGACGGGGTCAAGCTGCGCGACCTTCCCCCGGCGCTGCAGGAGATGATGCTGCCGATGCAGGTCGGCCAGGCAACCCGCCCGTTCGGCTCGGTCGAGGAGGGTGTTCGCACGCTCGTCATCTGTGGCCGCGACGAGGTTGATCCGACCGCGCCGACCTATGACCAGGTTTACAGCCAGCTCAACGAGGAGCGGACCAATCTTCGGGCGCGCCGTTACCTGCGCGACCTGCGGCGCGACGCGATCATCGACTTCCGCTAGGGGTCGGCTCGCCGGTGGCATCCCCCTCGACGGCGCCGTTGGCGGTCTCGCTTGGCGATCCTGCCGGGATCGGGCCGGAGATCATCGCCAAATGCTGGGATCACCGCTCGGCATTCGGCCTTCCGCCGTTTGTCGCGATCGGTGATCCGCGCGCGATCGGCGCGGTGTGGGATGGGCCGATCGCGGTGATCGACGATCCGCGTGAAGCCGACAACGCATTCGATGTCGGGCTGCCGTTGCTGATGATTGCCGGGAGCGGCGAGATCCGATGTGGAATGCCGAGCGTCGCCGGCGCCCATTCGGCACTCGATGCGCTTGAGCTTGCGGTCGGGCTTGCACGATCGGGGACGGCAAGCGGGGTGGTGACCGGTCCGGTCAGCAAGGAGGCGCTCTACGCGATCGGCTTCACGCACCCCGGCCAGACAGAATTCGTCGCGGAGCGCTGTGGCGTTTCGGCAAGCAACGTCGCGATGATGCTCGCCGGGCCGAGTTTGCGCACGGTGCTGGTGACGACGCACCTGCCGCTGGCGCAGGTCGCGGGCGCGTTGTCGACCGGCTTGATCGAGGCCCGCGGGCGCGCCGCATTACGCGGACTCCAGCGCAATTTCGGGATCGCTGAACCACGCCTCGCAGTCGCCGGGCTCAATCCCCATGCCGGCGAGGGCGGCGCGCTTGGGCGAGAGGAGATCGAGTTGATCGAGCCTGCGGTGGCAGCATTGCGCGTCGAGGGGTGGAACGTCACCGGCCCCCACTCGCCTGATGCAATGTTTCATGCTTCGGCTCGCGCGATCTATGACGCAGCTTTGTGCATGTATCATGATCAGGGGTTGATCCCGCTGAAAACATTGCATTTCGAGGAGGGTGTGAACATCACGCTCGGCCTCCCGATCGTACGGACCGCACCCGACCATGGCACTGCCTTCGATATTGCCGGGCAGGACCGGGCCGATCCGCGGGCGATGGCGGCCGCGCTGCGCCTCGCGGCGAGTGCCGCCGCGAAGCGCTGCAGCGCTTGAGCGACGAGCCGCTCAAGATCGAGCCACTCAAAGCGGTTATCGCCCGTCACGGCTTGTCGGCGAGCAAGGCGCTTGGACAGAATTTCATCCTCGATCGGCATTTGCTCGCGCGGATCGCCGCGATCCCCGGCGATCTCGCTGGGCAGACAGTTTACGAAGTCGGCCCCGGTCCGGGCGGCCTGACCCACGCGCTGCTCGATTCGGGGGCGAAGGTGATTGCGGTCGAACGCGATCGGCGGTGCCTGCCCGCCTTGGCCGAACTGGAGGCCGCCTTCCCCGGCCGACTGCGCCTGATCGAGGGCGATGCGCTCGAGATTGACGAACGTGCCGAAGTTGCAAAGGGCGCGCATATCGTCGCCAACCTGCCCTACAATGTCGGCACCGCGCTGCTGCTGCGCTGGCTCGCCGGGCCGTGGCCGCCGTGGTGGGGGTCGCTGACGCTGATGTTTCAGCGTGAGGTCGCCGAGCGGATCGTCGCGGCAGCGGGCAGCGAACATTATGGCCGCCTCGCGGTCGCCTGCCAGTGGCGGGCGACGCCGCGGATCGCGCTTCCGGTTCACCGATCGGCCTTCACGCCCCCACCCAAGGTCGCCTCGGCGGTGGTCCATATCGTCCCCGCCGAGGCGCCGCCGGGGGTCGACCATGCGGTGCTCGAGCGGTTGACCGCAGCGGCGTTCGGTCAGCGGCGCAAGATGCTCCGGCAGAGCCTCAAGGGGATGCTCGGCGCCCTCGACGCGCTGGCCGCGCTCGACATCGACAGTTCACGGCGCGCGGAAATGCTGTCGGTCGGCGAGTTCGTCGCCGTTGCGAAACGGCTCAGTTCTTCTTCGGACTGGCCGCCGACGTCGACTTGACCGGAACCGGGCTCGGGCCGCGAGTAATTGCGGCACCAAGTTCAGACACTTGTGGGCAAGTCTTGCCACATAATGTCTGGAGCTTGGCAAGGTTCTGTTGAGCGCGCGGTGTGGCGCCAAGCTCGACCATCGCCACGCCCTGGACGGCAAGCGCGTCGCGGTCGTTGGGCTCAAGCGCGAGCGCTTTGTTGGTGAAGCGGATCGCCTTGCCGAACAATTTCTGCCGGGTCGACACGCGCGCAAGATCGATGAACGCGGCGCGATTGCGCGGATCGACCGCAAGCGCGGTTTCGAGCACATCGGCGGCACCGGTCAGATTGCCCGACAGCATCGCCGCTTCGCCGCGCTGCTGGAACTGGACCGACACCGGCGCGATTTGATCGTCGGGCTTTTGCGCGATGACGGGTGCCGCGGCCGCACTGCTTAGGGCCAGTGCCAGTAGGAACAACGCCTTAGCCATCAACCTCTCCATCCAGTCCCCCGCGCACTATCATGAACGCCGCAGCCGCGCGATGAAAAATCCATCGGTGCCGTCGTGCCCGGGGGTCAACAACAGCCCCGGCCCGTCGGCGCGCCCGAACGATCGCCCGATGCCTTCAAAAGCGTCCTGCACCGTCCAACCTGAATGGCGGCCTAAGAAGGTCCCGATCTGGTCGGCGCCCTCACGGCCGAACAGCGAGCAGACCGCGTAGACGAGCGCTCCGCCGGGTTTGACCAACGGCGCGGCGAGATCGAGCACGCGCGCCTGGAGTGCGCAGACTCGAGCGAGCCGCTCGGGGGTCAGGCGCCATCGGCCCTCGGGGCTGCGACGCCACGTCCCGCTGCCCGAACAAGGCGCATCGACAAGGACGATGTCGGCGCTGGCGTGAAGGGCGACCAGCGCCTCCGCCTCGCGCGGTGCGTCGAGCAGCCGCGTGGCGATGGTCGCGCCGGCACGATCGGCGCGCTGTGGCAGCTTGGAGAGGCGCGGGCGATTGGTGTCGCAGGCGATGATTTCGGCGCCATTGCCGGTCGCGGCGGCGAGCGCGAGCGCTTTGCCCCCAGCCCCGGCGCACAGATCGATGATCCGCATTCCCGGCTTGGGCGCGCAGGCGAGCGCGATGAGCTGGCTGCCCTCGTCCTGCACTTCGATCAGGCCCTGCGCGAGCTCGCCGCTCTGGTCGACGCGGGTATCGGGCGGCAGGCGCAGGCCCCAGGGAGATAGCGGCGTCGGTTTGGCGCCGGGGAAGGCGTCGCTGATCACGTCGCGAGTCGTCCGTGCGCTGTTGACGCGAATGTCGAGCGGGGCGCGCTGGACGAGCGCGGGCCATTCGCTGCGGATGACGAGCGGCGAGAGTTCGGCTTCGATCCATGGCCGGATGAGGCTTGCGGGGGTGCGTTTCTCGCCCTTGACCACCGGTTCGGGCCCGTGTGGAGGGCCGGTGAAGTTCTCGAGTATTTCGCGATCGTCGGCCGAGAGCCCGAGCATCGCCGATCGCCCGCAGTCGGGGATCTCGCCCGAGCGGCGGATGGCGCGATAGACGAGCTCGCGAACCGCGCGGCGATCTTTCGATCCGGCGTAGCGGCGGGTCTTGAAATAAGCCGCCACAATTGCGTCGGCGGGGGGGCCGTCGTCGCGCGCCGAGATCATGACCTCGTCGAGGATCTCGATGCCCGCCTGGACGCGTGCCGACGGGGTCATCGGACCGCGACCGATGGCCACGTTTGGACAGCGTTGACGGTGCGGAGCGTTGTCGTGCGCATGCTGTCGAAAGTGTTGGCGGTGTCCAGCGTTTGGACAGGGTGGACAGTTTGGCGCATTCTACGACCCTGCGCTTCAGCGCGACAATGATCGGTGCCGTTCGCAGCAAATGTGATTCGTAAGTTCATCGCCAAGTCCATGCGCGAACAGGGCCACTGTAGGACAGGAAAATCGCAGCTGCCCGCCCCTCCCCCTCCGGCCGGGCGAGGCTGATTCACCGTGTCGGATAATTGGGCGCCTCACGGGTTATAGCGACGTCGTGGACGTGGCTTTCGCTGAGGCCGGCATTGGTGATGCGGACGAATTGCGCACGGGCTTGCAGGTCGGTTATCGTTTCCGAGCCGGTGTAGCCCATCGCGGCCTTCAATCCGCCGACGAGCTGGTGGACGATGTCGCGCACCGGACCCTTGACCGCGACCTGGCCCTCGATGCCTTCGGGGACGAGCTTCAACTGGTCCTTGATGTCCTGCTGGAAATAGCGGTCGGCCGAACCGCGCGCCATTGCCCCGACGCTGCCCATCCCTCGATACGCCTTGTAGGCGCGCCCCTGGTAGAGGAAGGTTTCGCCCGGTGCTTCCACCGTGCCGGCAAGCAGCGAGCCGATCATGGCGGTGGAGGCCCCGGCGGCAAGCGCCTTGGCAATATCACCAGAGGTGCGAATGCCGCCGTCGGCGATGACGGGCACGCCCATTTTCGCAGCGGCGGACGCGGCGTTCATGATTGCGGTCAGTTGCGGCACGCCAACCCCGGCGACGATCCGCGTGGTGCAGATCGAGCCCGGACCGATGCCGACCTTGATCGCATCCGCACCTGCGTCGGCGAGCGCCTTGGCAGCATCGGCGGTGGCGACGTTGCCGGCGATGACCTGGGCGTTGTTGGAGAGTTTCTTGACCCGCTCGACCGCGCGCGCGACGTCGATATTATGGCCGTGGGCGGTGTCGATGACGATGCAGTCGCAGCCCGCGTCGATCAGCGACTCCGAGCGGGCAAAGCCTGAATCGCCGACCGTGGTCGCGGCGGCGACGCGCAACCGGCCTTCGCCGTCCTTGGTCGCGTTGGGCGAGGCGACGGCTTTTTCAATGTCCTTGACGGTGATCAGCCCGACGCAGTGGTTGGCCGCGTCGACGACGAGTAATTTCTCGATCCGGCGCTGGTGGAGGATCCGGCGCGCGGCCTCCTGCCCGGTGCCGAGCGGGACCGTCGCAAGATTATCCTTGGTCATTAGCTCGCTGACCGGCTGCAGCGGGTTTTCGGCGAAGCGGACGTCGCGGTTGGTGATGATGCCGACCAGCTTGCCCGATTTCTCGACCACGGGGATGCCCGAGATGCGATTGGCCTTCATCAGCGCGAGCGCGTCGGCCAGCGTCTGATCGGGGGTCATGGTGATCGGATTGACCACCATCCCGCTCTCGAACCTTTTCACCGCGCGCACCGCGGCGGCCTGAATCTCGATATCGAGGTTACGGTGGAGCACGCCAATCCCGCCCAGCTGCGCCAGCGCGATCGCCATGTCCGTCTCGGTCACCGTATCCATCGCCGCCGAAACGAGCGGGATGGCGAGCGGGATTTCACGGGTCAGGAAGGTGGTGGTGCTGGCCATGCTGGGGAGCACGCTCGAGGCAAGCGGCTGGAGCAGGACATCGTCGAAGGTCAGCCCGAGGGGAATGTCGGGAAAGGAGAAAGCGGCCATGCGGGCCTTTGGCAGGTGGGGAGTGATTCGCCAAGTCTAGCGACGAGCGCGCTCGATCATTCGCCGCGCCGCATCGACGTGCATCGTTTCGACCATCGCCCCTTCAAAGCGCTCGGCGCCGCCCGAGGCCGCTGCGATCAGCCGCTCTGCGCGGGCGATTTCGGCGTCGGTCGGAGCGAAGGCGGCGAGGCAGGGGTCGATCTGGCTGGGGTGGATGAGGGTCTTGCCGTCGAACCCCATGGCGCGCGCGGCGGCGCATTCCGCCGCGAAACCTTGCCCGTCGTCGAGCCGGTTGAAGACGCCGTCAAACACGGGCTTGCCCGCCGCACGCGCGGCGAGGATCACTGACTGGAGGGCGAACGTCAGTGGGCCCCTTCCCGCCTCCGGCGGAAGGCGAAGGTCGGCGGCCAAGTCATTGACGCCCATGAACAAACCTGCGGCGTCGCGCGCGATCGCCGGGGCGGCGAGCACCCCCGCCGCACTTTCGATCATCGCGATGACCGGCTTGGCGCTGTTTTCACGGACGGCGTTCACGGCGGCGGGACTCTCGACCATCGGAGCGACGGCATAGTTGGCGTTACTGCGTGCCAGTGCGGCGACGTCATCGGCCCACCACTGCGTTCCATGGGCATTAATGCGGATTGCGACCGCCATTGGCCAGAGCTCGGCCAGGGCGTCGACCGCTGCGATCCGCGCGAAGTCCTTGTCCTCGGGTTTTACTGCGTCTTCGAGGTCGAGGATCACGAGGTCTGCACGGCTTGCGCGCGCCTTGGCGATGGCGCGTGGATTGGACGCCGGCAGAAACAGCAGTGCCCGCTGGTCGAATAGATTGTGCGTCATGCCGATTTCCCTTCCGCTACGCCTCTGCCCGTCGCATCATGAGCGCTTAGGGGAGACACCATGCTGACCATTTTCCTGACTGTCCTTGCCGTGCTCGTCATCTTCTTCGTGATGTCGAGCATCAAGGTCGTCCACCAGGGCTATCATTACACGATCGAGCATTTCGGCCGGTTCATCGCCATCGCGCATCCCGGGTTCAACTTCTACCCGGCCTTCTTCTATCGCGTCGGGCGCAAGGTCAATGTGATGGAGCAGGTGCTCGACATCCCGGGCCAGGAGATCATCACCAAGGACAATGCGATGGTCGCGGTCGACGGGGTCGTCTTCTTCCAGGTGCTCGATGCGGCCAAGGCAGCCTATGAAGTGAGCGACATGTATCTCGCCATCCTCCAGCTGGCGACGACCAATTTGCGCACCGTGATGGGATCGATGGACCTCGACGAACTGCTGTCCAAGCGCGACGAGATCAACGGGCGGCTGCTGGCGGTGGTCGACAATGCGACCGAGAGCTGGGGGATCAAGATCACGCGGGTCGAGTTGAAGGATATTCGTCCGCCGGCCGACATCGTCAATGCGATGACCCGGCAGATGAAGGCCGAGCGGGAGAAGCGCGCGACGATCCTCGAATCCGAAGCCGCGCGGCAGAATGAGATCAACCGTGCGGAAGGGCTGAAGCAGGCGCAGATCCTCGAGGCCGAGGGGCGCAAGGAAGCGGCGTTCCGTGACGCCGAAGGGCGCGAGCGCGCGGCCGAGGCCGAGGCCCATGCGACCAAGTCGGTGTCGGACGCGATCGAGGGCGGGTCGACCCAGGCGATCAATTACTTCATCGCGCAGAAATATGTCGAGGCGATCGGGCTGTTCGCGACGTCGCCCAACGCCAAGACGATTCTGTTCCCGGTCGAGGCGACTCAACTGATGGGGACGCTTGGAGGGATCGGCGAGCTGGCGAAGGAGGCGTTTCGCGAGATGGGCGCGACGGCCGCCCCCGAGGCGCCCAAGCCGAGGCCGGCGCCGAGCGTTCCGACGGTGCAGATTCCGCGCGGATGATGGGCGCGGTCGAACCCGGCTGGTGGTGGGCGATCGGGGGCGTGCTGCTGCTCATCGCCGAAGTCATCGCGCCCGGGTTCTTCCTGATCTTCTTCGGCGTGGCGGCAATCGCGACCGGGCTATTCGCCTTGCTGTTCGGGCTTGGGGTCGAAGCGCAGCTGATCCTGTTCGCGCTATACACGGCGGTCGCAGTGCTTGCCGGGCGGCGCTTTTATGCGCGGCCCCGGGGCGGCCATTCGCCCAAGCTCAACGACCGCACCGCGCAGCTGACGGGGCGCGTGGTGACGGTCGTGCAGGCGATCGGGGTCGAGGGCGGACGGGTAAGGCTGGGCGACAGCGAATGGAGCGCTCGGGGCGCTTCGTCGGCTGTAGGTGACCAGGTCGTGATTCGTGCGGTCGAGGGCAATTGCCTGATCGTCGACCCTGTGCCGGGTGAAAAAGCCTAGCGCCCGGTCAGACCACTAAGGATCGAGCCGAGAATTCCGCCGCCGCCCTGGTCGGCGCTGCCATCGCTGGTCTGAGCGGCTGCTCCGCCACGGTGGGTGATATAGTGCATCGCGACTGCGCCCGCGACGATCGGCAGGAGCTTCCTGAGAACTGAAGAATCGACCCCGCTGGTCTGCGAGGCCTGGGTCGCGACATCGCGGCTGGCGTCCTTGGAGCCGAAGATCTGGCCGAGCACCTGATTGCCCATGCCGCCGCCGAGGCTGCCCAAGATGCCGCCCGCACCGGCGCCGCCCATCAACCCGCCGAGCATGCCGCCAAGCCCGCCACCGGCACCGCCAAGGAGGCCGCCAAGAATGCCACCGCTTTCTTCTGGCGCTGCCGCCGGTGCGACTTCAGCCGCGTCGATCCCGGGAAGGCCCTGAGTCTCGATGCCGTTCTGGACATGGGGGAGCAGCGCTCCGGCTCCACGCTCGACCGTGGCTTCATCGACGCCGAGATGCTGGGCGATCGCGCTGA
>JBDSGJ010000003.1:0-18222 GCA_039919075.1 Sphingomicrobium sp.
CACCGCCATGAGCCGACGAATGGCCTCGGGGCGCGACGGGTGCGGCTCGGGCTGTTGCGCGATCCAAGCGTCCAGATCAGCCATCAAATTAGGCAAGATACGGACGCCAACCAGATCGCCACGGCCAGTGGTCACGGGTCGGCCAAGTTTATTTGTGTTATCGCTAATTGACGCCATGATGATTTAGGGTTATCACAATAGCGAGCCGAAGGGAAGTTTCGACCTTCCCCCCGGCTCTAACCTCAACCGGAACCCAAGGAGTTCGGTCTTATGGCTACCACCACACCTACCACCCGCGCGCCCAGCGCGCTACTTGCGATCCTCGCCGCCGCCCTCATCGGCACCGTTCCGATCATGGCCGCCCTCATCAGCGCCCCGAGCGCGGAGGTGGCACGATGAACCTCTCATCTGTCTTCGGTGCCGACGAGCGGCCCAACGAGTTACCACCTCTTGGCAGCGGCGCGATCTTTATCGCCATGACGTTCCAACGCCTTGGCGGCTGGTTCTGCATCGATAGCAGGGGCAGCCGTGGAATCGGCAAGCCGTGCTGCGCGTGGGAGGAGGCTATTCCCCAGATCCCAAGGACCGAGCCTCACGAACAATTTCAGAATGAGGATGAATGGCTCGGCTCACTCAAACTGCTCGACGCCCTTATCCGACGCATGGACAAGGAAGACAGGGATGCGATCTTCGACATCCTCGCATCAACCGCAGTCGATGAGCGGAAGTTCACCCCTACGATCGATGAACCGACGCGGGGGTACGCATGATGGCCCACTCAAACCCCAGTGGAGGGACTACTGCGCTTGGCTTCGACCTTGCCGCCACGGTTGGTAAGAAGGTTGTCCGCCTGCCGACCGCCCAGCGCCGTCAGGTTCAGCAGCCCCACAACAAGGCAGGACGGGCAGCGCGCCTGCGGTTGCGCGAGAGCCAGCGCCGCCAATTCAATTATGAGTTTCCGTCCATCCGGGATGCAAGGCGGAAGTTGCTCGAACTTTACGCGATGCCCCCGAGCCCGATGGTAAGCTTCGTTCGCAATGTCATCGACGCCGCCAATGCCGGCGACAGCATGCGTGCAATGGGAGTGATCAAGACTGGCGTCGCGGTGGAAGATCCATTTGCGCTGGAGGTCCAAGCCCTTTTCGAAAAGGTGGTCGGCAGAACCTTCGGTGAACAGAATGACTTCCTTCAAGTGCGCGCCCAATTGGCGAAGGAGACGATGTGATGGCGACTTCTCATCACCAGCCAGCCTCGATCAATGCGGCCCTAGCAATGCTGCCCAGCCTGCCGAGGCCGGTACTGTCCCGGCTCGTCTCCCGCATGATCGAGCGATTGGACCAGATCGACGGTGACGCCGACGGTGAGGAAAACGACACGGAAGATGCGTTCGTGCTGTCGTGGTACGCCTCGGGCTACACCGGCCCCGGATGCCCGGTGAGCGACTGCGATACCGGCATTGAGGACGACCCGCTCGGCTGCGATCCGGAAGAGGATTACTGCACGGCACATGAGGACCATGGCACTGGCGGTTTCCACTGACGCGCGCTTGATGCCGGGCCAATACGTACAGAGCGATATGGAGCCCGGTCAGAGATGGCCGGGCTTTCTTATGTGCTCAGCGTGCGCTTGATCAGTCACCCTCTGCCTTGGCGTCGAGTTTCGCGATCAGCGCCCGCGACGCCCGCCCGTAGCGTTTGGCCAGCCCCGCATGGCTGTCATGGACTCGCGGATCATCGGCGCGGATGGAGCATCGCGACTGCTGCATTCATCTCAACGGTGAGATCGATGCTCCCGTCAGTCTTCAAAATGTTTGCAAGCTGCGAAAGGCCATATGATATGAAGTCGGGCGAAGATGTCGCCAATGCCCTATCCACGGCATCCTTGGCCGCTTGCCCGCCCTCGATTGAAAGTCCGCCATTTTCGATTGCCACCTTGTCGATCAACCGGCCCGGCGGCTTCGGAGCCACAACGACCGACTTCTTCGCTTTGGCTTTAGTCATTCCATCCTCTCCCGTTCATCGAGGCGCGCAGGAAGCGCATCATCTTCGCCATGTTCTTCCACTCGCGGCAGGTCATACCCGGCGAGGAGTCGGTCGATCTCGTCGTCATCGTCCACGACCCAAGGCCCACAGCAGGACCGCGCCGCTGGATTGCCGCCGGTTGAAATATGCCCAGCCACCAGGTTGGGCGGCGACCGCGTAGTCGGCAGTCATTGCAAGCAGCTCGCGCCCGTTGAGCCATACAGCCAGCCCGTCGCCAGCGGGATCGCCATCGGCATCGGGAACCGCGCCGAACAACTCCAACTCGTCCCAGCCGAGCGCCAGTGCCTTCGCGGCCCATCCCTCGTCGGCAAGTCGCACTGCGCCAGCAACGGCCAACCATCGAGCGGCAGCCTCAGGCTGCAACATCAGGTGGAGCGATACGCGCCGCCCAAAGAGAACAGTTGCGCCATCAAGCGAACGAAGTCGCTTCACCGGTGCGCCGTCCCACAGGTGCGAGAACCCTGCCGCCGACTTCAGGACATTCTCCTTCGACATACCGACGCCGCCGACGAACATGCCACCTTCATCCGAAAACAATCCCATCGAGGGCTGGCCGATGGCGAGGTACTTGTGCAGGCCTTCCAGCGTTGGTTCCGGGAAGGAGACTACGGCGTCGAGCGGCTGGACCGGCGCGTCGCCTACGCCGCCAAGAGCATCGGCAATCGCGGCTCGGTTCCTGAGCCGTCAGGCTTGAGGTAGGTTCGCTGCACACCGACCGCCTTGTTCTCGGCACTGGCGAGCAGGGCGACGAGGACCGGGTGAAGGTTGCCGCGCGTGCCGTAACGCAGCCGTGCGAAGCGGATCGACGCCGGGATTGGCAGGTGCAGCCCGCGACCGCGCAGATAGGCCTCAGCGGGCGTCCCAGCGACCGCAACCGCATTGCGCCAGATCGTTACCGCGTCCGCCGTCGTGTCGCGATCGGGCTCGGGTGGAAGCTGACGATGCACCACCATCGGCACCTGTCCGCCATCGAGCATCGCAGCCGCTTCCTTCAGGCCGACGCCGTGAAGCCGCTGCAGGTAATCGAGCACGTCGCCCGTTGCGCCACAGCCGAAGCAGTGGAATCGCTCACCGCCGTCAAAGATCGTGAAGGACGGGGATCGGTCCGAATGTAGATGGGAGGGGAGTGGAGGGATAGCAGCGCAGCCACGAACTTGAGCGCTAGCTACGTGAGCAACGTGGCCCTCGGAGGCGAGGAATCAATAACTTACGGCCGCCTTCGTGGCTGAGCGTGGCTGTGGGTGTGTCTGTTACGTAGCTTCTGGGGGTCGCCAGGTCCCGTCCTGGTATCGCTTCATCCACTTTTTGAACCAGGAGAAGCTGTTGCAGGAAACAGGCTTGGACGGTAGATTGCCGCGAGGCCACCGCGCTTGCCGCTCACATGATTGAGCACGGCTTCGGTATGTTCGATCGGAAAGCCGAGCGCTTGGCAGCCGGTGCCAACGGATCGTCTTAGATCATGAAAAACCCACGGCTCAAGCGGCATCGGCAGTTCACCGCTGTCCTTCGAGGCCTTCGCGACATGTTCCTGCACCTTGACGTCAAGACTTCGCTTGAGCTTCGAGAAGCCCGAGATCGGTGCAGTGCCGTTCGTCGAGAAGACGACACCACTGCGCAACGTCCCCTCACCTTCAACGCCTTTCAGAATCGAAACTGCGGCGGGGGCCAGTGGCACGAAATGATCGCGCTTGTTCTTGGTTCGAGCAGCGGGAATTACCCACACCGCCTTGGCGAGATCGAGTTCCTCCCACCTCATTCCGGCGACTTCGCGGAGTCGCTGCCCTGTTAAGAGAAGCATGCGAACGAATGCCGTCCATGGCTCCCCCATGTCGCCCGCCGCGTGCCAGACGAACAGAAGCTCCTGCCCCCGAAGGACGCGCTGGCGGCTAGTCTCCTGGTGTGGGGCACTCATCCCCTCGATAGGCGAAGATGTCAGGTCGCCCCGATTGACGGCGTAACCGAGCATCTTCCGGAGCCACTTGTGCGCCTTGTTGGCGGCCGAGCCGCTGCGTTCGGAAATGCCATCGAGGCAGGCCTGCACATCGGAACGGCGAATTGCCGTGATCGGCTTGGTGCTGAAATAGGGCTTGAGGTCCCGCCGGAAAACCGAGCGAATATCTTCCAGACTTCGAAGCCCCCGAGCCTCGACATGGCGCTTGATGAACGTATCTGCGTAGGTGGAGAAGGCAAACCGCACCGCCTCTTGTTTCGTCACCACCGATTCAGCCAGGCGAACCTTGTCCGCCTCCATGGGGTCCACCTTCTTGCGGACCTGTTCCAAAAGGTCGGTCGCTCGCTCGCGCGCTTTGTCTGCAGTCCAGGGGGAGCCATGCTTGCCGATGGTGTAGCGGCGCGTCGGCGACCCACGTCCGCCAATGCGATACTGAACAAGGTAAGACCTGGACCCGGCAGGCGTGACCATAACGCCGAAGCCTTTGAGCTGGTCATCCCATAGGTAGGCGCGCTTTGCCCCTGCCGGGATCGGAACCGCTTCGACGGAGCGCTTAGTGACCCGGGAGGTTGCCATTATGTCCTGCCATAACCGGATAAGCACGGCACTGCAAGCCACCGCGAAGCACAGCAAAGCTTATTGCCATATATGGCGCAATTTAGCCACTAGTTAGCAAGCCACGGCAAGCCACAGATGGGACGGACCACAGACTTGGTAAGGCTGAGGTCAAGGGTTCGATCCCCTTCGGCAGCACCATTGGTCCCCGTTCGGGACCAATGCTTTCGGGTCGTATAAGGCTTCCTTAACCCTCTCGGTTTAGCGCTGTTCGCACTAATCCTGGGGAAACGACCATGCGCCTATTTTTCAAGCCCGTGCGTGATGATCGCGGCGCCACCGCGATCGAGTATGGACTGATCGCGGCGTTGATCTCGGTTGCCGCGATTGCCGCGATGGGCGGTATCGGCACCAAGCTCAATTCAACCTTCAACAATGTGTCGGGTTCGCTCGTCTGATCGAAGTCGATCGTTGGCGGTTATCGGTGTCCCATTCAAATGCCCGGTTTTCGTCATTGACCCCATGATACGGCGGCGCCATCGGCTTGGCCGATGCGCTTCTTTTCCGACAACGCCGCCGCCTGTCACCCCGCCGTTCTTGACGCGCTTGCTCAGGCCAACCGGATCGACACCGCCTATGATGGCGATGCCTGGAGTGCGCGCCTCGACGGGGCTTTTTCCGAGCTGTTCGAAACCCCGGTGCGGGCGCTGTGGGTGACGACGGGGACCGTCGCGAACTGCCTTGCACTGGCCGCGCTGTGCCCGCCTGAGGGCTCGATCCTGTGCCACCGCAGCGCGCATATCGAGGTCGATGAAGCGGGCGCGCCGGGCTTCTTCACCCACGGCGCCAAGCTTGTGCTGCTCGATGGCGAAGGTGCCAAGCTAACGCCCGAAACGGTCGACGCCGCCTGCGACGGCATTCGTGCCAGCATCGAGCAGATCCAGCCGCACGCGCTGTCGATCACCAACGCTTCCGAATTTGGGCTGGTCTATCGCTCGTCCGAAATCACGGCGCTGGGCGAAGTTGCCAGGCGGCGCGGGCTCGGCTTCCACATGGACGGCGCGCGCTTTGCCAACGCCGTCGCGGCGACCGGGGAAAGCCCGGCCGACCTCACATGGCGCGCCGGGGTCGACGCGCTGTCGTTCGGCTTCGTCAAGAATGGCGGGATGAGCAGCGAGGCGCTGATCCTGTTCGACCCCGACCCAGACCTTGCCGATGCGACGCTTCGTCGCCGCAAGCGATCGGGGCACCTGCTGTCCAAGGGGCGCTACCTCGCGGCGCAGCTGCTTGCCTTGCTCGAGGACAACCGCTGGTTGAGCAACGCCCGCGCCGCCAATGCCGCCGCGCAGGCGCTGGCCGATGCCGCCGGTGCGCAACGCCTGGTCCATGCCGTTGAAGCCAACGAGCTGTTCGTCCGCATGACCCCCGCCGAGGCCGCCGCCCTTCGCGCCGCCGGGTTCGATTTCTACGACTGGGCGCCCGGCGAAGTACGATTCGTCACCAGCTGGGACCAGGACATGGTCGCGGTCGCCAAGCTGGCGAGCGCGATCGCCGCCCTGTGAGCAGGCCAGAGCCGATCGCGCACTACGGCCGCGACATCGTGTTTCCGTTCACCCTGTGCACGCTGATCTGGAGCTCGACCTGGCTGGTCATCACCTACCAGCTTGGGCCGGTTCCGGCGCAATGGTCGGTGACCTATCGCTTCCTTATCTCCGCCGTCGCGATGGCGGTGATGGCGCGGATGCAGGGCCACAAGTTGCGACTCGACGCCCAGTTGGCGCGCGCCGCGATCGTGCTCGGCTTCACGCAATTCTTCCTCAATTATAATGGCGTCTATCTGGCCGAGCGGTTCATTACCTCGGGGCTCGTCGCGACCGTCTTCGGGCTGCTGTTGATTCCCAACAGCCTGTTCGGCTGGGTGATGCTCGGCGAGCGACCTGCGGTTCGTTTTCTTGCCAGCGCGCTCGTCGCGCTGGTCGGGATCGGCCTGCTGTTCCTCCACGAACTGGACCGCAGCCCGGCAGTCCGGGACCATATCGGGCTGGGCATCCTGCTCACGGGTACGGGATTGCTCGGCGCCTCGATCGCCAACGTCTATCAGGCGCTGGAGCGTGTCCGGCGTTATCCGATGACGCTGTTGCTCGCCTGGTCGATGGCGGTCGGCACGGTGATCGACGCGGTCGTCGCTTTTGCCATGACGGGGCCACCGGTGTTCGATCCGCGCCCGTCCTACTGGCTCGGGCTGAGCTATCTGGCGATCGTCGCTTCGGTGGTGGCGTTCAGCCTTTACTTCCCCGTCGTGCGGCGGATCGGAGCAGGCAATGCGGCCTATTCGAGCGTGCTGACTCCGATCATCGCGATGGCGCTGTCGACCGCGTTCGAGGGGTATATCTGGACCCCGCTTGCCGGTGCAGGTGCGGTTCTGGCGCTGGTCGGGATGCTATTCGCGCTCGCCGGACGCAATCGCAAGGTGGCCGGGCCGTTGGCAGATCGACCAACGGCAATTGCCTCGCCCGGTGGCGATCCCTAATTAGGGCGATGGACATTCGCACCGCACCCGTCGTTCCCGATCATTCCGAAACGCGCCGAAGCGACTATGCCCCGCCCGACTGGCAGGTGCCGGAAGTTGCGCTCGACTTCGCACTCGACCCCCTCGCGGCGACGGTTCGTTCGCGCCTGACTGTCACCCGCAACGGCGACCATCGCCGCTCGCTGCGCCTCGCCGGCAACGGGCTTACGGCGAATTGGCTCAAGGTCGACGGGTCCGAGGTTGCGATCGTCATGGACGGCTCGTCGCTGGTCGTCGAAATTTCCGGCGACCGCGCGGTGATCGAAAGTGAAGTGACCCTCGCGCCCGCCGCGAACAGCAAGCTGATGGGGCTTTATGCGTCGGGCGGGTTGCTCTGCACGCAATGCGAAAGCGAGGGGTTTCGGCGGATCGCCTTCCACCCCGACCGGCCCGATGTGCTGTCGCGCTATACGGTGCGGATGAGCGCCGACAAGGCGCGCTTCCCGGTGCTGCTCGCCAATGGCAACCGCACCGCGAGCGGCGACGGTGTGGACGGAACACATTGGGCACAGTGGGACGATCCGTTCCCAAAGCCCTCCTATCTGTTCGCGCTGGTCGCCGGCGACCTTGCCGCCAACCGCGACCAGTTCACGACGATGTCCGGCCGGGTCGTCGATCTTGCCATCTGGGTTCGCGAGGCGGACCTGGCCAAGACTGCGCATGCGATGGCCTCGCTCAAGGCGGCGATGGCGTGGGACGAGCGGGTCTATGGCCGCGAATATGACCTTGACCTGTTCAACATTGTCGCGGTCGACGATTTCAACTTCGGGGCGATGGAGAACAAGGGTCTCAACATCTTCAATTCGCGCTACATATTGGCAGATCAGGACAGCGCGACCGACGCCGATTTCGACGCCATCGCGGCGGTCGTCGCGCATGAATATTTCCACAATTGGTCGGGCGACCGCGTGACCTGCCGCGACTGGTTCCAGCTGAGCCTCAAGGAAGGCTTCACCGTCTTCCGCGACCAGGGCTTTTCGGCCGACATGGGCTCGGCGGCGGTCAAGCGGATCGAGGATGTGCGAGTGCTTCGCTCGGTGCAATTTCCCGAGGATGCTGGCCCGCTGGCGCACCCGGTGCGCCCCGAATCCTACCTCGAGATCACCAATTTCTACACCGCGACGGTATACAACAAGGGCGCCGAACTGATCGGCATGATGCGCACCATCCTTGGGCCGGACAAGTTTCGGGCCGGCTCGGATCTCTATTTCGATCGCCACGACGGACAGGCGGTGACGTGCGAGGATTTCGTCACGGCGATGGAGGATGCCAGCGGGGTCGACCTGACGCAGTTCCGCTTGTGGTACAGCCAGGCGGGGACGCCGCAGGTCGGGGTGGAGATGCGCTACTCGCCCGAGGACGCGGCGGCGACGCTGTCGTTCGTCCAGTCGATTCCGGATACGCCGGGCCAGTCGAACAAGCAGCCGATGGCGATCCCGCTCAAGGTCGCGCTGATCGGGCAGGATAGCGGTGCTGAGATCGGGCCCGAGCGGCTCCTGGTCATGTCATCGGCTACCGAGACGCTGACCTTCTCGGGCATCGACGAACCGCCGATGCTGTCGGTCAATCGCGATTTCTCCGCCCCGGTGATCCTCGACGTGACCCGCGCGCCGGGCGACCTCGAAGCGCTCGCTGAGCATGATCCCAATCCCTTCGCGCGCTACGAAGCGCTGCAAGAACTGATGCTGCGCACGCTGATTGCGGGGACCAAGGGCGAGGTTGCCGAACCGGGGCCGGTGGTCGAGGCAATGCGGCGCACGCTTGCGTCGAACGCGCTCGACCCAGCCTTCAAGGGCGAGGCGCTGTTGCTGCCGTCCGAAGCGCTGATCGGCGACCGCATGGCGTTGGTCGATCCCGATGCGATCCACACGGCACGCGAGGTGCTGCGCCGGGCGATCGGCACTGCGCTGGCGGACCCGCTCGCGGCCGCCCAGCGGGACGGGGCGGCGGGGAGCGACTTGTCGCCGGCGGCAAAGGGTGTGCGCCGCCTGCGCACCGTCGCGCTCGGACTGCTCGCCGCGGGGGATCCGGCGAAAGGGGCGGTGCTGGCCAAGGCGCAGTTCGATGCGGCCGACAACATGACCGATCGCCAGGGTGCGCTCGCGATCCTCGTCAATCTCGATGCGCCCGAGCGGGATCAGGCGCTTGGGGCATTCTATGATCGCTTCGCCGCCGATTCGCTGGTGATCGACAAATGGTTCGGGCTTCAGGCGGCGGCGCAGCGGAGCGATACGCTGGCAGCGGTTGAGGCCTTGGCGCGCCATCCGGACTTCAGCATGACGAACCCCAACCGGCTGCGCTCGCTGGTTGGCAGCTTCTCGATGAACCAGTGGGCGTTCCACGCGGCGGGCGGCGCGGGCTATCGCTTCCTTGCCGACATGGTGCTGGCGGCCGACAAGATTAATCCGCAGACGGCGGCGCGGATGGTCCCGCCGCTAGGCCGCTGGCGGCGGTTCGAGCCGGTGCGGGCGGCGTTGATGCGGAGCGAGTTGGAGCGGATTCTGGCCGAGCAGGGGCTGTCGAAGGATGTGTTCGAGCAGGTCAGCAAATCGCTGGCGTAGGACGTAATTCCGGCTTGACCCGGTACCCACCTGCCTTGGCAGGTGGTGAGGAAAAAAAGGGGGTGCCCCGGGTCAAGCCCGGGATGGCGAAAAAGGGTTAAGCGAGCTTGTCGGCGTAGATCATCCGGCCGTTGGCGAGGCGGCTCATCACGCGCCACTGGCTGGCGCGGCTGAAGGCAAAGCAGCCTTCCGAGCGGCCGAGCTTGCCGAAATCGCGCGCGACCTCGTCCTCGGCATACCAGGCGTTGTGGATGACGATCGCGCGGCTCTCGGCATTGCTGTTGGAATAATCGAGTCCGCGGACCTTCATCGAGGTGCCATATTTGCCGTCATAGGTATCGCCGGTGACATAGGCGCCGTTCGAGCTCGCATAGGATCCGAAGTCATTCGAGAAACGCTCGACATAGCCCGAGTGATCGGGGTCCGAACCACGACCGTGGGCGACGCGGTGGCTTTCGATCTGGCCGCTCATCAGGTCGACGAGGTGAAAGCGCGGATCGGCCGAGCCGGTCGAGAAATCGACGATGCCGATGACATCGCGATGCGCAATCCACGGGCGCGAATCGAGCGCAGCCTTGGCCTTGGCGAAAAGGTGCGGGCTAATACCGGTGGGCGCCATGGCGCGCGGGGCGAACGGCGAGAGGGGATCCACAGTGGGCGGGGGGGTGCGGAACACCAGTGCCGGAAGGCCGACGCTGCTTGCCGCCGACGAGAGCAGCATGCCGCCCGCGCCAACTGCACCCAGCCTCAACATTTCACGGCGATTCAATGACATGCAAGCACTCCGATGAGGCAAGGCGTATAGCATGGGAAAGCTTAATCGCCGATAAGCAGGCTGACGCAAATCCAGAGTTCATCGCGCTCAAGCCTCGATTCGTCGTATGTGAAGGATCGTTTACCAACTTTGCCGATTCGCGATTATCTGCGTCGGCATTCGGATTCCGGGCCCGTGCCAAGCGCTTGTGGTGCCTTGAACTTTGCCAATGGCGCTGCTAGTGGCCCGCGACCGTCGTGGGGTTGCCTCACGCGACAAATGTTCATTGGCATGGGCAGATATGTTCCGCGAGACGGCGGGACATGACGCCGATGCTGCCCGGAACTCCCTCAATCGGAGGGGCCGGCTACGGAGTGAAGACGAGCTTTATGCAAATCATCGTTCGCGACAATAATGTCGACCAGGCGCTGCGGGCGCTGAAGAAGAAGCTGCAGCGCGAGGGCGTCTATCGCGAGATGAAGCTTCGTCGTCATTACGAGAAGCCCTCGGAGCGCCGCGCCCGCGAACGCGCCGCCGCGATCCGCCGCGCCCGCAAGCTCGAGCGCAAGCGCGTCGAGCGCGAAGGCGTCAAGTAAGCCCACCCGCCAAGGAGGGCCGACCATGTCGACCGTCACCGCCGTTCCCCTGCAGCCGATCAAGCGCGGCAGCGTTGCCAAGCTGGTCATCGGCATTGTTTTGCTTGTCACCGCCGCAGTCCTGCTGGCCGGAGCCGGCGCGGGACGGATGGTCGCGGTCACGGTCAAGACGGTGACCAAAGGCACCGGCCCGTTGATCGGTCCCAACGACGGGGTGCTGATCGAATATACCGGGCGGCTGACCAACGGCACAGTGATCGATTCGACTCAGGGGCGCGGTCCGGCACCGTTGCTGGTCGGGCAGGTCGTCCCCGGTTTTTCGACTGCGCTGCAGCGGATGCAGAGCGGCGGGCGCTACAAGATCCATATTCCGGCCAAACTCGGCTATGGCGCATCGTCGCCGCCGGGCAGCCCGATCCCGCCGAATAGCGATCTCAATTTCGACATTCACGTCGTCCAGGTGGTCAAGGACGCCGCGCTGATGGCGGCGGCGCAGGCCGGACAGCCGCAGCCTCACTAAGCGATCGGCTCACCCGGCTTGGCTAGCGAATCGTCCGCCCGAATCCGGCTGACGTCCTCGAGCGTGACCTTGACCGCCGCGAGCACGGGGTCGGCGAGCAGCAGGCCGAGGATCCCGAACAGCGCTCCCATGATCAGCTGTGCCGCCAGGACCAGCGCCGGGGGCAGGTCGACCGTTCGCCGCGCGACGTAGGGCACGACGACATAGCCCTCGAAATTGTGGACGAAAAAATAGACGAACACCGCCCACAGCCCCTGGTGCGACCCGGCGCTGAACCCGACCGCGACCATCAACAGCCCCGAGATGATCGCGCCGACATTGGGGACGAAGGCGAATAGTCCGGTGATCAGCCCGAGCAACGCCGCCATCGGCACTCCGCCGACTTGCAGAAGGACGAAGGTCAACATCCCTTCGAAGGTCATCCCGATGAACCGTCCGAGGAGCAGCCGCCGAAGCGTTGCGCCGATCCGCGCGGTGATCGCGTAGAAGCGCTCGCGGAAGCGGATAGGGAGCATCCATGCCACGCCACGATCATACAAATGGGGCTCGCCGGCGATGAATCCTCCCAGCACGAGGATGAGGATTCCGCTCGTCACGACGCCGACCGAATCGCGCACCGCGCTGGTCAGCCGCCCGATCGATCCCGACAGTTCGGCGGGCAGGTTGAGCGAGGCGCCCTTGGGCATCAGCCCGAACCCGACCGCCCAGGCGAGCAGGCGGTCGACCTGCACCGTCACCACCTGGCGAAGCGTCTCGGCCTGCGCCGCGAGCGTCGTTCCGGCAAACCATCCGACCCAGGCGAGGAACGACAGGCTCGCCAGGATGACGATGAACAGGCGGATGCCGCGGCGGACGGGAAGCACGCGCCCAAGCAGCCGCGTCGCGCCGTCGAGGATGACCGAAAACACCAGCCCGCCGACGATCAGCATCAATGGCTGGGCGAGCGTAATGATGCCGACCACGAACAGCGCCGCACCGATCCACACCGTCGCGCGCTTGAGCTCGGTGCGGGCAAGGGGATCGCGAAACTCCGCCGGGCCGGGGCGCTCAATGTGCGGCGGCGGGGCGGGGTCGACGCCCAAGGCTAGCGGTGCGCCCGAAGGCTGGTGCCGGCGCGGCCCGGGCGGAGCGCCTCGAACCAGCTGATCGGATTGAGCCAGCTCGACGAACCATCGAGCGAGAAGGTCAGGAACTCCGCTCGGCCGCCCAGATTCTCCCACGGCACCGGGCCGCCGAGGCCGTTATCGGGCGGGCCGAGCGCGAAGCGGCTGTCGGCGCTGCGGTCGCGATTGTCGCCCATCAGGAAGACATGGTCGGCGGGCACGGTGACCGGGCCATAATCGTCGCCGGGGCTCTGGCCAAGGTCGATCGTGTCATAGCTCGTCCCGTCAGGGAGCGTCTCGCGGACGATCGGCAGTCGGCAATATTGCTGGCCGTTGCCCGTTTCGACGAGGTTCCCGGGGAACTGATCGACCGCGCACGGGGCGTTGGCGTCGATGGGGAGCATTTCGGGCGGGCGCACCTCGGACTTGACCGGGACATTGTTGAGGATCAGCCGCCCGCCGCGCACTTCGATGGTGTCGCCGGGAAGCCCGATGACCCGCTTGATATAGTCGTCGCTCTGCCCCGGCGGCGTGACGATGACGACGTCGCCGCGCTTGGGCAGATGGCCGAACAGGCGACCGCTCCAGTGGGGCAGGATGTGGAAGCTGGGCGAGACCCACGACCAGCCGAAGGGATATTTGCTGACCACCAGCCGGTCGCCCTTGAGCAGCCCGGGCATCATCGATTCGGACGGGATGTAGAAGGGCTTGGCGACGAAGCTGTGGAAGGCGAGCACCGCGAGCAGCACCCAGGCGAGCCCCTTGATCTCGCGCCACAGGGCGTTTTCTTTCTGCGGCGCGGGGCTCGCTTCGGGGGACGCCGGGGGAGTCGTTGGGGGCGGCGGCGCGAGCGGTTCGGCCGGGTTGATGTCGCTCATGCGAACTCCGTTTTACGAGCGTAGAGAATGACGAACGCCTGCGCCCAGGGGTGATCGTCGGTCATCGTCAGATGGACGTCGATGGCGTGGCCCGGCGGGGTCAAGTCGTCAAGCCGCGCGCGGGCGCCGCCGGTCAGGACAAGGGTCGGCGCGCCCGAGGGGGAATTGACGACCCCGATGTCCTTCATGAACACCCCGCGCTTGAAGCCGGTGCCGACTGCCTTGGAGAAGGCCTCCTTGGCGGCGAACCGCTTGGCCAATGTGCCGGCGATGGTGAAGGGGCGCCGCTGCGCCTTGGCGCGTTCGGTCGCGGTGAAAACGCGATTGAGAAAGCGGTCGCCAAAGCGGTCGAGCGACCCCTGGATGCGCTCGATGTTGCACAGATCCGAGCCGATACCGACGATCACCGAGCCTCATCCATCAGCGCGCGCATCCGGGCGACACTCGCCTCGAGCCCGGTAAAGATCGCCTCGCCGATCAGGAAATGGCCGATGTTGAGCTCGGCCAGCTGCGGGATCGCGGCGACGGGCACGACATTGTCGAAGGTCAGGCCATGCCCGGCGTGCGGCTCGATCCCGTTCTTGGCGGCGAGCGCGGCGGCGTCGGTCAGGCGGCGCAGCTCCATCACCCGGTCTTCCCCGCTCGCATGGGCATAGCGCCCGGTATGAAACTCAACCACCGGCGCGCGCAGCCGCAACGCCGCGTCGACCTGCCGCTCGCTCGGTTCGATGAAGAGGCTGACGCGGATTCCGGCGGCGCCCAGCTGATCGACGAACGGCACCAGCAGATCGAACTGCCCCGCCGCATCGAGCCCGCCCTCGGTGGTCCGCTCCTCGCGCTTTTCGGGCACGATGCAGGCGGCGTGTGGCCGGTGCGCCAGCGCGATCGCGAGCATCTCGTCGGTCGCCGCCATTTCGAGGTTGAGGGGTAGCGTGCAGCCCGCCATCAGCCGGTCGATATCGGCGTCGGTGATGTGGCGCCGGTCCTCGCGCAAATGGGCGGTGATGCCATCTGCACCGGCGCTCTCGGCGGCCTCGGCGGCGCGCAACGGATCGGGATGCTCGCCGCCCCGCGCGTTGCGGATGGTCGCGACATGGTCGATGTTGACCCCGAGGCGGAGACCCACAGTCACGCCGCCCGGCTGCCCGGCTTGATCCCCGGTGTCGCGGCGAGTTCGGGCGGGAGCGAGTCGGCGGCGTAGGTCGGGACATCGAGCCTGATCAGTGCGGTGTAGGGCACGCCCAGCTCGACCCCGCCATTCGACCGGTCGACGAGGCTCGCCGCCGCGACGACCTTGCCCCCCGCCGCCGCAATCGCCGCGATTGCCTCGCGCGACGACAAGCCGGTGGTGACGACATCCTCGACCATCAGCACGCGCGTTCCCGATTCGAGCGCAAAGCCGCGCCGTAAATGAAACACCCCATCGGGCCGCTCGACGAACATCGCCGGGACGCCGAGCGCGCGACCCATCTCATGCCCGATGATCACCCCGCCCATAGCGGGCGAGACGACGGCATCGACCTGGTCGCGAATCTCGGCCGGAAGCCTAGCGGCCAGCGCTCGCGCCAGTCGCTCGGCCCGCGCCCCGTCCATCAGCACCCGCGCGCACTGCAGGTAACGCGCGCTGTGAAGTCCCGACGACAGGATGAAATGCCCCTCGAGCAGCGCGCCCGCGGCGCGGAATTCGGCAAGCACGTCGTCGTCGGTCATGGTGTCGGGTCCGCCTCGTTGATCGCACCGCGCCATAAGCCCCGCCACCGCGCGCTTCAACCGGCACGCCGATCCATTCAAAAGAGGCTGGAACATGCGCTTGAGCCGGTCTAAGGGCGCCGTGTAAGGCCGTTTTCCTGTGGCTTGCGCCGTGGCTGTTTGCCGCCGCCCAAGTCCTGCCACGCCGGAGTGATGATGAAGATTTTGGGGATTGCGATCGTCCTGGCCGCGATGGGCCTGACCCCGGCGGCAGCCCAGACGCCCACCGCACCGGCGACGACCGCTGCAACGGCGACCACTGCGGTCGCTGCAACTGCTACTACTCCCGCCGGCCCCGCGCTCGTCATCCCGACTCCCGGAGTCGGCATGCCCGACGGACGCCTCGGACTTCAGGATCAGGTCACGCCGATCGGCCAGGAAGCCGCCAATTTCCACGATCACTGGCTGCTGACGCTGTGCGTCGTGATCAGCCTGTTCGTGCTGCTGCTGCTCGCTTACGCGATCATCAAATTCCGTCGCGGCGCCAATCCGGTGCCGTCGCGCAACTCGCACAACACCTTCCTCGAGGTCGCCTGGACGATCGTCCCGGTGCTGATCCTGGTCGCGATCGCGATCCCCTCGATCCGGCTGCTGCGCCACCAATATTCGCCGCCCAAGGCCGATGTCACGATCAAGGTCGTCGGCAACCAGTGGTACTGGACCTACAGCTATCCCGACAATGGCGGGTTCGAGATCGTCTCGAACATGCTCAAGGAAGCCAAGGACGTGAAGCCCGGCGAGCGCTTCCGCACCGACGCCGATGGCCCGCCGATGCTCGCGGTCGACGAGCGGATCGTGATTCCGGTCCATCGCGTGGTGAAGTTCATCGTCACCGGCGCCGACGTCATCCACTCGTTCGCGGTCCCCGCCTTCTGGACCAAGATGGACGCGGTCCCGGGCCGACTCAACGAGACCTGGGTCAAGGTCGATCGCCCCGGCGTCTATTTCGGCCAGTGCAGCGAATTGTGCGGCGCGCGCCACGGCTATATGCCGATCGCGGTCGAGGTCGTCAGCGACGCCGACTATGCCAAGTGGATCGCCTCGAAGGGCGGAACGATGAGCGGAGCCGCGAAGCCCGCGACTGGCCCCGACGCGACCGCCGTATCACCGCTGTCGCCCGGCGGAACCCCAGCCGCCGCTGCGCCGCAACTCGCCAGTGCAAGCCCCGTGACGGCGTCCGCCGCCAAGCCCACCACCGCGCCTTCGCAGGGCGCCACTGCCAACAAGCGTTAGGCCGAGCCCATGAGCACCACCGCCCCCACCCTCGACGGTCAAGCACTGACTGCGCACGACCATGCGCACGATGCGCACCATGATGCGGATCACAAGCCGGCGTTCTTCGCACGCTGGTTCATGTCGACCAACCACAAGGACATCGGGACCCTCTACCTGATCTTCGCGATCACTGCGGGGATCATCGGCGGCGGCATCTCGGGGATCATGCGCGCAGAGCTGATGCATCCGGGGATCCAGGTCCTCAACCATGTCTGGCCGCTCGGCGCTGGCGCTGGAGCCAATTTCGACGAGCAGCTCCATCACTGGAACGTGCTGATTACCGCCCATGGCCTGATCATGGTGTTCTTCATGGTCATGCCGGCGATGATCGGCGGCTTCGGCAACTGGTTCGTGCCGCTGATGATCGGCGCGCCCGACATGGCGTTTCCGCGGATGAACAATATCAGCTTCTGGCTGCTCGTCCCGGCGTTCATCCTGCTGCTCGGCTCGTCGTTCGTCTCGGGCGGTACTGGACTTGGCGCGGGCACTGGATGGACCATCTATGCGCCGCTGAGTACCTCAGGGTCGGCCGGGCCGTCGGTCGACATGGCGATCTTCGCGCTCCACCTCGCGGGCGCAAGCTCGATCCTCGGGGCGATCAACTTCATCACGACCATCTTCAACATGCGCGCGCCGGGGATGACCCTGCACAAGATGCCGCTGTTCGTGTGGTCGGTGCTGGTCACCGCCTTCCTTCTGCTGCTCGCGCTGCCGGTGCTTGCGGGCGCAATCACGATGCTCCTGACCGACCGCAATTTCGGCACCGCCTTCTTCGACGCGTCGGGCGGCGGCAACCCGATCCTGTTCGAGCATCTGTTCTGGTTCTTCGGCCACCCTGAGGTCTACATCATGATCCTGCCGGGCTTCGGCATGGTCTCGCAAGTCATCGCGACGTTCAGCCGCAAGCCGGTGTTCGGCTATCTCGGCATGGCCTACGCCATGGTCGCGATCGGCGTCGTCGGGTTCGTCGTGTGGGCCCACCACATGTACACCACCGGCCTCGACGTGAACACGAAGATGTACTTCACCGCCGCCACGATGATCATCGCGGTCCCGACAGGAGTTAAGATCTTCTCGTGGATTGCGACCATGTGGGGCGGTTCGATCAGCTTCGAGACCCCGATGCTGTTTGCGATCGGCTTCATCTTCCTGTTCACCGTCGGCGGCGTGACCGGCGTCGTCCTGTCGAACGGCGGGGTCGATACCTACATGCAGGACACTTATTACGTGGTCGCGCACTTCCATTATGTGCTCAGCCTCGGCGCGGTGTTCACGCTCTTCTCGGGCTTCTATTACTGGTTCCCGAAGATGAGCGGCAAGATGCTCAACGAGCCGCTCGGCAAGCTCCACTTCGCGCTGATGTTCATCGGCGTGAACATCATCTTCTTCCCGCAGCATTTCCTCGGCCTTGACGGGATGCCCCGGCGAATCCCGGATTACACTCCGGCGTTCGAGAAGTGGAACATGGTCTCGACCTACGGCTATATGGTCACGGTCGCGGGCATGGCGGTGTTCTTCGTCAACCTGTTCTGGTCGCTGGCCGCGGGCAAGAAGGCGGGCGACAACCCCTGGGGCGAAGGCGCGACGACGCTCGAGTGGACGCTCCCGAGCCCGCCGCCGTATCATCAGTTCGAGACCCTGCCGAAGATCGACTAAGCTAGCTGAGATT
>JBDSGJ010000004.1:0-9337 GCA_039919075.1 Sphingomicrobium sp.
AAGCGCTCCATCACCCCCATGTCGGCGGCGTCGGGGCAGGGGCCGCGCTCCTGCGCGAGCATCATCGAGGCTTCGTCGACCTGCGCGCGGATATGCTTGAAGATCTTGAGGTTCCACGACTTGGCCATCGCGCCTTCGAAGGGCAGGCCGCGCGCCTGGAGGAAGCTATGGAAGCCCATCACGCCGAGCCCAACCGAGCGCTCGCGCTCGCAGCTATATTTGGCGCGCGCCATTTCGTCGGGGGCGCGGGCGATATAATCCGACAGGACATTGTCGAGGAAGCGCATGACGTCCTCGATGAAGTCCTTGTCGCCGTTCCATTCGTCCCATGTCTCGAGGCCGAGGCTGGACAGGCAGCAGACGGCGGTGCGGTCAGCGCCAAGATGGTCCTTGCCGGTGGGAAGCGTGATTTCGCTGCACAGGTTCGAGGTCGTAACCTTCAGTCCCAGATCGCGATGATGCTTGGGCATCGAGCGGTTCACCTGGTCGATGAAGATGATGTAGGGCTCGCCCGTCGCGAGGCGCGTCTCGACCAGCTTCTGGAACAGCGATCGCGCATCGACCTTGCCGCGCTCGGTCTGGTCGCGGGGGGAGCGCAGGATGAACTCCTCGCCGTTGTGGACCGCCTCCATGAAGGCGTCGGTGACGAGCACGCCATGGTGGAGGTTCAGCGCCTTGCGGTTGAAATCGCCCGAAGGTTTGCGGATTTCGAGAAATTCCTCGATTTCGGGATGCGAAATGTCGAGGTAGCAGGCGGCCGAGCCACGGCGGAGCGAGCCCTGGCTGATCGCGAGGGTGAGGCTGTCCATCACGCGGACGAAGGGGATGATCCCGCTGGTCTTGCCGTTGAGGCCGACGGGCTCGCCGATGCCGCGCACATTGCCCCAGTAGGTGCCGATGCCGCCGCCCTTCGACGCGAGCCAGACATTCTCGTTCCACGTATCGACGATGCCGTTGAGGCTGTCCGACACGCTATTGAGATAGCAGCTGATGGGCAGGCCGCGCCCGGTGCCGCCATTCGACAGCACCGGGGTGGCGGGCATGAACCATAGTTTCGAAATATAGTCATAGACCCGCTGAGCGTGGTCCTGATTATCGGCATAGGCCGAGGCGACGCGCGCGAAGAGGTCCTGGAAGCCTTCGCCCGGGAGCAGGTAGCGGTCGCGCAGCGTGTCCTTGCCGAAGTCGGTGAGCAGGGCGTCGCGCGACGAATCGGTGACCACGTTGAAGGCGCGGCGGTCGATCGTGTGGCTGTCGCGCGTGGGGGCCAAGTCGTCGGTTGCGACCGTGCTGCTGCTTGCAAAATCCATCACCGGCTCCTGTTCGACGGGCGCGACCGCTGGTCCGCCATGTTCTTCAAATGTTCGACTCGCATCCATCGGTGCGAGCCTACGCTCTTTTGCCGCGTCGTGGGGCCTTTTATGGCTTGTGTCCCCGATATCCACAGGGACGCAATGACCTGCGGCCGAAGATGATGATCCTCAGCCTCGACCACAAGGTATTGAGATGTGCCCCCATAGCGACACAAGTGATAGTGGCTTAACTGGCGAAAACCGCAAGATGGAAAATTAACCGAGGATCAATTTTTCTGGGGAAGGGTGGTGCGGAAGCGACAAGGCGAGGGGTGCGCGCTCGATCGTCACCCCGGGCTTGACCGGGGGCCCACCTTCTAACTGCAGTGAAGAAAGGCTGGTAGGTCCATGCAGGGGCCCTTTTGTTCAGTCCGGGGGACTGAACGCCCCTTCATCAAGCCCGGGATGACGCATCGGGGGTCATTGGCGCGATAACCCGCAAGGCACCTTTGCGGATCTTGTAAGTCAGCGGCGACTTGAGCTTTTCGGTCTCGCCATCGATCGACACGGTCACCGGACTGCGGTGGCTTTCGACGCGCAGTTCATCAACCGCGTCGAGGCGGATCATGTCGTCGTCGCGGGTAATCCCGAGCAACGCGCGCGTCGCCGCCGCGAACAGCCCCCAGCGGCCTTTCTTGCGCAAGACCAGGACGCACAATTTGCCGTCGCTCAGGCTGGTGCGCTTGCCGGGGTTGGGGAGCGCGGTGTCGTAATCATTGTTACCGATGAACAGCAAAGGCGTCTCGATCGGCACGCGCTCGCCATCGGCGCAGATCGTCACCCGGCTGTGGCGGAAGCGGGCGATGGTGCGGGCGGCGGCGACCGCCATCGCAAGCTTCTTCGAGCGGCCGAGGCGCTTCTGCTGGGCGTCGCGGTCGACCACCATCAGCGGGTAGAGTCCCAGCGCGCTGTTGTTCACGAACACGCGGCCGTTGAGCTCGGCGACGTCGATTCGCTGTTCGTGGCCCGCGCCGATGATTGCGGCGGCCTGATCGATGTCGAACGGGATGCCAAGATCGCGCGCGAGATGGTTGAGCGTGCCGAGCGGAAGCACGCCGAGGATCGTGTCGGTGCCCGCGATCGCGCCTGCCGCCGCGCTTTGCGAACCGTCACCGCCGCCGACGATGACGAGCGGCGCCTTGGCCGCGACTGCTTCCTTGGCGCGCCTCGCCACGCCGGCACCGTCGAGCAGTTCGACCTCACCCTCGATCCCGGCGGCGCGCATCGCCGCCTCCACCTTCGGCCCGATGTCGGGGTCGCCCTTGGCGGTTCCGCCCGAGCGGTTGATGAGAATGATCGCCTTCATGGCGGGCTTAACCCATCAGTTGCGTGATCGGGCCAATCAGCTTTTGGCCGGGGGCGCTGATGGGGCAGCGCAGTTGCCCACGCGCTTGGCCTTGAGGTCGCGGATCAGCGTATAGTCGTCGGGGGTGGTGAAGCTCGTCCCTTCGGTCGACTTGGCGGTGAAGGTGTCGGCGGTGAACTCGCCGCTGATCGAATAGTTGACCGAGCCCGACGTGCCCTTGCGCGCACAATGATATTGGATGTTGAGGATCGCGCCGCTCGAATAGCTCTGGGTCGGCTTGCACGCGTCGCCAGGCTCGATGAACAGACTGGCGTCGGGCGTTCCGTCGGCGGCGACGCAGCCCTTGAGGACGGTGGTGTCGCCGAGCTTCATCTTGGTCGCCGGTTTGCCCGTGTCGGTCGCGGTCAGCGTTTCAACCTTGGCCTGCACTTCGTAGGCGCCGGCGGCGAGCTGCTTGGCCTCGCTCGCGCGCTTGTCAACCGGCGGGGCATCGTCCGAACAGGCGGCGAGCAGCAACAACGGCGCGGCAACCAGCAAAACTCGCATGAGATTCTCCCCCGAAGCGCGCGTTGCGCGGCGCGTCACGGCGCACCATATGCCGATCCGATGGCAATACAAATCCGAACTTCGCTTGCCGAACCCGATATGGGCGACAGTTTCATTCCCCACCGCCCGGCGCGGCCCGAAAAGGCCGAGGGCGGGCGCAAGTTCGTGCTCAAGTCCGACTATTCGCCCGCTGGGGACCAGCCGAGCGCGATCAGGGAATTGGCGGGCGGAGTCGTTGATGGCGAGAAGGACCAGGTACTGCTGGGCGTCACCGGGTCGGGCAAGACCTTCACCATGGCCAAGATGATCGAGCAGTTGCAACGCCCGGCGCTGATCCTCGCGCCCAACAAGATCCTCGCGGCGCAGCTCTACGGCGAATTCAAAAGCTATTTCCCCGACAATGCGGTCGAGTTTTTCGTCAGCTATTACGACTATTATCAGCCCGAGGCCTATGTCCCCCGCTCGGACACCTACATCGAGAAGGAAAGCTCGGTGAACGAGGCGATCGACCGGATGCGCCATTCGGCGACCCGTTCGCTGCTCGAGCGAGACGATGTGATCATCGTCGCTTCGGTGTCGTGTCTTTACGGCATCGGCTCGGTCGAGACCTATTCGGCGATGATCTTCAGCCTCAAGAAGGGCAGCAGCGCCGACCAGCGCGAGATCATCCGCAAGCTCGTCGCGCTTCAATATAAGCGCAACGACTCGAGTTTCACGCGCGGCAATTTCCGCGTGAAGGGCGACAATCTGGAAATCTTCCCGTCGCACTATGAGGACAGCGCGTGGCGCATTTCCTTCTTCGGCGACGAGATTGAGGACATCGTCGAATTCGACCCGCTGACGGGCAAGAAGGTGGCGTCGCTGGACAGCGTCAAAGTCTATGCCAATTCGCATTATGTGACGCCGGGGCCGACGCTCAAGCAGGCAACCGAAGCGATCAAGCATGAGCTTGCCGAGCGGCTCAAGGAGCTGGTGATTGAGGGGAAATTGATCGAGGCGCAGCGGATCGAGCAGCGCACCAATTTCGATCTGGAAATGATTGCGGCGACAGGATCGTGCGCGGGGATCGAGAATTATTCGCGCTTCCTCACCGGGCGTTTGCCGGGCGAGCCGCCGCCGACTTTGTTCGAATATCTGCCCGACAATGCCTTGCTGTTCGTCGACGAGAGCCACCAGACGGTGCCGCAGATCGGGGCGATGGCCAAGGGCGATCACCGGCGCAAGATAACGCTCGCCGAATATGGCTTCCGCCTGCCGAGTTGCATCGACAACCGCCCGTTGCGGTTCAACGAATGGGACGCGATGCGCCCGCAGACGACGTTCGTCTCGGCCACTCCCGGCCCATGGGAAATGGAGGCGACCGGCGGGGTCTTTTCGGAGCAGGTCATCCGCCCGACGGGCCTCATCGACCCGCCGGTCGAGATCAAGCCGGTCGAGGACCAGGTCGACGACCTCGTCAACGAAGCCAAGAAGGTCGCCAAGGCTGGTTACCGCACGCTGGTCACGACGCTGACCAAGCGAATGGCCGAGGATCTCACCGAATATCTGCATGAGGCCGGGCTTCGCGTGCGCTACATGCATTCGGACGTCGAGACATTGGAACGCATCGAACTGATCCGCGACTTGCGGCTGGGCGTCTATGATGTGCTCGTCGGAATCAACCTGCTCCGCGAGGGGCTCGACATTCCCGAATGCGGGCTGGTCGCGATCCTCGACGCCGACAAGGAGGGCTTCCTGCGCTCCGAAACCTCGCTGATCCAGACCATCGGGCGCGCCGCGCGCAACATCGACGGACGTGTCATCCTCTACGCCGACCGCGTGACCGGGAGCATGGAGCGCGCGCTCAACGAAACCGACCGACGGCGCGAGAAACAGGTGGCGTACAACCTCGCGCACGGCATCACTCCGGCCTCGATCAAGAGCCAGATCAACGACATCATGAGCGATGTGTCGTTGCGCGACGGCGTGCTGGTCGAGACCGGCGACGACGAGCGCCCGCATCTCGTCGGGCACAACCTCAAGGCCTATATCGCCGACCTCGAAAGCCGCATGCGCAAGGCCGCCGCAGATCTCGAGTTCGAGGAAGCCGGGCGGTTGCGGGACGAAATCCGCCGCCTCGAGGAAGACGACCTCGGCATCCCCCACCAGGAACGCCGCGCGCCACGACCGGTGGGCAATTCGAACGAGGGCAAGCCTGGGACCCGCAAGACGCGGTACGGGAAGCAGAGCAAGACCAAGTGGGGTGGTGCAAGGCGGTGATCTGACGCAATCCTATTGGCTGGCGCGACTCGACTGTACAAGATTCGATATGAATCGAGAGCAGCCATGACGAAGCCTGAAAGACTCTACGAGCAACTCCTCGCCTCGACGTCGCGGACAACCAGTTTTCGTGATTTCGAGCGGCTGGTGGAAGCCTTCGGCTTCACGCTCAAGCGGACACGCGGGAGCCATCGTCAATATACCCACCCGAAAGTGCCAGCCGTGCTGACCATTAACCCTGACAAGGCGTTACCAGGTCAAGCTCCTGCTTGGACTTGCCGCGGAATTTGGGCTAACGCTCGGCGCGTGAACGAGCCTCATTATCCGATCAACCTCTTCTGGTCCGACGAAGACGGCGTGTGGATCGCCGAAGTCCCCGATCTGCGCGGCTGCATGACGCATGGCCCGACTCGCGCCGAAGCGGTTGCCAATGCGGCTGAGGCCATCGAAGGCTGGCTCGAGGTTGCGCGCGAGTGCGACATACCCATTCCGGCGCCAAGCTATCCGCGCGAGACCCGCGCCGCCTGAGCTTGCACCGCTGCCCGCCGCTTCCCACTTGAAGAGGGAGCAAGCGGGAGCGCGAATTGGAAAGCTGGCACGGAACGACGATCCTCGGGGTCAAGGCGGGCGGGCGAACCGTCATTGCCGGCGACGGCCAGGTCAGCATGGGCAACACCGTGATGAAGCCCAACGCCAAGAAGGTGCGGCGGCTGGGCAAGGATGGTGCCGATGGGCAGAAAACGGTCATTGGCGGGTTCGCCGGGGCGACCGCCGATGCGTTCACGCTGTTCGAACGGCTCGAGAAGAAGCTCGAGCAGCACAATGGCCAGCTGATGCGCGCCGCGGTCGAGCTGGCCAAGGACTGGCGGACCGACAAATATCTGCGCAATCTTGAGGCGATGATGATCGTCGCCGATGCCGAGGTGATGCTGATCCTCACCGGCAATGGCGACGTGCTCGAGCCCGAGGGCGGGATCGCGGCGATCGGGTCGGGCGGCAACTATGCCCTCGCCGCCGCCAAGGCGCTGGTCGAGTATGAGAGCGACCCCGAGAAACTAGCCCGCCGCGCGATGGCCATCGCCGCGGAGGTGTGCGTGTTTACCAACGACCGGCTGACGGTGGAGAGCGTCTGATGAACGATGCGCTCACTCCCAAGGCCATCGTCAAGGCGCTCGACGAGCATATCGTCGGGCAAGATGACGCCAAGCGCGCGGTGGCGGTGGCGCTGCGTAATCGCTGGCGGCGGCAGCGGCTGTCGCCAGAGCTTCGCGAGGAGGTCACGCCCAAGAATATATTGATGATCGGGCCGACGGGATGCGGCAAGACCGAGATCGCGCGGCGGCTGGCGAAGCTTGCCGACGCGCCGTTCGTCAAGGTCGAGGCCACGAAGTTCACCGAGGTCGGCTATGTCGGGCGCGACGTCGAGCAGATCGCGCGCGACCTCGTCGAGGAAGCCGTGCGGCTCGAGCGCGAGAGGCGGCGCGACAAGGTGCGCGCCGCTTCCGAGGAATCGGCGATGGACCGGCTGCTCGATGCGCTGACCGGCAAGGGCTCGTCCGAAGCGACCCGCGCCGCTTTCCGCCAGCGCTTTGCCGAAGGGAGCCTGGCGGCGAGCGAGGTTGAGATCGAGGTCAGCGAGGCCCCGGCAATGCCGTTCGAAATGCCCGGTGCGCAGATGATCAACTTGAGCGAAATGATGAGCAAGGCGATGGGCGGCGCGCCCAAGAAACGGCGCAAGCTCAAGGTGCCCGACGCTTACGCCAAATTACTTGAGGAGGAGGCCGACAAGCGCGTCGATCCCGACGACCTCAACCGTGCGGCGCTGGCCGATGCGGAGGCCAACGGGATTGTCTTCCTCGACGAGATCGACAAGATTGCGGTCAGCGACGTGCGCGGCGGATCGGTGTCGCGCGAAGGCGTCCAGCGCGACCTGTTGCCGCTGATCGAGGGGACAACGGTCGCGACCAAATATGGGCCGATCAAAACCGACCATATCCTGTTCATCGCCTCCGGCGCGTTCCATGTCGCCAAGCCGTCGGACCTGCTGCCCGAGCTTCAGGGGCGGCTGCCGATCCGGGTCGAGCTGAAGGCGCTGACGGAGCAGGATTTCGTCCGCATCTTGTCCTCGACCCGCGCCAGCCTCACCGAGCAATATTGCGCGTTGCTGGCGACCGAGGGGGTCACGGTGAGCTTCGCCGAAGACGGCATTGCGGCGGTCGCGCGGGTGGCCGCCGAGGTTAATTCGAGCCTCGAGAATATCGGTGCGCGGCGCTTGCAGACGGTGATGGAGAAATTGCTCGAGGAGATTAGCTTCGAGGCCGAGGACCGCAGTGGCGAAACGTTCAGCGTCGACGGGGCGTTCGTCGAGAAGCAGCTGGCGGGGATTGCGCGGGATACCGATTTGTCGCGGTATGTGCTGTGATTCAACGGCCGTCTTCCCGGGCTTGACCCGGGACCTACCGACCTTCGAACGTCTGCTGGATTAAGAAGGTGGGTCACGGGTCAAGCCCGGGATGACGATGGTGGTAACGCGACGCGATAGTGCCACTCCAGCCCCTGCGCGAAGGGGGACCACAGGCTTGTTTTCACCCCTGCCAGCCTCAGCATGTCGCCCGCCCAGATATTGCAGGTTTTGATCGCGCTCGCTCGCCCGACGCCGCGATAGAAGGCGTCGTCGGGGCCGTAGCCGGGATGGTCGATGCGCACCGGACGGCCGTGCGCATCGACCCGAAAACTCGCCCGCACCGCCGCCCACAGCCGCCGATACTCCTCGGGCCGAAGGCGGATCGCGCGCGCGCGCCACGCCGGGTCGGCGACCCACTCGGCGTGCATCACCCGCTCGCCACCGACCAGCGCCGCCCAGACCGTGCGTGGGCGAATATCCGCCCAGTGCGGGGTTTCGAGATACACCCGCCGCTCGCCCATCCCGAACGCCAGCCAATGCGCGCCGGGGTCAGGTCTGGCGAAATCGCTCGCCGGCAGCAGCGGGCGCCAGTCGAGGCCCTCCGCCACGGCGGGCAGGATGAGGTCGGTGTGGACCCCGTTCGAAACGAGATAGATCGTCTCGCCCTGAGCGGGTTCGCGCCAAGTGGCGTTGACAGGGACGAGCGAGCCGATCAGCGCGGCCGCGAGATAGAGTATGGGGATGGCGGCGACGAGGAGCAGCAGGCGACCAACCACGCCCCGCGACCGCCCGCGCGATCGCGATCTTGCTCGGGGGCGGCGGGAGCGGCGGACCATCGCTCCGTGTCTACAGGCTGGCGAAGCGAACGCCAGAGTGCGGGGTGTCACCGCGCTTGCGCCGCGCTACACCGAGACAATGATCCGCATCCTGTCCCTCGCGCTCGGCGATCTTGGCGATCGCCGAATCCTCGCTATCCTGCTCCAGGCGTTGTTCGTCACCACGCTGCTGTTCGTGCTGCTCGCGCTGGTCGCGGGGTGGCTGCTGGCGGGGAGCGATCCGTGCGGGCTTGCCGGGCTCGACTCGTGTGAGATCGGGGCCGGGACGGGCGGGATCGGGGCATTGCTGTTGACGCTGGCGGCGGCGTGGTTCCTGTTCCCGGGAGTCGCGGTCGGGGTGCTGATGGGCTTTGCCGATCGCATCGCTGCGGCGGTCGAGCAGCGCCATTACCCTGCCGCCGCCGCTGCGGCACGCCCGATCGGAATTGGGCGCGGCGCGGTCATGGGTCTGAAATCGGCGGGGCGGGTGCTGCTGTTCAATCTCATCGCGCTGCCCTTCTACATCCTGCTGCTGTTTACCGGGATCGGACCCCTGATCCTGTTCGTGGTGGTCAACGGGCTGGCGTTCGGGCGCGACCTGGCCGAGCTCGCCGCCGCGCGTCACGGCGACCGAGATTCGCGCCGCGCCTGGCTC
>JBDSGJ010000005.1:0-165034 GCA_039919075.1 Sphingomicrobium sp.
GGAAGCGGGGATCAACCCGGGTTTTCAGCCGATCGAGGGGCGCGCCGAGCAGCAGCTCGCCAATCAGACGCTGGCCGACCTGCTGACCGAAGCCGAGCGGACGGGGAGCCTATCGTTGATTGACGACGTCGCCACCCTCTCGATGCGCCTGGGCGAGGAGGAGGCGGTCAAATATCTGATGCGCTGCGCCCACGCCGAAGCGATTCGCGGGCTCGATCCCGCTTCGGTCGACTCCGCGCTGCGCGATGCGGTCGGACTGCCCGAGGGCGATATCGCCATGCTCCTCGCCGAGCGGTGCGCCGACGGCCGGTTTGACTGCGCCGCACTCCATCACCTCGGAAACGCCAACCGCTTATGGGGAACCGCCACCGGGGACGGATACGCGGACGCGATTACCCTGTATTTGGGGCAGTCAGCTGGGGAACGCGCTGCCATGCTCGATCTGGTGGCGGCGGTCGTGTTGAAGGCCGACGGCACCCCTCGCGCCCCGACTGCCGGCCAGCGCAAAACCCACCCCGCTTATGACGAGCTCGCCGCTAGCCTGGCCAACCAATTCATAGAGCTCAGGTTCTTGCGCAGCGCGGCCGCGATTGTGGCCATCCAGGCCGCCGGGCTTCGCGCCGGGGTGGCCTTTGCGACTGCTTACACCGCTGCCAAGCGCGCCGCAGGCGTGGCCGACTTCGACGACCTCATCGCCTGGACTCGACGGCTGTTCGAGCGAGAGGGGATGGGCGAGTGGGTACGCTACAAGCTCGATCGGCGCACCGACCATATATTGGTGGACGAGGCGCAGGACACCAATGCCGACCAATGGCGCATTGTCGAGGCGCTTTCCGAAGAGTTTTTCGCGGGCGCCGTCGAGGGCGAGCAGCGCGCTCGAACCTTGTTCATGGTCGGGGATTTCAAGCAGGCCATCTTCGGCTTTCAGGGAACCGATCCCGGCGAATTCAGTCGTATGCGCGAGACTATTAGCACGCGAGCGAAGCTGATGATCGAGGCCGAGGATGAGGCCGACAGCGGGGGGCCGCGACTGGCGCGCGAGTTTCGTGACTTGTCGATCGACGCCAGCTTTCGTTCGGCCCCGGCGATCCTCGAAGCGGTCGACGCCGTCATCCGTGAGGTTGGGCATGAGGCGATGGGTTTGCCCGAGCGGCCGAACCTGCACCGCGCGGTGAACGACCGCTGGCCGGGACGGGTCGAGCATTGGCCCGCGTTTGTCGCCGAGGCGCCCGACGAGGAGGACGGCGAAGAAGGCTGGATCACCGACACTGACCGCGCCTACGCGACCCGGCTCGCCGAGGAAGTTCGCGCCCTGATCGCCGAGGCGCCGATCATGGCCTCGACGAAGCGACCGCTATGCGCCGGTGACGTCATGATTTTGGTGCGGAGCCGCAAGGAGCTGGCTTCGCTCATCGTCGCGCGGCTGTTTGCGGCCAAGGTGCCGGTGGCGGGGATTGACCGGCTGCATCTGCAAAAGCCGCTCGCGGTGCGCGACCTGATCTCGGCGATCCGCTTCGCAGTCCAGCCGCTCGACGACCTCAATCTAGCCGGGCTGTTGGTGTCGCCGTTGATCGGCTGGGATCAGGAACAGCTCTATCGCCTTGCGCAGCCGCGCCCGGCGAAGCAGTCACTATGGCTGGCACTGCGCGAGGCGCGTGACGATCCCTTCGCGCAGGAAACGATCGACAAGCTAGGCGCATTGCTGCGGGTCGCCGACTTTGTCACCCCGGCTCGCTTTCTCGAGATGATCTTGTCAGGGCCGCTCGACGGGAGGCGGGCGCTGCTGGCGCGGCTTGGCGAGGCGGCGCGCGATCCGATCGATGAGCTGGTCGCCGCAGCGCTCGAGTTCGAACACACCGAGATCGCATCGCTCGACCGTTTCCTCGCATGGTTCGAAAGCGGCGATGTCGAGATCAAGCGCGATACGGCCGTGCCGGGCAATGCGGTGCGGGTGATGACCGTGCATGGCGCGAAAGGGCTCGAGGCGCCGGTCGTGATCCTCGCCGACGCCACCGCCGATCCGGCGCGGATGGGCGGATCGCGCAGCTTCGACCTGCCGCTTGCGGGTGGCAAGGTGCCGCTCGTCCGCCCGCGTCAGGCGGAGATGGTCGCGCCCTACGGGGGCATCGCCGACCAGGCCAAGGCCAGGGAGCTTCAGGAACATTGGCGGCTGCTCTATGTTGCGCTGACGCGGGCTGCCGAGCGGTTGATCATATCCGGCGTGATGCCGAAGAAGCTTGCCGACAGTAGCTGGCACGTTCGAGTGGAGCGTGCGCTGACGGGTCTCGGCGCCGAGCGCGATACGGCGGGGCGGCTAGTCTGGACCGGCTCGGTTGCTGCTCGAAAGACCGCCGCCAAGGCGGTGCGGCGCCAGATCGACCAGCCCACGCTCCCAGCCTGGTTGCGCAGCCCGGCTCCGCCCGAGCCACGACCTGCCCGCCCCCTTTCGCCAAGTAGCATGGGCGAAGATCGCGAGGTCCTCGCGCCGCCGTCTCCTGGTCAGATAGCCGCCGCGCGAAGGGGAACATTGCTCCATTCGCTGTTCGAGCGCTTGCCCTCGGTGGCACCTGAGGAGCGACGGCGAGCGGCGCTGACGTGGCTCGCACGGCAGGGGGTCGAGGAGGAGGAGATCGTCGACGCGGCGCTTGGCGTGGTCGACCATCCTGACTTTGCTGGACTGTTCGGAGCGGATTCGCTCGCCGAAGCGCCGATTGCCGCGACCTTGGCCGATGGTCGAGTGATCGTCGGCACGGTCGACCGGTTGTGCGTCGCCGAGACGCTGGTCCGGGTGATTGACTACAAGACCGGGCGCAACGCACCCATGACGGTGGCCGACGTGCCGTCCGGGCACATTGCCCAAATGACGGCTTATGCGGAGGCGCTGCGCGTGATCTTCCCCGGCCGCAAGATCGAGGCGAGCCTGCTCTACACCGCCGCGCCGCGCCTCATCACATTGCCCGGTTGAGCAGCGCCTCTCGAACACCCATATGACATGAGAATCGCAATCCGGAGACTCCCCAATGGCTACCAAATCCGTTACCGACCAGAGCTTCCAGGCCGACGTGCTGTCGTCGTCGACCCCGGTGTTGGTCGACTTCTGGGCCGAGTGGTGCGGGCCGTGCCGGATGATTGCCCCGGCGCTCGAGGAGATTTCGGGCGCGCTTGGCGACAGACTGCAGATCGTCAAGATCAACATCGACGAGAACCCCGAGACCCCGGGCAAATATGGCGTGCGCGGTATTCCGACGATGCTGCTGTTCAAGGATGGCGAACCGGTCGCGACCAAGGTGGGGGCTGCACCGCGCAGCCAGATTCAGCAGTGGATCGAACAGCAACTCTAAGAGTGACCTGCCCCCCTGCTCGAATTGACTAAGGCAGGGGGCAACCCTACATCGCCGCGCATGGTTCGTCCCCTTGCGGGCGAACCCTTTGCCTTGCCCGAAACGCGTATATTCCGGGCCTGTCCCCACGAGGAAGTTTATGTTCGCCGCCCTTGCCAAGAATATCTTCGGATCGTCCAACGACCGCTACGTCCGGAGCCTCGGGAAGACTGTCGAGGCAATCAACGCATTTGAGCCGACGATGATCGCAATGAGCGACGACGAGCTTCGCGGGCAGACCGCGCGCTTCCGCGAGCGGCTGGCGAACGACGAGAGTCTCGACGACCTTCTCCCCGAAGCCTTCGCCACCGTCCGGGAGGCCGCCAAGCGGACGCTCGGCCAACGCCATTATGACGTCCAGCTGATCGGCGGAATCGTGCTTCATCGCGGCGAAATTGCCGAGATGCGGACCGGCGAAGGCAAGACGCTGGTCGCGACGCTCGCCTCCTACCTCAACGCACTTCCCGGCAAGGGATCGCATGTTGTCACCGTCAACGATTACCTCGCCAAGCGCGATTCCGAATGGATGGGGCAGGTCCACCGCTTCCTCGGGCTGACGGTCGGGGTGATCATCCCCAACCTCACCGACTATGAGCGGCAGCAGGCCTATAACAGCGACATCACCTACGGCACCAACAACGAGCTCGGCTTCGATTATCTGCGCGACAATATGAAATATGACCGCGCGCAGATGGTCCAGCGGCCGTTCAATTTCGCGATCGTCGATGAGGTGGATTCGATCCTGATCGACGAGGCGCGCACGCCGTTGATCATCTCCGGCCCGACCGACGACAAGTCCGAGCTTTATATGTCGACCGATGCAATCGTGAAGACCTTCGTCGAGAGCGATTATGAGCTCGACGAAAAGCAGAAGTCGATCGTGCTGACCGAGGAGGGCACCGAAAAGGCTGAGCGGATGCTCGAGGCGCAGGGGCTGATCGAGGGAGCCAACCTCTACGATATCTCGAACACCCAGGTGGTTCACCACCTCAACCAGGCGCTCAAGGCCAACAAGATGTTCAAGCGCGACATCGATTATATCGAAAAAGACGGCAAGATCATCATTATCGACGAGTTTACCGGGCGGATGATGGACGGGCGGCGCTGGTCCGACGGCTTGCACCAGGCGGTCGAGGCCAAGGAGGGGGTGGCGATCGAGCCCGAGAACCAGACACTGGCCTCGATTACCTTCCAGAATTTCTTCCGCATGTATCCCAAGTTGTCGGGAATGACCGGAACCGCGCTGACCGAAGCCCCCGAATTCTTCGACATTTACAAGATGAACGTCGTCTCGATTCCGACCAATGTCGACGTGCTTCGGGTCGATGAGGATGATGAATTCTACAAGAATATCACCGACAAGTTCGCCGCGATCGCCGACGAGATCGCCAAACGCAAGGAGAAGGGTCAGCCCGTGCTGGTCGGCACCGTGTCGATCGAGAAATCGGAAATGCTGTCCGAATTCCTCAACCAGCGCGGGATCGAGCATAGCGTCCTGAATGCCCGCTTCCACGAGAGTGAGGCGCATATCGTCGCGCAGGCCGGGTCGATGGGCGCGGTCACGATCGCGACCAACATGGCCGGGCGCGGGACGGATATTCAGCTTGGCGGCAATGTCGATTTCCGTGTCGAGGACGAGTTGAAGGACGTCCCCGAGGGCCCCGAGCGCGACGCGGCAATCACCCGCATCAAGGCGGAAGTCGCCGAGCAGAAGGCGCTGGTGCTCGAGGTCGGCGGACTGTTCGTGCTTGGCACCGAGCGACACGAGAGTCGCCGCATCGACAATCAGCTGCGCGGGCGCTCGGGCCGCCAGGGCGATCCCGGCCTGTCGCGCTTTTACCTCAGCCTCGACGACGATCTTTTGCGCATCTTCGGCCCGCAAACGATGTTCGCGCGATTGATGAACAAGAATCTCGAGGATGGCGAGGCGATCGTTTCCCCGTGGATTTCCAAGGCGATCGAGACCGCCCAGAAGAAGGTTGAGGCGCGCAACTATGACATTCGCAAGCAGGTCGTCGAGTTTGATGACGTCATGAACGACCAGCGCAAGGTGATCTACGAACAGCGCTCGGACATCATGGATTCGGATCATGTCAGCGACGTCGTCACCGACATGCGGGCCGAGACCGCGGCCAGCATCGTCGCGGCGCATTGCCCGCCGGGCACTTACCCGGAACAGTGGGATGTCGCGGGGCTGAAGGAGAGCGTCGAGGTCGTTCTGGGGATCACTCCGCCGATCGACGCCTGGCTCGGCGAGGAAGCGGTCGAGCCAGAGATGATCTCCGATCGAATCCTTGGCGAGGCGGACGCGATCATGGACGCCAAGATCGCCACGGTCGAACGCGAGCATTGGGTCCAGATTGAGAAAAGCGTGCTGCTGCAGACGCTTGACCATTTCTGGAAGGAGCATCTGGCGACGCTCGACGCGCTTCGCCAGGTTATCCATTTGCGCAGCTATGCCCAGAAGAAGCCGATCGACGAATATAAGCAGGAGGCCTTCCTGCTGTTCGAGCGGCTGCTGATCGCGATCCGGGAGGATGTCACGCGGGTGCTGATGCGCGCGCAGCTGACACTCGATCCGGCGCCGATGGAGTTGCCCGACTTCATCACCAGCCACATCGATCCACTGTCCGGTGACGACAACAGCTGGGATATGGACGCCGGGACGGGCGCAATCCTGTCGACCTTGCCCCCGCTCCAGTCGCCGCAGCCAACGTTGCCGCGCGGTGACGGCCCCGATGGCGCGGTTCCAGCGCCCGAAAGCCGCAACGCGCCGTGCCCGTGCGGATCGGGATTGAAGTATAAACAATGCCATGGGGCGCTGGTTTAACACACCATGGTCGATCGGAGCGCGCTGCGGGCGGCCTATCGCCCCGACGAAGAGGTGGTCGTTGCCGAGCGGCTCGAGCAAGCGCGTTCGCCCCGTGCAGCAGCGCCCGTCGCCACCGCAATCGCACGGACGCTGGTCGAGCGAGTGCGGGCGCACAAGCCCGCCGGGCTCGACGCCTTCATGCATGCCTATGACCTTGGCAGCGAGGAGGGGGTGGCGCTGATGTGCCTCGCCGAGGCGCTGCTCCGCATTCCCGATGCTGAGACCGCCGACGAACTGATCCACGACAAATTGTCGGGGCCTGATTGGGCCGAGAAATTGGGCGGGTCGCGCTCGACCTTCGTCAATGCGGCGACGATTTCGCTGCTCCTGACGGGCAAGGTGCTCGATGGCGCAAACGACCGCAGTGGTGGCTGGCGCGCGGCGCTCGGGCGCGCGGTCGGCCGGCTCGGTGAGCCGGTGATCCGGACCGCGGTCGGGCAGGGGATGAAGATCCTCGGTGGGCAATTTGTTTTCGGGCGAACGATCGACGAAGCGCTGGACAATACCCGCTCCGAACAGGCACGGGGGATCAGCCACAGCTTCGACATGCTCGGCGAGGCGGCGCGGACTCATCAGGACGCGGCCCGCTATGCACGCTCCTATGCCGACGCGCTCGATCGCATTGCCGCCTCGGCGACGGGCGGATTTCGAGCCGCGCCGGGGATTTCGGTCAAGCTGTCGGCGCTCCATCCGCGCTATGAATATGCCCATGCCGAGGAAGCCAAGGCGGCAATCCTGCCGGTGCTTCGAGCGCTGTGCGCCAAGGCCAGCGCCGCCGATGTTCATTTGACGGTCGACGCCGAGGAGGCCGACCGGCTCGAACTGTCGCTCGACTTGATCGAGGCGCTGGTGGCGGACGATGCGTTGTTTGCCAATGGCTGGAATGGCTTTGGATTGGCCGTTCAGGCATACAGCAAGCGCGCGCTGCCGCTGGTCGAGTGGGTCGCGGCGCTCGGGCGTGAGCATCAGCGGCGTTTCATGGTGCGGCTGGTCAAGGGCGCCTATTGGGACAGCGAGATCAAGGCGGCGCAGGTCGCGGGCCTGTCCGATTATCCGGTGTTCACGCGCAAGGTCGCGACCGATGTGTCTTACCTCGCCTGTGCCAATGCGATGCTCGGCGCGGATGACGTCATCTATTCCGCCTTCGCGACCCACAACGCCAACACGATCGGCGCGATCAAGGCGCTGGCGGGGGCCAAGCCGATCGAGTTCCAGCGGCTGCACGGGATGGGCGAGGGGCTTTACGAGGAGCTCGCCAGGCTCGAACGCGAGCGTGGAGAACTGCAAACCCCGGTGCGGATTTACGCGCCCGTGGGAAGCCACAAGGAATTGCTCGCCTATCTCGTCCGGCGGCTGCTCGAGAATGGCGCCAACTCAAGCTTCGTCAATCGTATTGCCGACGAGCATGTCGCGCTCGATGCGCTGGTCCGTGACCCGGTGGCGGAGCTTGCGGCGCTCAAGTCGCGGCGCAATCCCCATATTCCACTGCCCGATGCGATCTTCGGCTCTGCGCGTCGCAATAGCGCGGGGTTCGATCTGACCGATCCGCTGGTCCGCGAACCGTTGCTCGAGCGGTTGACCGCGCTGGAGCCGCGCAAGTGGATGGCCAGTCCAACGGTGGAGGGTGGCGCAGGGGTCGTTCGCCTCGTTCTTTCGCCGTTCGATGGCGAAACGATGGTGGGGACGGTCGTCGAGGCCACGGACGCGGATGTCGATGCGGCGGCTCGGCGTGCCGCGAACGCTCAGCCGGCGTGGGACGCGCTGGGCGGGGTCGCGCGCGCTGCCGTGCTCACCCGCGCGGCCGATCTCTTCGAGCAGCATCGCGAAGAGTTTTATTCGCTCTGTCTTCGCGAGGCGGGCAAGACGCTTCCGGACGCGGTGCTCGAGGTGCGCGAGGCGGTCGATTTCCTGCGTTTCTATGCCGCCGAGGCGCGTGCCAAGTTCGACCGGCCGACCGTGCTGCCAGGGCCAACCGGGGAAACCAACGAACTGCGCCTCCACGGGCGCGGGGTGTTTGCCTGCATCAGTCCGTGGAACTTCCCGCTAGCGATCTTCATCGGTCCGGTCGCGGCGGCGCTGGCGGCGGGCAATGCCGCGCTCGCCAAGCCTGCGGAGCAAACCCCGTTGATCGGCGCGCTGGCAATCGAACTGATGCACGCTGCGGGGATTCCTCGCGACGTGGTTCAGTTGGTGCCGGGGGACGGCAAAGTCGGGGCCGCGCTGACGAGCCACCCGCTGATTTCGGGGGTTGCCTTCACCGGATCGACCGACACCGCGCGCGCGATCAATCGCGGGTTGGCTGACCGCCCCGGCCCGATCATCCCGCTGATCGCCGAGACCGGGGGGCAGAATGTGATGATCGTAGACAGTTCGGCACTCCCCGAGCAGGTCACGCGCGACGTCATTGCCTCATCCTTCCAGTCGGCGGGGCAGCGCTGTTCAGCCTTGCGCGTGCTGTTCGTCCAGGGAGATGTCGCGGACGGGATGCTGGCGATGATTGCCGGCGCAATGACGGCGCTGACGGTCGGCGATCCGCGCGATCTGGCGACCGATGTCGGGCCGGTGATCGATGCCGAAGCGAAGGCCGCACTCGAAGCGCATATCGCGGACCTCGAAGGCAGCGGGAAATTGCTCGCCAAACTCGATGTTGCTGGCCTGCCGGGTCATTTCGTCGCGCCGACGATGGTCGAGATTGCCAGCCTCGCCGACCTCGACCGTGAGCATTTCGGCCCGGTGCTTCACGTCATCCGCTGGAAATCGGGCGAACTCGCCAAGGTCGTCGATGCGATCAACGCCACCGGCTATGGCCTGACGCTCGGGCTGCAAAGCCGGATCGATACGACACGCGCCTTTGTCGAGGCCAATGCCCGGGTCGGCAATTTCTACGTCAACCGCAACCAGATCGGCGCGGTGGTCGAGAGCCAGCCGTTCGGCGGCGAGGGGCTATCGGGGACCGGCCCCAAGGCCGGCGGGCCGCATTATGTCGCGCGCTTCGCAACCGAGCGGGTGACCTGCATCGATACGACGGCTGCTGGCGGCAACACCACCTTGATGGCGCAGGGCTGACGCCTCAGGCCGCGTGGCGCCCTCGCGCGATCGCGACAATTCCGGTGCGCGCGACCTCGACCAGCCCGGCTTCGGACAATAGCCCGAGGAAGGTGTCGATCTTTCTCGCGGTCCCGGTCAGTTCGAACACGAAGCTGTTTGCGGTCATGTCGACCACGCGCGCGCGGAAGATGTCGGCGATGCGCATGACTTCGGTTCGCTGCTCACCGACGCCGCTGACCTTGGCCAGCACCATCTCGCGCTCGATATGCGGGCCGAAGGTGGTGAGGTCGGTCACCTTATGGACGGGTACCAGCCGGTCGAGCTGAGCAATGATCTGCTCCATGACATGCTCGGTGCCCGACGTGACGATGGTGATCCGGCTGATACTCTCGTCGCTGCTGACGTCAGCAACGGTCAGGCTTTCGATATTATAACCGCGCGCCGAGAACAGCCCGGCGACGCGGGCGAGGATTCCGGCCTCGTTGTCGACCAGCACCGAGAGGGTGTGGCGTTCGGATTTTTCGGTGGCGATATGCATCAGACTAGCGCCTTTGCTTCATCGTCCATCTCGCCCGAAACCTCGTTGGCCTGAAGGATCATCTCGGTGTGCGCCGCGCCCGACGGGATCATCGGGAAGCAGTTGGCGAGCTTGGCGACGCGGCAGTCGACCATCACCGGGCCGTCATGGGCAAGCATGTCCGCGATCCCCGCGTCGAGCTGATCGGGATGCTCGATGCGAATCCCCTTCCAGCCATAGGCTTCGGCCAGCTTGAGAAAGTCGGGCAGCGCTTCGGAATAGCTCGACGAGTAACGGCTGGCGTAGGTCAGCTCCTGCCACTGGCGGACCATGCCCATATATTCATTGTTGACGATGAAGACCTTGACCGGGAGGCGGTACTGGGTGGCGGTCGCCATCTCCTGGATATTCATCTGAATCGAGGCTTCGCCCGCGATGTCGATCACGAGCGCATCAGGCGCGCCGAGCTGCGCGCCAATCGCCGCGGGGAGGCCATAGCCCATCGTCCCGAGCCCGCCCGAGGTGAGCCATTTGTTGGGCTCTTCGAAGTCGAAATGCTGAGCCGCCCACATCTGGTGCTGGCCGACCTCGGTCGAGATGATCGGCGAGCGGTCGTGGGTCATTTCCCACAGGCGGCGGATGGCATGCTGGGGCATGATTTCGGTCGCCGAAGTCTCGAACGCGAGCGACTTCTTCTTGCGCCACTCCTCGATCGTCGCCCACCATTCGCCGAGGTCGCGAGCGGGCTCGTTGCGGCGCTTCCAGGCAAACAGCAAATCCTTGAGCGCCCGACCGACGTCGGCGACGATCGGCAGGTCCACCCGTACATTCTTGTTAATCGACGAGCGGTCGATATCGACGTGGATCTTCTTCGATTCGGGCGAAAATGCGTCGAGGCGGCCCGTCACCCGGTCGTCGAACCGAGCGCCGAGGCATATGATGAGGTCGGCGCGATTCATCGCCATATTGGCTTCGAACGTGCCATGCATGCCGAGCATTCCGAGCCATTGCGGCGAGGAGGCGGGGAAGGCGCCCAGACCCATCAGCGTCGAGGTCACCGGGGCGCCGGTCAGCGCGGCGAGTTCGCGAAGTAGCGTGCTGGCCTGCGGGCCAGCGTTGATGATTCCGCCACCGGTGTAGAAGATAGGCCGCTCGGCGGCGGCGATCAGGGCGATCGCCTGGCCGATGTCGTCGGGCTCGGGGTCGAACGCCGGGCGATAGCCGCGGTGCGGGATCCGCGGTGTGTTGCCCGACGGCGCAGTGGCCACCTGAACGTCCTTGGGGATATCGACGATGACCGGGCCCGGGCGCCCCGAGGTGGCGAGATGGAAGGCTTCGCGCAGGGTCGCGCCGAGCTTGGCGGGATCCTTCACCAGATAATTATGCTTGGCGCAGTGGCGCGTGATCCCGACCGTGTCGCATTCCTGAAACGCATCGGTGCCGATCAGCGCGGTCGGAACCTGTCCGGTGATGACCACCAGCGGGATCGAATCGAGCCACGCGTCGGCGATGCCGGTAACGGTATTGGTCGCGCCCGGACCTGAGGTGACGAGAACGACGCCCGGCTTGCCGGTCGAGCGAGCATAGCCCTCGGCAGCATGGGCCGCGCCGCCTTCCTGGCGGACGAGGATGTGGCGAATGCGCTCCTGCTTGAACAGCGCGTCGTAAATGGGGAGCACCGCGCCGCCGGGATAGCCAAATACGAACTCCACTCCGAGCTCGGCGAGGACGTCGGTGAGAATCTCCGCCCCGCTTTTCTCGCGGTGGCGGTCGTCTGCTGGCTTGGTCGACATCGCTCGATCCCTCTCGTGCAGGCGGACTTCCTCACCCGTCGTGTTACAGGGGAAAAGATGGCTCCCCGGGCCTGATTCGAACAGGCGACCATTCGATTAACAGTCGAACGCTCTACCGCTGAGCTACCGGGGAACACCTCTCGCGAAGCGCGGTCTCCTTTAACGTCGTGCCCCTCACTTGCAACCCTCAGTGCGCAAATTGCTCCATCGCGATGCGCTCGTCGAGCGCATGCTCCGGGTCGAACAGCAAAGTCAGCTTCGGACCCTTGGAGAGGCACACGTCGACGGTGACAACGTCGCGCACCTCGAACTGGTCGGCCACCGCCGACACCGGGCGGTTGACCGGATCGAGGACGCGGAAGCGGATGGTGACGTCGTCCTGCACGATTGCGCCCTGCCAGCGGCGCGGCCGGAACGGGCTGATCGGGGTCAGCGCGAGGAGCTTGGCGGCGAGTGGCAGAATCGGGCCGTGGGCCGACAGATTATAGGCGGTCGACCCGGCTGGGGTCGCGACCAGCACCCCGTCGCAGACCAGTTCGGGCATCACGACCCGGCGATTGACGCTGACCTCGATCTTGGCGGTCTGGCGGGTTTCGCGAAGCAGTGAGACTTCGTTGATCGCGGCGCGCTTGACCTTATTGCCGGCGACGTTGGTGACGGTCATCGTCAGCGGGGTAACCTCGATCGCCTTGGCGTTGGCAATCCGCTCGGCCAGCTGATCGAGCCGCCATTCGTTCATCAGAAAACCGACCGTCCCGCGGTTCATCCCGAACACCGGGCGCGTTTCACCGGCTTCGAGCATGGCATGGAGCGTCTGGAGCATGAAGCCGTCGCCCCCGAGTGCGATCAACGCCTTCGCGCTGTCGGACTCGCTTAGTTCATAGCGTTTGCGCAGTGCCGCCGCCGCCGACTGCGCAACCTTCGTTGGCGATGCGCGCAGGCCGACCCCGGCAAGCGCACGCCGGGTCGAGGAGGGGGAGCGCGCGGCACGGGTCATTCGGCGGGTAACATAGGCATTTTCGCTGGCGGCGCTACTGTCCCGCGATGGGGCTGGCCGAATTCGCAGCTTCCGTTTGAGCGTCTGACCGCGCAGTTGCCAACCATGGTCACTGTTTCTTTCCTGCGAGGCGCCGAAGGCAAGCGCGCCTCCGATACGCCCGTTGCTGTCAGCAAACCGGAGCGCGATCGCGAACTCGAGACGGCAATTGCCAACGACGACGTCAGCATTCTCTTCCAGCCGCAGATCGAGCCCGCCAGCGGACGCGTGATCGGGGTCGAAGCGCTCGCCCGGTGGGACGGGGAAGCAGACGCGCAAGCGCTGTTCGCGCGGGCAGCAGCAAGTGGTCTTGGCGAGCGTTTGTCGCGCGCCGTCCAGCGCAAGGCGCTCGGCATTGCGGGGCGCTGGCGGGGGGAACGGCGCGGACTGCGGGTATCGATCAACCTTATTGCCGACGATATCATGCGCGAAGGTTATGTTGGCTGGCTGCTCGAAGAAATCAGCGCGGCCGAACTGTCGCCCGAGCGAGTTACGGTGGAGATTACCGAATCCAGCCTGATCGAGGACCAACCCGCCGCCGCCGCGCGGCTCGCCAGCCTGCGCGCCGCCGGGGTTCAAATCGCGATCGACGATTTCGGGACGGGCTATTGCAGCCTCGCCTATCTCACCACGCTCCCGCTCGATGCGCTTAAGATCGACCGCGCGATGATCGCCGACCTCGTCGGCGGTTCGCGCGACCGCATCGTGGTTCGGGCGATGATCCGGCTGGCGCGCGAGCTTGAACTGAAGGTCGTTGTCGAAGGTGTTGAGTCTACCGATCAATTGGCCTTGGTCGCCGACTGGGGCTGCGATGCCTATCAGGGTTTTCTTGGCGCGGGGGCGCTGGACGAGGAAGAACTCGAGCGCTTCGTCCGCGCTTCGTTACGCGAGGCCGCCTAGGCCGCCTCAAGTTCCTTCCTCGCCTCGGCATTGGCCGCCGCGAGCACATTCGCCAGCCCGCGGGAGAGTTGCACTGCGGCGCTGAGCCGGGCCTGATCCGAGCCGAGCTCACGGGCGAGGACCAGCTTGCTGTCGGGCCGCAACCTCGCCGCGCCCTTCAACCGTTCGACGTACGCAAACAGCCCGGCGAGATCGGGGAAGCCGTCGGCTACGAAGGTCACCACAACCCCCTTGAGCCCAACATCAAGCTTGGCAATGCGCGCCTTGCGGCAATTGATCTTGGTCTCGACGATCTGCAGCAGATTGGCAGTTTCCTGGGGCAGCGAGCCGAACCGATCGATCAGCTCGGCGGCGAAAGCCTCGACCTCCTGGCGGTCGTCGAGATCGGCCAGGCGGCGGTACAAGCCCATCCGCAAATCAAGGTCGAGGACATAGGTTTCCGGAATAAGGATGGGCGCTTCGACGCTGATTTGCGGCGCATATTCCTCGCGCCGTTTATCGCCGCCCGACTTCATATCGAGGATCGCCTCCTCGAGCATCGACTGGTATAGTTCGAAGCCGACTTCCTTGATATGCCCCGACTGTTCGTCGCCGAGGAGATTGCCGGCACCGCGAATATCGAGATCGTGGCTGGCGAGTTGGAAGCCCGCGCCGAGGCTGTCGAGGTTCGCGAGCACTTGCAGGCGCTTGTCGGCACCTTCGGTGATCGACCGGTCGGGGGTCGTGGTGAGATAGGCGTAGGCGCGGGTCTTCGACCGCCCGACGCGGCCGCGCAGCTGATAGAGCTGGGCAAGGCCGAAGCGGTCGGCGCGGTGGACGACAAGGGTGTTGGCCGAAGGGATGTCGAGCCCGCTCTCGACGATGGTAGTCGACAGCAGCACATCATATTTGCGGTCATAAAAAGCGCTCATCCGCTCCTCGACCTCGGTCGGCGACATCTGGCCATGCGCGGTGATCGCGCGCACTTCGGGGACTTCCTCGCGAAGCCACTCCTCGATGTCCGCCAGGTCGGCGATGCGCGGAACGACGTAGAAGCTTTGCCCGCCGCGATAATGTTCGCGCAGCAGCGCCTCGCGGATGACCACCGGATCGCGCGGAATGACGTAGGTGCGGATCGCAAGGCGGTCGACCGGCGGGGTCTGGATCACTGACAGTTCGCGCAGACCCGACATCGCCATCTGCAGCGTTCGCGGGATCGGCGTGGCGGTCAGGGTGAGGACATGAACGTCGGCGCGGAGTGACTTGAGCCGCTCCTTGTGGGTCACCCCGAAATGCTGCTCCTCGTCGACAATGACGAGCCCCAACTTCTTGAACTTGATTGATTTTGACAGCAGCGCATGGGTGCCGATGACGATGTCGACCGTCCCATTTTCCAACCCCTCCTTGGTCTTTTTCGCCTCCGCGGCAGTCACCAGCCGCGACAGCCGCCCGACCTCGATCGGAAAGCCCTTGAAGCGATCGGTGAAATTGTTGAAATGCTGGCGGGCGAGCAAGGTCGTTGGGCCGATCAGGGCGACCTGAAAGCCCGCCATCGCCGCCACGAACGCGGCTCGCAGGGCGACTTCGGTCTTGCCGAAGCCGACGTCGCCGCAGATCAGCCGGTCCATCGGATTTCCCTTGGCCAGATCGTCCATGACCTCGCCGATGGCGCGATCCTGGTCCTCGGTTTCCTCATAGGGGAAGCGGTCGACGAAGCTGGCGTAGCTGCCGTCAATCTCGATCAGCGCGCCGGAGCGGGTCGCGCGGACCGCAGCGGTCTTGATAAGATCGCCGGCGATTTCGCGAATACGGTCCTTCATCCGGCTCTTGCGGCGCTGCCACGCCTCGCCGCCGAGCTTGTCTAGCGGTGCCTTTTCGCTTTCCGAACTGCCGTAGCGGGTGAGGACGTCGATATTTTCGACCGGGACGTAGAGCTTGTCGCCGCCCGAATATTCGAGCGCGACGCAATCGTGCGGGGCTTTGCCGACCATGATCGAGGTGAGGCCCTCGTAGCGCGCAACGCCATGGTCGGCGTGGACCACAAGGTCGCCGGGGGTCAGCGTGGCCAGTTCGGAGAGGAAGGCGTCGGCCGACTTGCGCCTTTTCTTGCGCCGTACGAGCCGGTCGCCGAGCATGTCCTGCTCGGTCAGCACCGCGACCTCGGGGGTCGTGAAGCCATGGTCGAGCGGGAGCACGAGGAGCGCGGCGTCGGCCTTCGCGCCGAGCGCTTCCTGCCAGCTGTCGGCCTGGACCAGCCGTTCAAGGCCATGGTCGGCAAGCAGCCCGGCAAGCCGCTCGCGCGCCCCGCGACTATAGCTCGCTAGCACCAGCTTATGCTTTGACTTTCGAAGCTTGGCCGCATGTTCCACGACGGCTTCGTAGATGTTGACGTTCTGCGCGCGCTCGGGCGCGAAGTCGCGTGCGGCCTCGACTGCAAAGTCGATCACCCGATCGCTCGCCGGCTCGGGAAAGGCCGAAGCGCGGTGGATGCGCCGGCCTTCGATCGCGCCCTGCCACTCCTTGTCCGACAGGTAGAGCGTCGAGGGCGCGAGCGGGCGATAGCTTCCCGGCTCGGCCACCATCGCGCGTTCGCGGTTGGTGAAATAGTCCTGGATCGCTTCGCTTCGGTCCTGGTGCGAGCCGTCGGCGCCGGGGTCGCGCAGGATGAGGTCAGGCGCGCCAAGATGGTCGAACAAAGTGCCAAGCTTGTCCTCGAACAGTGGCAGCCAATGCTCCATCCCGGCAAGGCGGCGACCGTCGCTTACCGCCTGATAGAGCGGATCGCCCGTCGCATTGGCGCCGAATGTCTCGCGGTAGCGGGCACGGAAGCGCTTGATGCTGTCCTCGTCGAGCAGGGCTTCGGACGCGGGCATCAGAGTGAAGGCTTCGGCCGGGCCGGTGGTCCGCTGGTCGGCCGGGTCGAAGCGGCGCATCGTCTCGATCTCGTCACCGAAGAAATCGAGCCGGATGGCGGTGGACTCGCCCGCCGGGAACAGATCGACGAGCGACCCGCGAACGGCATAGTCCCCCGCGTCATGGACCGCGTCGGTACGCTGATAGCCGTTGGCGCCGAGCAACCGGACGAGCGCATCGCGATCGATCCGCTCGCCTTCGGCCAGGCGCCGGGTGAGTTGGCGAATACGGAACGGGGTGAGCATCCGCTGGGCGGCGGCATTTGCGGTCGTTACAAGGAGTTGCGGCCCCTTCCTCGGCTGCTGCAGCAATTGCAGTGTGGCCAGGCGCTCGGCCATCACGCGCAGCGCTGGCGAGGCGCGATCATAAGGCAGGCAATCCCATGCCGGCAGCGTCAGCACTTCGACTTCGGGAGCGAACACCGGAACCGTTTCGGCCAGCGCACGCATCGCCGATTCGTCGGCGGCAAGGACGACGGCGCGCGCATCCTTGGCGGCGCGGGCAAGGTCGGCGGCGAGCCATGGCAGATAGCCCATCGGCACCCCCGCAAGGGTCAGCGGCTCACCCGCCGTCAGGATGCGCGCAAGCGTTTCGGTCACTTGAACACCGTAAGGAAGTCGAGTTTCTGGAGGGCAGTCATCAGTGGTCCCTGATAGCGAACCGGCACGGGCAGGGTTCCGATCCCCCACGCCATGATGTCGACATCCTGTTCATTGAGCAGATCGGCGAACCAGCTTCGCTCGTCGGCGCCCCAGCCCGCGTGATGGGCATCGAAGAAGCCGCCGATCATCATGTCGGCTTCGCGCGTGCCGCGGTGCCAGGCGCGATATTTGAAGGCGCGCAGTTGGTCGTCCATCGGGGTGCCGGGCTCCATGCCAAAAAGCCCGCCGGCGCTGATCGCCGCGGGTCGTCAAAGGCCATGTAGGCGTCGCCAGCGCTTCGCGCTAGGAGGGCTTATGCGTCCCGACGTGCTCCACCCGCTGTTCGCCGAAGTCGAGGCGCTGAAGGGGGTTGGCCCCGACGTTGCCAAAAAGCTTTCCCGGCTCGGCCTGACTCGCGCGGTCGACCTGGCTTTTCATCTGCCGACAGGCACGATCGAGCGGTTGCGCGTGGTGGCGGCGACGGGCGAGATGATCGGGCGAACGATCATCGTCGATATCACCCCGTTCGACAGCCGCTCGCCGGCGGGGCGCGGACCGACGCGGATTTTTGCAAGCGACGCCCACGGCAACACGATCACGCTGACCTTCTTCAACAATCCCGGCTGGGCGAAGAAGCAGTTGCCGCAGGGCGAGAAGCGGACGGTGTCGGGTAAACTCGAGGCCTATGGCGACGAGTGGCAGATCATCCATCCCGAAGTGCTCGAGCCCGGCGCCGAGCCGCCGCTGAGCGAGGCGGTCTATCCGCTGACCGAAGGGATCGCCAATCGACGGATGCGCGAGTTGGCGTTGATGGGACTCGAACGCGCGCCCGTACTGGCGGAATGGATCGAACCCTCGCTGCTTGCTCGCGAAGGGTGGCGGCCGTGGCGCGCGGCGCTTACCGAAGCCCATTCTGACCCGCTCGCAAGTGAAGCCCGCAAGCGACTGGCCTATGATGAGATTTTCGCTAATCAGCTCGCGCTGATGCTGATCCGCCAGCATGCCCGGCGGCGGCGCGGGGTGCCGCTGGCGGGGGACGGAAGACTGACCGCTGCGCTCCAGCTGCCCTATCAGCTGACTGGCGCACAGGCCCGCGTGGCGCAGGAAATTCGCGGCGACATGGCGCAGGCGACCCCGATGCTGCGGCTGCTCCAAGGCGATGTCGGATCGGGCAAGACACTGGTCGCGCTGCTGGCGATGCTCGAGGCGGTCGAGGCGGGGGCGCAGGCGGCAATGCTCGCCCCGACCGAAATCCTCGCGCGCCAGCATTTCGCGACGCTTCAGCGCCAGCTCGATGCGCTTGGGGTGCGCGTCGCGATCCTCACCGGGCGCGACAAGGGACGCGCTCGCGAGGCGGTGCTGATGGGGCTTGCCGACGGGTCGATCGACATCTTGGTCGGCACCCACGCGATCTTTCAGGAGAAGGTGGCCTACCGGAAGCTCGGCCTGGTCGTGATCGACGAGCAGCATCGCTTCGGCGTGTCGCAGCGGCTGCTGCTGACCGAAAAAGCGGCGCATCCGCCCCATCTTCTGGTGATGACCGCGACCCCGATCCCGCGCACGCTGACGCTGACCCAGTTCGGCGAAATGGACGTCAGCCGATTGGACGAAATGCCGCCGGGGCGCACCCCGGTCGAAACGCGCGTCATCAGCGAGGAGCGCTTGGCCGAAGTGATCGATGCGCTCGGGCGGCATATCGCCAAGGGCGCCCAGGCCTATTGGGTGTGCCCGCTGGTCGAGGAGAGCGAGAAGAGCGACAGTGCGGCGGCCGAGCAGCGTGCCGAGCTCCTTAGGCTGCGGTTCGGACCCGACAAGGTCGGGCTGGTCCACGGGCGGATGAAGGGCGCGGAAAAGGATGACGTCATGGCGGCGTTTGCCAGCGGTGGGCTCAAACTGCTGATCGCGACGACAGTGATCGAGGTCGGGGTCGACGTGCCCAATTCGACGCTGATGATCATCGAGGGCGCGGAGCGGTTCGGGCTTGCGCAGTTGCATCAGCTGCGCGGGCGGGTCGGACGCGGGGAGGGGGCCTCGACCTGCCTGCTGGTTCGCGGAGCGGCGCTGTCCGAGAGCGGGCGCGCAAGGATGGCGCTGATGCGCGAGACTAATGACGGGTTCCGCATCGCCGAAGAGGATTTGCGGCTACGCGGGCCGGGGGAGATTTTGGGGACGAAGCAGTCGGGGGAGCAGGCTTTCCGGGTGGCGACGCCCGAGCTGCTCAATGAGCTGGTCGCGACCGCGACGGACGACGCGCGGCTGTTGCTCGACCGCGATGGCGGGCTTGCGAGCGAGCGGGGAGAGGCGGCGCGCACGGCGCTCTACCTTTTCGAGCGCGATCAGGCGATTTCGCTGATCCGGAGCGGCTAATCAAGCTCCGGGAAAATCACGGACTTTATCGTTTGCAAAACGAATCTGTCATACCTAGCGACCGTTAAACGCTCGGCCTCGACCTCATCGTTCAAAAAGGTCAGGATCGCGAACCCATCACTTGACCAACCGCCGAGCATTGCGGGCATACGGCGTATATCAGCAGGATCGGTCGCCACTAGGACTCTGATGAGTGTGTGATCTTGAAGCGTCTTGCAATTCAGGACAAACCACTCATCCTCCCGATAAATCTTTTCTATCTCAATCGGAGTCCATCCTTGCTCTTGCCAGAGCAGGCTTTCGCCTCCCCCCAGCGGCTCTACCATCGGTTTTGAAATCACAGCGTTAGGGTACTGTGACCGACAGGCGTGTTTGTCGTCCCAAGGCCAACCAAGCCGATTAAAAAAGACGCGCCCGCCGTTATGCTGAACGAAAAAGACGGTCGCTCCGCAATAGGAGCAAATAGTTGGCTGAGTGAAGTTGTCGTAAGTCTGTGGCGGGCGATGAACATATTTGTGTGCACCGCCCCAAAAGCAGGACGTCTGAGCCCAGTCCAAGCGATCGACCCAATGGCCCGCGACCCAGTGAGAGCCATATCGACCTGATCTGTAGTGACCGTCTCGCCAGTAGCGCGTCATTCTGCCCTCAAGATTAGCCCATGTTTCTTCTTACCGAGGCTCAGTTTGCGCGGCGTGGCCCCGACGGTGATCAGCCACGTTGGATCACTGACGGTCTCGCCGTCGAGCTTGACCGCGCCTTCGGCGATCTTGCGGCGGGCCTCTCCATTGGATGCGGCGAAACCTAACCCGACCAGTGCGGCAACAATGCCGACCTCGCTGCCGGTGGCGAAGCTGGGGAGGTTCTCGTCCGACGCGCCTTCGGTGAAGGTGCGGTGGGCCGTCTCTTCCGACGCACGCGCGGCCTCCTCGCCGTGGAGCAGCGCGGTCGCGGCGGTGGCGAGGGCAATTTTGGCCTGGTTGATCCCGGCTCCTTCCAGCGCGCCGAGGGCGGCGATGCCGTCGAGTGGGAGGTCGGTGAACAGCTTGAGGAACTTGACCACATCGCCGTCCTGCGTGTTCCGCCAGAATTGCCAATAGTCGTAGGGCGACACCCGGTCGGCGTTGAGCCACAGCGCGCCGGCAGCGGTCTTGCCCATCTTGCCGCCATCCGCCGTCGTGATCAGCGGGGTGGTCAGCCCGTACAACTCGGCGCCGTCCATGCGGCGGCCAAGTTCGATGCCGTTGATGATATTGCCCCACTGGTCGGACCCGCCCATCTGCAGCCGTACGGCCGAGCGGCGGGCGAGTTCGGCGAAATCATAGGCCTGAAGGATCATATAGTTGAATTCGAGGAAGGTCAGCGGCTGCTCGCGGTCGAGGCGAAGCTTGACGCTGTCGAAGGTCAGCATCCGATTGATGGTGAAATGGCGGCCGACGTCGCGGAGGAACTCCACGTAGTTCAGCTTGTCGAGCCAGTCGGCATTGTCGACGATCACGGCATCGGTCGGGCCATCGCCGAACGTCAGAAAGCGTTCGAAAACCCCTTTGATTCCAGCGATGTTCGCGGCGATGTCATCACTCGTCAGCAACTTGCGCGATTCGTCCTTGCCCGACGGATCGCCGACCTTGGTCGTGCCGCCGCCCATCAGCACGACCGGCTTGTGCCCCGCCTGTTGGAGGCGGCGGAGCATCATGATCTGGACGAGGCTGCCGACGTGGAGCGAGGGCGCGGTCGCGTCGAAGCCGATATAGGCTTGCACCACCTGCCGGCACGCCAGCGCGTCGAGCGCGGCGGCGTCGGTCGCCTGATGGATGAAGCCGCGCTCTTCGAGGGTGCGGAGGAGGGTTGAAGCGTAGGTCATGCGCCGACCTAGCCCGATCATCCTTTTCGTGAAAGCGGCGAGCCGGCGCGCGGCACGAACAGGGTTCCCGCTTTGGTGCGAATGACGATAGGATGACGACATGACGACCTATCCGCTCATCCCGCACCCCGACCGGCTACCGGCCGCGCCGCCGTTCAACTTGTGGGTCAATGTCGATCGTTCGGGCGGGTTCGGGGTCAACGCCAGCGTCAATTTCTTCTTTTGCGTCGGCGCCCCGGCAAGTCGCTTCCTCATTCCGTCGCCGGGCAAGGCCGAGCGGGTCGACGATCTGTGGCAGACGACCTGCTTCGAGGCATTTTTGAAGCCCGAGGGCGACCCCGGCTATACCGAATGGAATTTCGGGCCTTCGAGCGGGTGGGCAGCCTACCAGTTTAGCGGGCATCGGCTTGGAATGGCCAATGCCGAGGTGGTCGCAGCGCCCTATATCAGGGTCGAGGATAATCTGACTTGGTGGGGACTGGGGGCGACCGTTTCGGTGCCCGCGAGCGAAGGCTTTCAGCTCGGCTTGTCGGCAGTGATCGAGGAGCAGGACGGGAGCAAAAGCTATTGGGCGCTGGCGCATGGCCCCGGCGCGCCCGATTTTCATCATGATGATTGCTTCGTTGCACGCCTTGGGTAAGCAGCGGCGATGACGCTTTTCGGTATTGATCGGTTGCTGGCCGACCCCGCGCTCCGGGCGCCGCTCGATGGCAAGCGAGTCGCGCTGGTGGCGCATCCCGCCAGCGTCACCCAAGACCTGACCCATAGCCTCGACGCGCTCGTCGCGGCCGGCGTCAACATCACCGCCGCCTTTGGACCGCAGCATGGCATCAAGGGCGACAAGCAGGATAATATGGTCGAGACGGCGGACGAGATCGATCCGCTGCTCGGCATCCCCGTGTTCAGCCTCTACGGGGAGGTGCGCCGTCCGACCCCCGACATGATGGCGACCTTCGATGTCGTGCTGATTGACCTCCAGGACCTTGGCTGCCGCATCTACACCTTCATCACGACCCTGCTCTACATGCTTCAGGCCGCAGCCGAGCACGGCAAGGCGGTGTGGGTGCTCGACCGGCCCAATCCGGCGGGGCGGCCGGTCGAGGGAACGACGCTGCTTGCGGGCTGGGAGAGTTTTGTCGGGGCGGGGCCGATGCCGATGCGGCATGGGCTGACGCTTGGCGAAATGGGGCATTGGTTCATTGCTCACTTCAACCTCGACGTCGAGTATCGGGTCGTCGCGATGGACGGGTGGCAGCCCGAGGCTGGGCCGGGCTTTGGCTGGCCCGAGGATCGTATCTGGATCAATCCCAGCCCCAATGCCGCCAATCTCAACATGGCGCGCTGTTATGCGGGGACGGTGATGCTCGAAGGCGCGACGCTGAGCGAAGGGCGCGGGACGACCCGGCCGCTCGAGTTGTTCGGCGCGCCCGACATCGATGCCAGGGCCGTGATGGCCGAGATGGAGCGGTTCGCGCCCGACTGGGTCAAAGGATGCAGATTGCGCGAGATCTGGTTCGAGCCGACCTTTCACAAGCATGTCGGGACATTGTGCAACGGGGTGATGATCCACGCCGAGGGCGGTTTCTATCATCACCAGCAGTTCCGGCCGTGGCGGCTTCAGGCTTTGGGGTTCAAGGCGATCCGGCGGCTCATGCCCGATTACCCGCTATGGCGCGATTTTCCCTATGAATATGCCTTCGGAAAGCTGCCGATCGACGTCATCAACGGCGGACCCGCGCTTCGCGAATGGGTTGATAATTCGGCCAGCGAAGCGGGTGACCTCGACGCGATCGCACGACGCGACGAAGCCGGGTGGATGGTGCAAATCCGGGATCATTTGCACTACTGACGCGCGCAACGAGGAATGTCGGTCTCCGCTCAGGCCAGCGCCATGGCCGGGCTCGAAGCGACGATCGGGCGCCGCTTGATCGGCGCAGTCTCGGGCATGAGCCACATTGCGACACATCCGATCAGCGAAATGCCGAACAGATACCAGGCGATCGACATTGAGCTGCCGGTAATGTGGAGGATTTCGGTAATGACCAGCTGGGTGGTGCCGCCGAATACCGCGACCGGGATTGAATAGACGAGCGCGAAGACTCGGGCGCGCAGGCGGCGCGGGATGTTCTCGAGGATTGCGGCATAGGCCGCGCCATATTGAATGCTTGAGAAGACCGAGAGGAAGATGTTGGCGGTGAGGAACACTGGACCACTGCCCGCTCGGGTAAGCCACAGGAAGAGGGGGATGATCATCGCAGCAAACATCAGTTGCGGCCAGACCAAGACAGGGCGGCGGCCGATGCGATCGCTGTAGTAGCCGCCGATCAGCACTGCGATCAGCCCGGCGAACTCGTTGCCGAACTGCGCGGTCATCGACCAGACGGTGGTGAGGTGCAGCTCGTTCTGGCCATAGGTCGCCATATATTTGAAGATATACGTAGTGATCGTTCCCTGGCCGATGATCAGGAAGCCGAGGATGATCGCCTTTCGGTAATCTCGGTAGGCCGCCGGGTCGCGCTCGATGGGGTCCGCGTGGTGGAGCGTTTCGGGCAGGCTGCGACGGATGATCAGGCCGAAGGGCACGATGACCACACCGAGCAGCAGTGCGATCCGCCACCCATAAGCGTCCAGCTGTGCGGGCACGAGCAGCGCGGCAAGCGCGATGCCGACCAACGCGCCGATGCTTCCCGCGACATTTTGCGACGCGCCCTGCATGCTGATCATCAGGCCGCGCCTCTCCTCGCTCGCCGCCTCCATCATATAGGCGGTGGCCGAGCCGACCTCGCCGCCGAGCGCGAAGCCCTGCGCGAGGCGAGCGGTGATGGCAATGATCGGGGCGGCGATGCCGATTGTCGCGTAACCCGGGGTGAGCGCGAGGGCCGCGATGGCAATCCCCATCAGCGTCATCGAGAAGATCATCGCCGGCTTGCGCCCGACGCGGTCGGCGTAGCCGCCGAGCACATAGGCGCCGATCGGCCGCGTGATGAACCCTGCGCCGAAGGTGGCGAGCGCGCCCATCAGGCTGAGGAAAGCGCTGCCGCCGGGGAAGAAGGTGCGGCCGATCTGGATCGCGAAGAAGGCGAAGGTGACGAAATCGTAGAATTCGAGCGCGTTACCGATCGAGGCGGCGGTGACCGCCTGCCGCTGCTGGGCGGTCGAAAGCGGGGGCGGCGCGTCGAAGTCGGTTGCGGGCGGATCGATAGCGTCGACGAGATCGGTCATGCGTGAAGCCCCCCGAACCCGCCAAGAACAAGCGGCGATCAATAGCCTATCGCAATCGCGGATGAACGCAACAGCGGTCGGTGATGAGCCGACGTCTATTGCCAGCGCGCAGGATCGGCGTATCGGTCGTTACGGGACTGGATCGGACGGGGGTCCGCGCCGGACGCTCCCGCGGGAGAGATGCGCATGAACCGCTTGCTTGCAACAGCCTGCATGACGCTTGCTTTCAGCCTGACGACGACCGCCTGCCACCGCGACCATGACGAAGGCGAAGAGCATGGCGAACATGCCGCCAAGCCGATCAGCGAAGCGGAGGCGAAGGCCGCGACGGACGCGACGGTGGCGACCTGGGCGTCGATGGACGCCAAGAAGATCGATGCGCTCTACGCGCCCGACGTGGTCGGGTTCGATATCAGCGCACCGGGCCTGTCAACCGATCGTGCCAACTGGACCAAAAATCAGCAAAGCTTCGCCGACGGCAAGTTCGACAAGGTCGTCGTGCGCGAGAGCAAGACGCAAGTCCTCGACGGCGACGATTTCATCTTCTCCTCGACCAGCGACGGGACGAGCAGTGCGGGGCCGATCAAGGTGGCAACCTTCCGGTGCACCGATGTGTTCAGGAAGCAGGCCGATGGCAAATTTCTGATCGTCAACGAGCATTGCTCGGGGGTTCCCAAGTCGGCGTGAGGCGAGCGAGGGCTAACGCTTGCGGCTGAGCGCGCGGGTGGCCTCGTCAAGGCCTTCGAGCGTGAGAGGGTACATGCGGTCGTCCATGAGTGTCTTCAGCAAGCTGGTCGATGCAGAGTGGCCCCAATGCGCCTCGGGCGTCGGATTGAGCCAGGCCGCGCTATGGTAGGCGGTGGTCAGCCGATTGACCCAAACGGCGCCGGCCTCCTCATTCATATGCTCGATTGAGCCACCGGGGTAGCTGACCTCATAAGGGCTCATCGCGGCATCGCCGACGATGACGAGCTTATGGTCGGGGCCGAACTTGTGGATGATGTCGAGGGTGTTCGTGCGCTCGACGTGGCGGCGACGATTGTCCTTCCACACGCCCTCATAGATGCAGTTGTGGAAATAATAATGTTCGAGATGCTTGAACTCGGTGCGGCAGGCCGAGAATAATTCCTCGCACAGCTTCACATGGCCATCCATCGATCCGCCGATGTCGAGGAACAGCAATAATTTCACGGCATTGTGCCGTTCCGGGCGCATGCGAATGTCGAGCCAGCCCTGGCGCGCGGTGCCCTCGATCGTGCCGTCGAGGTCGAGTTCGTCGGCGGCGCCTTCGCGGGCGAACTTGCGCAGGCGGCGAAGGGCAATCTTGATATTGCGCGTGCCGAGTTGCCGGTCGCCGTCGAGGTCCTTATAGTCGCGGCGTTCCCAGACCTTGATCGCTCGGCCTTGCCCACCGGGGCCCCCGATGCGGATGCCCTCTGGGTTATAGCCGCCATGGCCGAAGGGCGAGGTGCCCCCGGTGCCGATCCATTTGCTGCCGCCTTCGTGGCGCCCCTTCTGCTCGGCGAGGCGTTGCTTGAGCGCCTCCATGATCTCGTCCCATGAGCCGAGCGCCTTGACCTCGGCCATCTGTTCAGGCGTGAGGTAGAGTTCGGCGATCTTCTTGAGCCACTCCTCGGGGATCTCGGCACCGGGTTCGGCGGGCGCGAGAATGCCCTTGAAGACTTCGGCGAAAACGCGGTCGAAACGATCGATCTTGCTCTCGTCGTGAACGAAGGTCGCGCGGGCGAGATAATAAAATTGCTCGGGCTCCCAGGCGATGACCTCGGCGTCGAGCGCTTCGAGGAGGAGCAGATGCTCCTTGAGGCTTGCGGGAATGCCGCCGCGGCGCAGGGCATCAACGAAGGAGATGAACATGGCGGTCGTTTAGGGCGCTCGTCGGCGGGCGGGAAGGGGTTTGGTTAACGAAGGCGAAGGAGTTTCGCCTTACATCCGTTGCGGAGACACATGGGGAAATGCGTTCATGGCCACGCTGGGTATCGAGGAAGTTACCGAGAACGCGATCCGTACCGTGGCGCGTGACTGTGGGTCGCTGTCGATCGAATGCAGCGACGTCGCGGGTTATGTCGAGGGGGTCGCAGCGCGCATCACTGGGCATTTCAACACGCTCGATGCGCTTGAGGAGATCACTACTCGGTTGCTCGCCGATCAGGCGCGGGTCAGCGATTCGACCTACGAGGCGCGGCTCCTGTCCGAGCAGGCGAGGACTAAGCTGGAGGCGGGGCGGGCAGCGATTGAGGATACTATCGGCGGGTTCAAGGGGCTCACCGAACTGGTCGTCCAACTGGGCGAGCGGATGGCCGGTTTCGCGATGGCGATGAACCAGGTCCAGGCTGTATCGGCAACGATCGAGGCGATTGCGCGGAAGACCAACATGCTGGCGCTCAATGCAACGATCGAGGCGGCGCGTGCGGGCGATGCCGGGCGCAGCTTCGCGGTGGTCGCAGCCGAGGTCAAGAAACTCGCCCACGACACCCGTGCCGCGACGAGCCAGATCGGGTTGACGATCGGCGAACTTACTCGCGAAGCGGGCGCAGTGACCTCCGAAATCAAGACCGGGGTCGAGCGCAGCCGAGCGGCGCAGGCGGGCTTCGGCCAGATCGGCGACACGGTGCGCGAAGTGAGCGAAATCGTCGGCATGGTCGATCGCCAGACCGAGGGCATCGCCCATTCGACCAGCCTGATCCAGTCGAGCGTTGACCGGGTCAAGGCGGGACTGAGCAGCTTTGCCGGTGACGCCAAGGCCAATGGCGGCGAACTGGTCAAGGCGCAGCAGCGGCTCGCGCATTTGGAAATGATGTCGAACGTGATGCTCGACACGCTGGCCAATTCGGGCGCCGAGATCGACGACACGCCGATGATCCTGATGGCGCAGGAAGCGATGCGGGCGATCACTAATGCGGTCGAGCGAGGTATTCGCGAGGGCACGATCGGTGAGGCGGCGGTGTTCGACCGGCGCTATGTGCCGATCGATGGAACCGCCCCGATCCAGTATGATAATGGTTTCGCCGACTTTGCCGACGCCCACGTCCGCCCGATCCTAGACAGGTTCAAGGCGCGCGAACCACGCGTCATCGGGTCGGCGATTACCGATGTGAATGGATATCTCCCGACGCATCTGAGCGAGCGCTGCCTGAAGCCCGGGCCGGACCCGGTGTGGAATGACGCCCATTGCCGCAACCGGCGGATCATGCTCGACGAGCAGACGCGGCTGGCGATCGAGAGTGATCGTTCGGCGATGCTGATGACCTATCGGATGGAACTTGGCGACGAGTATATACCGGTCAAAAATGTGTTCGTGCCACTGTGGTTTGGCGGTCGTCGCTGGGGGAATTTCGAGCTGGCCTATACCGATAGCTGCTGACGTTAGCCCTTCCGCCGCGCCAGGAACGCCAGTCGTTCAAACAGCATCACGTCCTGTTCGTTCTTGAGCAGGGCACCGTGGAGTGGGGGGATTGCCTTGGTCGGGTCGCGGTTCTGGAGCACCTCGAGCGGCATGTCCTCGTGGAGGATGAGCTTGAGCCAGTCGAGCAGCTCACTGGTCGAGGGCTTCTTCTTGATGCCAGGGACGTCACGAACTTCGTAGAACAAGTCCATCGCCCGGCTGACGAGAATTTTCTGGATAGCGGGAAAGTGAACGTCGACGATCTTGGCCATCGTCTCGCGATCGGGAAAGGCGATATAATGGAAGAAGCAGCGGCGCAGGAAGGCGTCGGGTAGCTCCTTTTCATTGTTCGAGGTGATAATGACGATCGGGCGCTCGGCGGCCTTCACCGTCTCGCCGGTTTCGTAGACGTGGAATTCCATCCGATCGAGTTCCTGCAACAGGTCGTTGGGGAATTCGATGTCGGCCTTGTCGATCTCGTCGATCAGGAGAACGGGGAGAACCGGTGAAGTGAATGCCTCCCACAGCTTGCCCTTGCGAATATAGTTGGCGATGTCGTGGACCCGCTCATCGCCTAGCTGGCCATCGCGCAGGCGAGCGACCGCGTCATATTCGTAAAGGCCCTGATGGGCGCGGGTGGTCGACTTGATGTGCCATTCAATCAGCGGCGCGCCCAGTGCAGCGGCGATTTCGTGGGCGAGGACGGTCTTGCCGGTGCCCGGTTCGCCCTTGACGAGCAACGGGCGACGGAGCGTGACGGCGGCGTTGACCGCGACCTTGAGGTCGTCGGTGGCAACATAATCGGTGGTTCCATCAAAGCGCATTGCGACGCCCTATGGCCCGGGCGGCTGCGGTGCAAGCCTAGTCGATGCGAGCGGCCGCGCGGGCTTCGAGCAGGTCGAACAGCGCGCGATGCTGCAAGAGAAGTTGCTCGGCGCCGAAGCACAGCGCGCGTTCACTCGACGCTGTGTCGACCCCCGCAGTGATGACTCGCGCGATGGAGGCTTCACCGGGGAGCGAGGGCAGGGGGGCTTCAACTCCCGCGCGGGCTGCGGCGCGGTCGAGCAGGGGGCGGATCGCGGACCAGTCGGCCAAGAGCGCGGTGGCAGCGCCAAGCGCGCAGCCGCGCCGCTCTGAACGCGCAAGAGTCTCGATCGCATGGCGCTGCGACTGGAGCGCGTTTTCGGTCTGCGCGGCGCCGGGCGTGCTCGGCAACGGACCGACGGCGGAGGTCAGGCGAACAAGATAGAGCCGCTCCCGCTCATAATGGTCCGAAGCATCGGCAAGCCACGCGCGCGCTGGCCCCGTCGTGCAGCCGGAAAGCGCAAGATCGATCAGTCCGGGGTGGCGGCCATAGAGATAGCACAGCAGATGAACCGCATCGGCAAGATCGCGCGCGGCGTTGGGCCCGCTCGCGCCGAGCAGCGCGGATAGGTGGGGATGAGTCGCCGACCCGACTTCGGCAACCCGCGCGAACTGCGCGTCGGCGAGGCTTTGGTCCTGCCGTTGGGGGGCCGTGGCCGTCATTCGGGTCTCCTCATCGCGGGTCATCCACGATGTCTAGGAGAGGGGGTCTAACCCCTTGGCGTAAAGACGAGGTTTATTCGTCGGTAACGAAGCGGTCAGAATGATGAAGATTCGTGCCAAGGCGGGACGATGATCTTCGCATCCTCAAAATGTTATTGCTCAAGTTGGACCTCGACCTTGGCCGAGAGACCGGCGATCATGTCACGCGGCGGTACCTTGTCGAAATAGATGCGCACCGGCACTCGCTGGGTAACCTTGACCCAGTTGCCGTTGGCGTTCTGCGCCGGCAAGACCGAGAATTCGCTGCCCGTCCCCGACCCGATGGTCCCGATGTGCCCCTTGATCTTGAGGTCCGGGTAGGCGTCGAACCTAATCGTCGCTGGCAGGCCCGCGTGCATCCGCGCAAGGTCGCCTTCCTTAAAATTGGCTTCGACCCAGGCGGCTCTGTCATGGACAATTGAGAGCATCGCGAGGCCGGTAATCGCGGTTTGGCCGACGAGCAATTTATCGGCTTTTGCAATCACTCCATCGCTCGGCGCGCGGACGACCGAGTGCTGGAGGTCGAGCTCGGCCTTTGCGACGGCTGCCTGTGCCGAGGCGACCTGCGGCTGGTCAGCGCCGGGGATGATGGCAGCGTTGGCGTTGGCGGCGCGGGCGCGAGCGTCGGCCAGTTGAGCGCGAGCCTTTTCGACTTCGTTAACAGCATCGTCATGCGCCGCGCGGGTCGTGAAGCCTCGCGAAAGCAGCTGATTTTGCCGGTCGAGCGCGCGCTGCGTGATTGCGAGATTGGCCTCGGCGCCGACAATGTCACCGGACGTTCCAGCAGCTTGGGTGCGCAGTTGGACCGTCTGCAAGTGGGCCGCAGCGAGCTGGGCGCGGGCGTTGGCGAGCGCGACGTTGAGCGCGGCGGGGTCGATCCGAAACAGAACGTCACCGCGCCGAACGCGCTGATGTTCATGGACCGCGACGTCGATGACCGGGCCGCTGACCTGGGTGCTGATCGACGTGATTTCCTGTTTGACATAGGCATTGTCGGTCGAAACCGACTTGCCGCTGCCGAGCCAGAAATAGGCGCCGACGAGGACGAGGATAAGCGGGACGCCAAGCATCAGAATGATGCGCTTGGGGTTGCGCCTGGACAAAGTCGCGTCTGGTTCGTCGTTCGCGGCAACAGGTGCAACGGCGTCGTCAACCCCGTGGAGATCGTCTTGGCGAGCATCGGCAGCGGGATCAATTTTCTTCAGCTGATTCATGCGGAAGCCCGGTTCGGGGGAGCGGCGGCTTGCGACAGATTGTCGCGGATGGTGGCCAATCCTGAGCGCAAGGCGTCGATCTGTGCCGGCTCGAGTCGGTCCAGCGCTTCCGCACCAAGCTCGGCCGCCACACCGTGCAGGCTTTCGAGAATGGGCCTCGCCTTGTCGGTCAATGCCAGTCGCCACGCTCGGCGGTCGGCCGGATCGCGGCGGCGCTCGACCAGTTCAGCCTGTTCTAGCCGGTCGATGATCCGACACAGTGTGATCGGCTCGATATCCAGCCGATCGGCGAGTTCGACCTGACGAAGATTGGTTTCGCGCCCAAGGAAAAGCAGGACGCGCCATTGTGCGCGGGTAACGCCGAGCACGGCCGCACGGCGCTCGTAGGCGCGGCGAATCATGTGCGCTGTGTCGGATATTTCCCATGGCAGGAATTCTGCTCCCATATCAGGGCACATAATAAGCACGCTTATTGATTGCAAGTCCGAACATTGTTTGGATATGGATCAATACGACGGGTGGTGCCGCTGGTGCCGCCCATGATCGATCGCTCGACTGGGCCGTCGAACGTCGGGCAGGGCAGTGCATCGAGCATTCGGACAGGTCGCGCGCTTCGAGGAACGGATCGTCAGGCAGCGATGACATCGACCAACGCGTCGCCGATGCCCATTCAAGGCCCATCAAGCCAACCGACACGCTGCGCCGGTGGCCTCTTCCACTCGTTGATTTGACGTTAGCGCTTGCTGAACTGGAAGCTCTTGCGCGCCTTGGCCTTGCCATACTTCTTGCGCTCGACAACGCGGCTGTCGCGGGTCAGGAAACCGGCACGCTTGACCGTCGTGCGCAGGACCGGCTCATAGCGCGACAGGGCCTGGGCGATGCCGTGAAGCACCGCGCCGGCCTGCCCCGAAAGCCCGCCGCCCTTGACGGTGGCGATGATATCATACTGGCCCGCGCGATCGGTGATCCCGAACGGCTGATTGATGACGAGGCGCAGCGTTGGACGCGCGAAATAGACTTCCTGGTCACGCTCGTTGACGGTGATCTTGCCCGTGCCCGGCTTGAGCCAGACTCGCGCAACGGCGTCCTTGCGGCGACCGGTGGCATAGGCGCGGCCGTACTTGTCGAGCTGCTGCTCGCGAAGCACGGCTTCGATCTGCGGACCCTGGGTCGAGACGCCGTTGCGGTCGTCCGGAGCGGCGCCTTCGTTGCCTTCGGGAGCGGATGCTTCCTGCTCCGACGGAGCGGCAGCAGCGGTAGCCTCGGGCGCGGGCGGCGGGGGCGGGGCCGCCCCGGTCAGCGCTGCGAGGTCGGCGAGGGACTGGCGATTATCGGACATTATTTGCCCACCTTGTTCTTGCGGTTCATGGCGCCGACGTCGAGCGCGACGGGCTGCTGGCCATCGTGCGGGTGCTCGGTGCCGTTGTAGAGGTGAAGCGCGCGCATCTGGTCGCGGCCGAGCGGTCCACGGGGGACCATGCGCTCGATCGCCTTTTCGATGACCCGCTCGGGGAAACGACCGTCGAGGATCTTGCCCGCAGTGATCTCCTTGATCCCGCCGATATAGCCGGTGTGACGATAGTAGATCTTCTTGTCGAGCTTGCGCCCGGTGAAGCGGACCTTGCCGGCGTTGACGATGATGACATGGTCACCGCAGTCGACGTGGGGGGTGTAGCTGGGCTTGTGCTTGCCGCGCAGGATGTTGGCGACGATCGAGGCCAGACGCCCGACGACCAGACCTTCGGCATCGATCAGATGCCAGTTTTTCTCCACCTCGGCCGGTTTGACCGACTTGGTGGTCTTCAAGAGCGCCTTCATGGCGTTGAGACCTTTTCATAACGATAGGGGAGGCGCCCCGAGAAACGCCGCTGGGGCGCTAATGGTCGCGAGGGTTCGGAAAGTCAAGGATTTGCGCGGGTTTGCGACCGGGTAAAATCATACCCTACAGCATGGCTGCCCCATATGGTCGCGGCAAGGAGGAGCGCGCCGACCGCCTGATGTGCCACCGCCAACGGTAGCCAGACGCCGGTCATCACCGTCGCAATGCCGAGCAGGATTTGCGTACCGAAGGCGATGTGGATCGCGATCGAGGCGCGGCGGTCGACGGATCTTACGCGGCGGGCGAACAGGATCAGGACGACCACGACGCCCCATGCCAACCAGCGGTGGACGAAGTGGATTAGATAAGGATCGTGGGTAAGGGCGAACGGTAGTCCGTTCGACCAGTCTATACCTTCTGGGACGAGGCGGTCGTTCATCAGCGGCCATGAGCTAGCGACCTGGCCGGCGCGGAGGCCCGCGACCCAGGCGCCGAGCAGGATCTGAACCGTCAGCGCGGCGAGAATGGCGAGGCTGAATCCGGTGAGACGGGCGGGGTGGTTCTTGCCGGTTGCAGCAAGTGCGCGCAGGTCGAGTGCGGTCCAGATGCACCCGGCGAAGATGAACAGCGCGCTGAGCAAATGGGCGGAGAGGCGGAAGTGGCTCACCTCGGTGCGGTTCACCAGCCCCGACTGGACCATGTACCATCCAAGCGCGCCCTGGAATCCGCCGAGCGCGAACAAGGCGATGAGGCGCCAGCCATAGCCGGAGGGGATCGCGCGGCGGACGACTAACCATATCAGAGGGAGGGCGAAGGCGACGCCGACCAAGCGGCCGATCAGGCGGTGAATCCATTCCCAGAAATAAATGAACTGGAAGTCGCCAAGCTGCATCCCTGCGGGTCCGCTGACTTGGCGATATTGCGGCGTGGCCCGGTAGCGGGCGAACTCGGCGAGCCACTCGGCGTGGGTGAGGGGAGGGAGCGTTCCGGCGATCGGCTTCCATTCCGTGATGCTGAGCCCGCTTTCGGTCAGACGCGTGATGCCGCCGACGACGACCATCGCAAAGACCAGTGCGGCGATGACGATCAACCATGACGCGATTGCGGCAGGGCGCGGGACGCGGATGGCCGGAGCGTCTGGACGACTGGTGATGGCGGCGCTGCTCATCGGCGTAATGCGGCGGAGGGGCGCATGATCATGGCGCGCCCATCGCAAAATCGGGCGGCGCAGGACAGCAATTTCTTCGCGCAAGCGTGCGATGTAATATTGTATCGTGCGAGGAGCCGGTCTATATCGCCCTCGCAATGACCGCCATGCCGCACGACCATCGTTCCACGCTGAGCCTCGATCGCCTGGCAATCGGGCTGTCCGGTCTGTGCCTGGTCCATTGTATTGCGACGACGGTCTTCATCGCGCTGGTCGCGTCGGCCGGCAGCCTGCTCGGCGCCCCGATCTTTCATGAGGCCGGTCTCGCCATCGCGATGATGTTCGGCGCGGTTGCGCTGGGCAAGGGAATTTATGTTCACGGTTTCATGATGCCGAGCGCGATCGGCGGACTCGGCCTTGGCGTCATGGCCGGGGCGCTCACGCTGGGCCATGGTTCGGGTGAGGCGCTCTACACCATGGTCGGGGTGATGATCCTTGCGCTCGGGCATCGATTGAATGCGATGGCAGCGGACTGACCTTGCGCGCGCGCTACGCCCGGGTCTAATCTCGCCCGATGGGCCGCCACGATCATCATCTTCACGCCGGCGACGCGCTGACCGAAGCGGCGCGCCAGCGGCTGACCACCAAGGGCGAGCAGTGGACAGGGATGCGCGCGGCGGTGTTCGATGCGCTGGCCGGGTTCGATACGCCCGCGTCGGCCTATGATATCGCCGAAGCGGTCTCGAAGGCGCAGGGGCGGCGCGTCGCGGCGAACAGCGTCTACCGGATCCTCGACCTGTTCGTGTCGGCCAATCTGGCGATGCGGATCGAAAGCGCCAATGCTTATGTCGCGAACAGCCATCCCGGCTGCCTGCACGATTGCATCTTCCTGATCTGCGATACGTGCGGGCAGATAACCCATATCGACGATGACCGGCTGACCAGCGGCGTTCGCGAGGCAGCGAGCGCTGCGGGTTTCACGCCGGTGCGCCCGGTGATCGAGGTCAAGGGCAGTTGTGCGGACTGCGCGGGAACGGCGGCCTAGCCCCAAGCTTTCGCGGGTCGGAGAATCCAGCTAGAGCAGCGGGATGACTGATCGACCCCCGTCGCCCACCCCGAGCACGCCGTTGCTCGACACCATCGCCTCGCCAGCCGACATAAGAGCGCTGCCCAAGGCCGAACTGGTGCAGCTTGCCGATGAACTTCGCCAGGAGATGATCTCGGCCGTGTCGGTAACCGGCGGGCACCTTGGCGCGGGGCTGGGGGTGGTCGAACTGACGGTTGCGATCCACCATGTGTTCGACACGCCGCGCGACACGCTGATCTGGGACGTCGGGCACCAGGCCTATCCGCACAAGATATTGACCGGGCGACGTGACCGGATTCGCACGCTTCGCCAGCCGGGCGGGCTGTCGGGCTTCACCAAGCGCAGCGAGAGCGAATATGACCCGTTCGGCGCGGCACATTCCTCGACCTCGATCTCGGCGGCGCTGGGCTTTGCGATTGCCAACAAATTGTCGGATCGGCCGGGCCGCGCGATCGCTGTAATCGGCGACGGGGCGATGAGCGCGGGCATGGCCTATGAGGCGATGAACAATGCCCAAGGCGCGGGCAACCGGCTGATCGTCATCCTCAACGACAATGATATGTCGATTGCGCCGCCGGTCGGTGGGTTGTCCCATTATCTGGCGTCGCTGGTTTCGTCGGGCGGCTATTTGCACGTTCGCGATTTCGCACGGCGGGTGGCGAAGCGATTGTCCAAGCGGGTCCACCGCGCGGCGTCCAAGGCCGAAGAGTTCGCGAGGGGCATGGCGACGGGCGGGACCTTGTTCGAGGAACTGGGTTTCTATTATGTCGGCCCGGTCGATGGGCATGACGTAGTCGGGCTGGTCGAGATCCTCGAGAATGTCCGCGATGCCGAGGAAGGGCCGATGCTGGTCCATGTCGTGACGCGCAAGGGCAAGGGCTATGGCCCGGCCGAGGCGGCGGCGGACAAATATCATGGCGTGGTCAAGTTCGATGTCGTGTCGGGCAAGCAGGACAAGGGTCCGGGCGGTGGTCCGCCAAGCTATACCGGGGTGTTCGCCGACGCGCTGATCGGCGAGGCGAGGCGCGATGACAAGATTGTCGCGATCACGGCGGCGATGCCGTCTGGGACCGGGCTCGACAAATTCGAGGCGGCGTTCCCGGAGCGGACATTCGACGTCGGGATTGCCGAGCAACATGCGGTGACCTTTGCGGCGGGGCTTGTGGCGCAGGGCTATCGGCCCTTCTGCGCAATCTATTCGACCTTCCTGCAGCGGGCGTATGATCAGCTGGTCCATGATGTGGCGATCCAGAATCTGCCGGTACGGTTCGCGATGGACCGGGCGGGGCTGGTCGGGGCCGATGGCGCGACTCATGCCGGGTCGTTCGACCTCGCCTATCTGTGCACCCTGCCCAACATGGTGGTGATGGCGGCCGCGGACGAGGCTGAACTGGCGAACATGGTGCACACCATGGCGCTTCATGATTCGTCGCCGAGCGCGGTGCGCTATCCGCGCGGCAATGGGCGCGGGGTGGCGATGCCGGCCAGTCCCGAGCGGCTCGAGATCGGCAAGGGGCGGGTAGTCCGCGAGGGCAAGACGGTCGCGATCCTGTCGCTCGGCACTCGGCTGGAGGAGGCAGAGAAGGCTGCCGAACACTTGGAGGCGATGGGGCTGTCGACCACGGTCGCCGACCTGCGCTTCGCCAAGCCGCTCGACGTCGAACTGATCGGGCGATTGCTGACGACGCACGAGGTCGCGGTGACGGTCGAGGAGGCTGCGGTCGGCGGGTTCGGCGCGCATGTGCTGACGCTGGCGAGTGACGAGGGGCTGATCGATGCCGGGCTCAAGCTCCGCACGATGCGGCTACCCGACATGTTCCAGGACCAGGATTCGCCGATGAAGCAATATGACGAAGCGGGCCTCAACGCGCCGCATATCGTCGAGACGGTGCTGAAGGCGCTGCGGCGGAACAGCGTCGGGGTTGCGGAGGGGGCGAGCGCCTAGTTTCAGGGCTTCACCCCGACTTGGCTTATCGGCCAAGCCCAAGGATGATCGCCATCGATTCAGTGAGGCGCTCCATCTCTTCTGCGCCGAGTTGCCCGACGACCCGGTCGATCTGGTCGCGGCGCGCCGGGCCGATCTTGTCAACCATCAGCTGTGAGTCGGCATGTAGGCCGTTGTTGGGGTTTGCCGCGACGGGCATGCGATAGATTGGCGCATCCAGTAAAGTGGTCGTGACGGGGCAGAGCAGGACGTCGACCGGGGTCGCGAACTGATCGTCCTGCACGATGACCGCTGGCCGGGGTTTGCCGGAGGCGACGAGCACGACGTCGCCGCGTTTCAATCCGCGCGGCTCCAGGCATCGGACGCAAGCGTACGCATGGTGTTTGCAGCCTCCTGCTCGTCGCTGCTGTGATCGAGCAGCGCGGCTTGGCGCCTTGCTTCGGATATGAACGTCGGTGAGCGGACGTCCGGCAGCCACAGCCGCACTTCGCGGCGCCCAGCGGCCTTCTTGCGCTCGCGGTAAGCGCGGAACTTGTCGTGCCGTGGGGGGCTTGCTTCGTTCATGGCGGAAAGGTAGCGCGCTACCGATGATAGTCAAGTCGAATGGCTAGGCTTCGGGCCGATCAACTGCTTCACCAGATGGGGCTGGCGGAGTCGCGCACCCGCGCCCAAGCGTTGATATTGGCTGGAAAAGTGTTCGTTGGCGATCGCATGGTGGCGAAGGCAGGGGACCTGCTCGCCGAGGATGCGGAGCTCAGCGTCAAGGGGCGCGACCATCCGTGGGTGTCGCGGGGCGGGGTCAAGCTGGCGCATGGGCTGGCACACTTCGGATTCAGGGTCGAAGGGGTGACCGCTATCGATGTCGGCTCGTCCACGGGCGGATTTACCGATGTGCTGCTGACCAATGGGGCGGCAAAGATTTTCGCGGTCGACGTCGGGACCAATCAGCTGGCGTGGAAGCTGCGCCAGGACCCGCGCGTGGTCGTCATGGAGCAGACCAACGCCAAGACCCTGACCCGCCAGACGATCCCCGACCCGATCGACATTGTGGTATGCGACGCGAGTTTCATCGGGTTGGCCAAGGTGCTTGGGCCAGCGCTGGACCTGGCTCGGGCGGGGGCGCGGCTCGTGGCGCTGATCAAGCCGCAATTCGAGGCCGGGCGCGGCGAGGTTGGCAAGGGCGGAGTGGTGCGCGATGCGGCGATCCACCAGCGGGTGTGCGACGACGTTGTCGCCTGGGTTTCGCATCAGGGCTGGGCCGTGACAGGGGTGGTGCCAAGTCCGATCACCGGACCCGAGGGCAATGTCGAGTTTCTGCTCGGCGCGATCAAGGAAGGAGCGGCTCATGAGCCAGAGTAGGTTGAGCGACGACCGGGGCGTGTGGCGCAAGGCACTGGTGACGGTCCCGTTGATCGTCGGGACCGGCTTTCTCATGGGCTATGTTTCGAACAGCGGTTTCGACAATGGCTGGTATGCAGCGCTTGAGAAGCCAGGCTTCCAGCCGCCGGGATGGGCGTTCGGCCTAGTGTGGTCGGTGCTTTACGTGATGATCGGGCTATCGCTCGCGCTAATCCTGAACCTGCCCTCGTCCGAAGAACGCATGCGCGGGTTATCCCTTTTTGCGGGGCAGATGCTGCTCAACTTCGCCTGGTCGCCAATCTTCTTCGGAGCGCATGCGATCGACATTGCGCTGCTGGTTATCATCGTCACGACCATGCTGACTGCCGCGACAATCGTCAGTTTCCGCAAGCTGCGGCCACTGGCGGCGGCGCTCCTGCTTCCCTATCTGCTATGGCTGTGCCTGGCGACCGCGCTTAATTATGAGACGGGTCGCCTCAATCGGGGTGCGGGAACGCACCCGCTTGGAATTACGGGAGCTTAGAGATGCAGTCCAAAAATCGCCTGTTCGAGGATCTGGCCAAGATGATGAATGGCGCGGCGGGGACGCTTGCTGGAATGGGGCGCGAGGCGGAAAGCTCGATGCGCGAAAAGATGCGCGAATTTGTCGGCGGGGCGGATTCAGTCAGCCGGGACGAGTTCGAGGCGGTCAAGGCAATGGCGGCGATGGCGCGTGACCAGAACCAGCTGCTCGAAGCGCGGATCGCGGCGCTCGAGGCGGCGGCCAAGGCCAAGGCCGGTCCCAAGCCTGCTAAGCCCGGAGCCACAATCTGACCGACGAGATTGAGAGTGAGGAGCGCGACGATGGCGCGCCGATCGAAGTGCTCGAACAATATTTCGAAGCGCGCGGCTGGGCGTGCGAGCGGACCGGGGAAGGGGAGATCGTCGCCTCGGCGACGGGCAGCTGGGCGCAATATGAGCTTCGCGGCGTGTGGCGGCAGGATGACCAGGTGCTTCAGTTCCTGGCCTTCCCCGACATCAAGGTCGGGCCCGAAAAGCGCGCGGCAATTTATGAGACGCTCGGGCTGATCAACGAGCAATTGTGGCTCGGCCATTTCGAAATGTGGTCGGGGTCGGGGTTGATCGTGTTCCGCCACGCGGCACTGGTCAGCGAGAGCGACGGGCTGACGTTCGAACAGGCCGAGGCGATTGCCGAGGCCGCGCTCGAGGAATGCGAGCGCTTCTATCCGGTGTTCCAGTTCGTGCTGTGGGGCGGCAAATCCCCGACCGAGGCGATTGCGGCGGCGCTGATTGATACGGTTGGCGAAGCGTGAGCGTGGCCTTCCCGTCGCCGACCTGGCTGGTCGGGTGCGGCAATATGGCCGGGGCGATGGTCGAGGGTTGGCGCGCGGTTGGGCTCGACTGTGCGGATGTCATCGCCGTTCGACCGAGTGGAACGCCGGTTGAGGGCGTGCGGACGGTGACAGGGCTGCCGGACGGCCCGACGCCAGCGCTTGTCATGCTTGGCTTCAAACCACAGAAGCTCGACGAAATCGCGCCCGGATTAGCCGAGCGGCTCGGTGCCGCGACGATCATCATTTCGTTGCTCGCCGGGGTCGAGGCGGCAACCCTGCGCGAGCGTTTCCCGACAGCGCGCGCGATCGTTCGCGCCATGCCCAACTTGCCCGTTGCCCAGCGCAAGGGCGTCATCGCGCTGTACAGCGAGGATGGTGACGAGATGGCGCTTGGCCTGGTCGAAGGGCTAATGCGCCTGCTTGGGGTCGCGCCAATTGTGAACGACGAGGCGCAATTTTCGGCGATCGGCGCGGTTGCCGGGTCTGGGCCGGCCTATGTTGCGCGCTTCGTCGAGGCGCTTGCCGCAGCGGGCGAGGGGCTCGGCCTGTCACCCGATCTGGCTGCGAGCGTTGCGCTGGAGACGATCATCGGCACCGCCGCCATGGCCGAGGCTAGCGGGGTGACGATGGCGGAGCTCGCGCGGCAGGTCGCTTCGCCCAAAGGCACGACCGAAGCGGGATTGGCGGTCCTCGACGCAAATGACGGATTGCGCGGCTTGATCGAGCGGATGGTCGAAGCGTCCACCCGGCGCGGCAATGAACTGGCCGAAGCCGCCCGGCGCGGTTGATCAACACGAGCGGCTCGCCTATTCGCGCCCGCAGCAAAGGGGCATGGAATGGCCGACGAGGCGACTTACGACGATCGCGATGGATGGATCTGGTTTGACGGCAAGCTCGTGCCGTGGCGCGAGGCCAATGTTCACATCCTGACTCATGCCCTGCACTATGCCTCGGCGGTGTTCGAGGGGCAGCGCGCCTACAACGGCACGATCTTCAAGCTCGACGAGCATAGCGCGCGGCTTCGCAACAGTGCGGCTATTCTTGGCTATGAGCTGCCGTGGAGCATCGATCAGATCAATTCGGCGTGCAATGAGACGCTTGCTGCTAATGGCCTTAAGGACGCCTATGTCCGGCCGATCGCCTGGCGCGGGTCGGAGCAGATGGGGGTTTCGGCGCAGAAGACCAAGCCGCACCTTGCCGTTGCGGCGTGGGTGTGGGGGAAATATTTCGACCCCAATCTCGCCGCGCGCGGGATTCGGCTCGATATCGCCGAGTGGCGCCGCCCCGCGCCCTACACTGCGCCGACCCAGTCAAAGGCGAGTGGGCTGTACATGATCGCGACCATGTCGAAGCATAAGGCCGAAGATCGCGGCTATAATGATGCGCTGATGTTCGACTGGCGCGGACAGGTAGCCGAGGCGACCGGGGCCAATGCCTTTTTCATTCGCGAGGGGGTTATCCACACGCCGACCCCCGACTGCTTCCTTAACGGCATCACGCGGCAGACCGTGATCGACCTCGCCCGGCGGCGCGGCGTGGAAGTTGTCGAGCGCGCGATCTGGCCCGAAGAGCTCGAGGAATTCGAGCAGATGTTCCTCACCGGTTCGGCCGCCGAAGTGACTCATGTCGGGTCGGCGGGGCCGTGGAACTTCGAAGTCGGCGAATTGTCGAAGCAGCTGGCGCGGGATTATGAGCAGCTCGTCAATGGACGAACGCCCAACGGCTGATTTGGAACGCGGCCAACCGCATCCACTTCGGAGAAAAGCTTCATTGTTGATTGGGTTCGCCGGGCTCACGCCCTGTCGAGATGTTCGCCGACGCCGTCCCCGAATGCCCGACCCCGCCGTGGCCGCACGGTGAGCGTCGGCGCGCCCGCGCCGGGCAACAGCCGGTTCGCATTCGTGATTTGATGACGTTCGCCGGCTCGGACGACCCGAGCGCGCGCTACATCCGCCGCGAGCAATTGCGCGAGATGCTCCGCTCGGCTCCGGTGGCAATCGGCGCCAGCGCGGCGACGACCATGCTGTTCGCCATTCACCTCGCGGGGCAGCCGGAGGCGCGCGGTGTATGGTGGTGGTGCGCGGCAATGCTTGGCTTGCTTGCGCTTCGTCTGGCGAACTGCCTGATCCTGCGCCGCGACCTCGCCCAAGAGAATGAATCGCCACGCGCCTTCGGCGAGATTACGGCAATCCTGGCGGCCCAGGCGCTGCTCTGGCTGGTTCCTGCCGCCTGCTGGTTCGCGACGGTCGACGAGGCCAGCCGGATCTTCATCACGATCTTCCTCATTGCAACGATGAGCAGCGCGACGACCACGCTTGCCACCGTCCCGCCCGCAGCAATCCTGTTCGTCGTGATCACGAGCCTTGCGGTCATTCATATCACGGTCGTGATCGGAAGCCCGATCATGGCGGCTCTGGCGCTGCTCCTGGCGCTGGTGGTGACAAGCTCGGCGCTATCGAGCGCGCGCCTGTTCGTCGGCCATGTCCGGGCGCGGGGGGAACTTGAGGAACAAGGCGAGCTGATCAAGTTGTTGCGCGAATTCCAGTCGAGCGGAAGCGACTGGTTGTGGGAGCTCGATGGCCAGTGCTGCATCAAGTTCATGTCACGCGCGATGGCCGATTCGATTGGTCGGCCCGTCGAGCGGCTGATCGGTCGCCAGCTGCGCTCGCTGGTCGATCCACGCGGCGAATATCAGCTCCAGTCGGACGGCATACGCGCATTGTTCATGCACCTCGACAAGGGCAACGCCTTCCACGAGATCGCCTTTCCAACGATCGACGGCAGCCGCTGGTATTGCCTGTCGGGCCGCCCGGTGATGGACGGCGCGGGCGCTGTCGCGGGTTGGCGCGGCGTTGGATCTGACATCACCGCGCTCCGCTCGGGTCCTGGCACCGAAGGGCCGCGTGTTGCCCGCCGCGATCCACTGACCGGGCTTGCCAATCGCCTGATGGTCCGCGAACTGATCGAGGAAGCGCGGCTGCGGCAGCTGAATGGGCAGGGGACGTGCGTGCTTTTGCTGCTCGACCTCGATCGCTTCAAGATGGTCAATGACACGCTAGGCCATGCCGTCGGCGACCGCTTGTTGGCCGAAGTCGCGCGTCGGCTCGAAGGGGCGTGTGGGGCGGAAGGTAGCGTCGGTCGGCTCGGGGGCGACGAGTTCGCGGTGATATGGCGCGGGGGATCCGACACGCTGACGCTGCTCAACCTCGCCGCGCGGATCACCGAAAGGATCGATCGCGCATTCACCATCGGGCCGAGCTCGATCAACATTGGCGTCTCGATCGGGATTGCGCGCGCGCCGCTCGATGGCGAGACCGAGGACGAGCTGATGCGCAGCGCCGACCTCGCGCTCTATCGCTCGAAGGAACAGGGCCGGCATTGCTCGACCTTCTACGAGCCGTGGATGCTGGCCAAGGCCGAGGCCGAACGATTGCTTGAGAGCGATGTGCGTGAAGCTGTGCGCCGCGGCGACCTTCACCTTAACTACCAGCCGATCGTTGACGCGCACAGCTTCGCGGTGGTCGGGCATGAAGCGCTGTTGCGCTGGTCGCACCCGCGTCGCGGCGCCATCGGGCCCGACGTGTTCGTGCCGATCATCGAGGACGTCGGCTTGATCCACCAGATTGGCGACTGGGTCATCCGTGAGGCCTGTGCCGAGGCGGCGCGCTGGCCAGGCGATCGCCGCGTCGCGGTCAACATTTCGGTCGCGCAGCTGACCGGCGCCGGGCTCAAGGAGACGGTCGAGGAGGGGCTCGCGGCTAGTGGCCTTGCGCCCGGGCGGCTTGAACTTGAAGTCACCGAGAATGTCTTCCTCGGGGATGACGTCGCGACCCTTGCTGCGTTGGCGAGCCTCCAGTCGCTCGGCGTGCGGCTCGTGCTCGACGACTTTGGCAAGGGCTATTCAAGCTTCGGCTATCTTTCGCGCGCTTGCTTCTCCAAGATCAAGATCGACCAATTGTTCGTGCGCGGCGCGGCGAGCGGGCGGCGCGAAAGCATGGCGATCGTCAAGTCGATTCTAGCGCTCGCGCGGGGGCTGGGGGTCGAAACGACCGCAGAGGGCATCGAGACGGCGGCGCAGGCCGAACTGTTGGCGCACCTCGGCTGCACCCAGCTTCAGGGTTTTCTGTTCGGCAAGCCGGTTCCGGCGGTGCAGGTCGAACGCGACCTGCTGGCGAGCGACGATGCCCGGCCTGTCTTACCCCTCAAGCGCCGCGCGTAAGGGGGTTTTCAGCCCGGCCGCGCCCGCCTAAGGCACCCCCGCTGATGGGGCGTCGCCAAGTGGTAAGGCACCGGCTTTTGATGCCGGCATTCGCAGGTTCGAATCCTGCCGCCCCAGCCAGCCGAACCTACTCGCCGTCGCTCGGACCTTCCGCCAGATCCTCGCCGACGACGGCGTCATCGGTCGGGAGGAGCTCGTCGAGCGTCTCGACTTCGACTTCCTCGCTTTCGTCGATCTTCGCCACCGAGACGACATGCTCGCCCTTGCCGACGCGCAGGATCATCACACCCGAAGTGTTGCGCCCGGCGATGCGGATGTCGCCGACGGTGGTACGGATGACCTTTGCCTGGTCGGTGACAAGCATCAGTTGCTCGCCTGGCTTGACCGGGAAGGACGCGACGACGCCGCCGTTGCGGTCGGAGGTGACGATGTTGGTGATGCCCTGGCCGCCGCGATTGGTACGGCGATACTCATAGGTCGAGCTGCGCTTGCCGAAGCCGTTTTCGGTGACGGTGAGGAGGAATTGCTCCTTGTCGGCGAGCTCGGCGTAGCGCTCCTCGGACAGGCCCTCGGCGCTGCTGTTGTCGCGCCATTTGGGAGAGCGGAGATAGGCCTCGCGTTCCTCCGAGCTCGTGCCCGCGCGGCGCAGGATCGACATCGAAATGACCTTGTCGTCGCCGAGCAGGCGGATGCCGCGGACGCCGGTCGACGAGCGCGACTGGAATTCGCGGACGTCGGTCGACAGGAAGCGGATCGCCTTGCCATTCCGTGTCGCGAGGAGAACGTCGTCCTCTTCGGTCAGCAGGTCGACGGCGATCAGCCGGTCGCTCGGGTCGCCCTCTTCGCCTTCCTCCTCCGAAACGCCGAACTTCATCGCGATCTTGCCCGCAGTCGGGATGTTGGTGAAGGCGGTCATCGTGTTGCGGCGAACGGTGCCCTTGGCGGTGCAGAACATCAGGTGGAGCGGCGCCCACTCGGCTTCGTCCTCGGGCAGCGGCAGGACCGTGGTAATGATCTCGCCCTCGTTGAGGGGGAGCAGGTTGATCATCGGACGACCGCGCGCCGCGGGATTGCCCTCGGGCAGCCGCCAGACCTTCATCCGGTAAACGCGGCCCAGATTGGAGAAGAACAGCACCGGATTGTGGGTTGAGGTGACGAACAGTTCGGTGACGACGTCCTCGTCCTTGGTGTTCATTCCCGAACGGCCCTTGCCGCCGCGCTTCTGCTCGCGGAACAAGGCCAGCGGCGTGCGCTTGATGTAGCCGGTCATGGTAACCGTCACGACCATCTCTTCGCGCTCGATCAAATCCTCGTCGTCGAGGCCGTCGAAGGCGGCGGCGAGTTCGGACTTGCGCGGGGTCGAGAATTCGGCGTCGACCGCGTTCAGTTCCTCGAGCATTACGGCATAGAGTTTGGCGCGGTCGCCGAGGATGTCGAGCAGCTCGGCGATGACCGTTGCGAGGCCGGCCAGTTCCTTGCCGATTTCGTCGCGGCCGAGCGCGGTGAGGCGGTGGAGGCGAAGCTCGAGGATCGCGCGGACCTGGATGTCGGACAGGCGATAGGTTGCGCCCGCAGCCTGGGGTTCGACCGCCTCGACCAGCTTGATGTACACCCGGATCTGCTCCGAATCCCAGTCGCGGGAGAGCAGGGCCTCGCGCGCTGCGGCGGGGCTCGGCGAGCCGCGGATGATGCGGACCACTTCGTCGAGATTGGTGACCGCGAGGACGAGGCCGAGCAAGATATGGGCGCGCTCGCGGGCCTTGAGCAACTCATGCTTCGAACGCCGCGTGATGACCTCTTCGCGGAACTTGACGAATGCCTCGATGATGTCGCGCAGCGCGAGCGTCTCGGGGCGGCCGCCGCGGATTGCCAGCATGTTGGCCGCGAACGAGGATTGTGCCGGGGTGTGGCGCCACAACTGGTTGAGCACGACCTCGGGGCTGGCGTCGCGCTTAAGCTCGAGGACGATGCGCACGCCGAGCCGGTTGGACTCGTCACGGATGTCCGAGACGCCCTCGATCCGCTTGTCCTTGCACGCCTCGGCAATTTTCTCGACGAGCCCGTTCTTGCCGACCTGGAAAGGAATTTCGGTGAGCACGATGACTTTTCGGTCGCCGCGTCCTTCCTCCACGTGATGGCGCGAGCGCTGGAGGATCGAGCCGCGCCCGGTGGTGTAGGCCGAGCGGATCCCGGCCTGGCCGAGGATGATCGAGCCGGTGGGGAAATCGGGGCCCTTGACGTGCTCCATCAGCGCTTCGGAGGTGACCTCGGGATCGCTCATGAAGGCGCGGCAGGCAGCGATCACTTCGCCGAGGTTATGTGGCGGGATGTTGGTCGCCATGCCGACCGCGATTCCGCCCGCGCCATTGACGAGGAGGTTGGGGAAGCGCGCCGGCAACACCTGTGGCTCGCGCTCGCTGGCGTCATAGTTGGGGGTGAAGTCGACCGTATCCTTGTCGATGTCGCCGAGGAGGAAGTTGGCAACCTTGGCCAGTCGCGCCTCGGTGTAGCGCATCGCGGCGGGAGGATCGGGGTCCATCGAACCGAAATTGCCCTGCCCGTCGATCAGGGGCACGCGCATCGACCAGTCCTGGGTCATCCGGGCGAGGGCGTCGTAGATCGCGCTGTCGCCGTGGGGGTGATATTTGCCCATGACGTCACCGACGATGCGGCTCGACTTGCGATAGGCCTTGCCGGCCACATAGCCAGCTTCCTGGCAGGCATAGAGGATGCGGCGGTGAACGGGCTTCAGACCGTCGCGGACGTCAGGCAGCGCGCGGCTGACAATGACGCTCATCGCATAGTCGAGATAGCTAGTCTTCATCTCCTCGACGATGGAGATTGGGGCGATATGGCTAAGCTCGGCGATCGGCGGCGTCGTGGCCAAAATTTGGTCCTGTCAGGTCGTTGGAAGGCACGGGAATCGGCGAGCGCCGACGTTCGTTCCCGTCTAGGGGATCAGGGGTTGAAAGGCCACCCCGCGTGCATCCGCGCAAGCGCGCGCGGGGGGTTAATCGCTACGGACGAACAGCGGGACGGCGATAGTCGATCCGGCTGCATCGAAGCGCCAGCCATCGCGTTCGAATGCCGTGATTCCGACCGGATCGGCGATCCGTTCATCGCAGACGAAACGGGCCATTGCTCCACGCGCGACCTTGGCGGTAAAGCTGTGGAATTGCAGGCCCTTGGCGGTTCGTACGCGGAAGTCTGGAGCGATGACGGCGACCTTCTTCGGGACGAAGGGGCCGACAACCGCATAATATTCGCGGCTGGCGAGGTTGAGGATAGTCCCTGATCCCTCCTCCTTCAACTCGGCGAGCAGCGCGCGCGCGACCTTGCGGCTCCAATGATCGACGAGTCGATCGCCCTTGGGTGCCCAGCTGGTGCCCATCTCGAGCCGGTAGGGCCGCATCGCATCGCGCGGTCGAAGCACGCCGTAGAGTCCGGACAGGATGCGGAGATGGTCCTGGGCATAGTCGATGACATCGTCGTCGGCCGAGGCGGCGTCGAACCCGCGATAGACGTCACCGGCGAAGGTGCGAATGGCAGGACGCGACTCGGCTTTCGCGAACGTCTTGAAGCGTTTGACGTTGAGTTCTGCCAGCTTGTCCGAAATATGCATGAGCTGCGCGAGGTCGGCCGGCTTGAGCCTCGCCGCCGCACGCGCAATCCGCCCCGCTTCGTCAGCGAAGCGCGGTTCGGTTGGTATGTCGGCAAAGGGCGAGGCGAGGTCGAGCGTCTTCGCCGGGGAAAGCAGGATGATCATCGTGGCGCGACCGCTAACCGCTCGCCGGGGCCGGGTCAAAGCGCTTGCGCCAAGTTGCTGGTTCAATTGGCATTCAGCCGCCGCCTGCAATCGAGCTTTGCCTCGGGTAGAATGCGGACTATTGCCGCGCCCGATAAGTTTTGCTGTGCCAAGCGGCTGTCAACAGGAGAGTATAATGAGATTCATCAGCACTGCCTTTGGAAGCGCCGTGGGCACCGCGCTCGGCCTCGCGCTGGCCGCCGCAACGCCCGCAGCGGCCCAGACCGCCGCCGCAGCGCAACCAGCCGCAAAGCCGCTCAAGCTATCGCCCCAGGCAATGAAGCCGATCTTTGACCTGCAAGCCGCGATCAAGGCCAAGAACAGCGCCGCGATCCCAGGGCTGCTTGTCGCCGCCAATGCCGCCGCCAAGGTCCCTGATGACCGCTCCGCGATCGCTCAGCTTCAGCTTCAGGCGGCAATCGAAGCCAATGACCCCAATGCGCTTGTCGCGGCCGCGGACGCGCTGCGCGCCGCTGGCGGCACGATGAGCGCGTCGAATCTTGCGAACATCTATATCCACGCCGGCCAGCAACTCGCCAATGCGCAGCAAATCGGGGCGGCGACCGGTGCACTCGACAAGGCGCACGCAGTTGATCCCGCCAACATCGATGTGCTGCTGTTGAAGTCGGACCTGCTCTACAAGCAGAAGCAGTTCGGCCCCAGCCTCGATGCCCTGTCTCAGGCGATCGCCCGCAAGAAGGCGAGCGGCGCGGTGATTCCCGAGTCCTGGCTGCAGGCCGGGGTAGCGCGCTCCTATGAAGCCAAGTTGCCGATCGCATACGACATGGCGCGGCAGTGGGCATCGGCTTATCCGACGGCAGGCCACTGGCGCGACGCAATCAACATCTATCGCAACATGTCAGGGCTCGACCGCGTTGGGCTGATCGACATGTTCCGGCTTGCCCGGGCTAGCAAGTCGCTTGGTGGTGAAGCCGATTATGCGCCGTTCGCCGAGGCGCTTATCGCGCGCGGCTATCCGGGCGAAGCGGTCGCGGTGATGCAGGAAGGGTCGGCGGCAGGGTCGATCAGTCTCCAGTCGGCGAACCTGGCGCGGACCTTTGCGCTCGCCAAGGGCAAGTCGATTGGCGACCGCGCGGCCGCCACGGCCGCGGCGCGGACCGCGCTCGGTGCCGCCGGTGCGGCGACGACGATGGCCACGGCGGATCGGTTGCTCGGCTATGGTGATTTCGCGCAGGCGGCAACGCTTTATCGTGCCGCGCTTGGCAAGCCCGGCGCCGATGCCAACCTGATCAACCTCCGGCTCGGCGAAGCATTAGCGCAGTCGGGCGACAAGGCGGGCGCCATGGTCGCGCTCCAGGCCGTGGGAGGCGCACAGTCGGACGTCGCCAAATATTGGCTGGCATGGGTGTCAAGCCGCGCCTGATTGAAACTGTCTGAGAGAACAGGGCGTCGGCGCATCGCCGGCGCCCTTTTCGTTGCTTAAGATGGCTTTAACCCATTGTCCCGATCCGGGATGGTTAACGCCCGCCCCCTTTTGCTCGTCGCCGCCGCTGTCCAAGCCTCACGCGCCCGCAGCCGAAGATGAGGCCGATTAGCGTACCGTGAAATTTGACGACCGCCTTGCTACGATCCTCAGCCTGACACCGAACGGGCCGCACGACCGCGCGGTACGCTGGCGCCAGCTGGTCGATCTCGTCGCGCGCGCCGGACCCGAGGCGAGCGGGCCAACGGTGGCCCAGGCGATTGCCCAGATCCGCGAAGGACGGGACGATGTCGCGGTTGAAGCGCGCGCTGCGGCGGCGCGCTCGATCGCCGGGCGGGCGCTGCCCGATGCGCTGCTCGAGGCATTCGCCGCCGATCGGCTCGACGTCGCCGCGCCGCTCCTCGCCAACGGACCGCCGACGGCATCGCTGCGCCGCGCGGCCTCGCCCGCGGTTCGCCGGTTTCTCGATGCGATGCACCCACCGCAACTGGTCGCGGATCCCATTGCTGGACCCGAGGCCGCGCCAATGCCCGAGTCCGCGGCCGAGCCAACCGCCCCGGTGCCCGCCGCGATCCCATCGATCAGCGAGGTCGTAGAGCGGATCGAGCGGCTCCGCGTCGCGCGTGACGCGGGACTTGCTGATCGCTCGTCAGCGCCCGTTCCGTCCGCGCCGCCCGCGCCGCCGATCCCGGTTCCACCGGTCGAGCGACCCGTGCCGACACGGACCGCGCCTCCGCGACACGACCCGCCGACCGCGCCGGAGTCGCTTGGTCTGTTCCGCTGGGAATGTGGACCCGGGGGCAATATCGGCTGGGTCGAAGGCGCCCCGCGCGGCGCCCTGGTCGGGCGGTCGATCGCGCGCGCCGAGCCGTCCGAGGGAGTCGATCGCGATGTCGAGCGTGCCTTCGCTCGCCGCGCGCCCTTCCGGGACGCGAACTTGTCGCTGCCCGAGGCGGGCCTGGTCGCCGGCGACTGGCTGATCAGTGGGGTGCCCGCCTTTGCGCCGGGCGACGGGCGGTTCGTGGGCTACCGGGGCATCGCCCGCCGCGCCGAAGCGCTCAAGGCGCCCGTCATCGCTGCCGTGCCCGGACCACTCGACCCCGCTGCGCTGCGTGAGCTGGTCCATGAGATCAAGACCCCGCTCAATGCGATCATCGGGTTCGCCGAGATCATCGACGGCCAATATCTCGGCCCGGCACAAAGCGGCTATCGCGAGCGCGCGGCGGAAATCGTGGCCCAGGCGGGGATCCTGCTCAGCGCGATCGACGATCTGGATTTCGCGGCGCGGCTTCGTGGCCGCGACAGCGCCGAGTCGAGCCCGAGCGACTTCATGTCCTTCTTTCAGCCTTTCGCCTACCGCCTGCAGAAGCTTGCGCTTGACCGCGGGGTCACGCTGGCGATCGACTCGCCGCCGGGCGAGGGGCTGTGCACGCTCGACCGCGAACTTGCCGAACGGCTTCTGGACCGTTTTGCCGAGGCGGTGTTCGCGGCGACGACCCCGGGCGAGACGCTGCGGCTCGCAGTCCGCCGCGAAGACGGGTTTTGCGCACTGCGCCTGTCTCGTCCACGGGCGCTCGAGGGGATGAGCGACTCCGACTTGTTCGGGGGGCGCAATGGCGACGGCGCCGATTTCTCGCTGCGGATGGTCGTCGGCCTCGCCCAAATCGTCGGCGGCAAGCTAGCGGCGGATGGCGGTGATCTCGTCCTGCGGATGCCGATGGCTGCCTGATACGGCGGGCTGCTTTGGCGCGGCGTGCGTGAAGGTGGTGGGCCCGGAGGGATTCGAACCCCCAACCTAGCCGTTATGAGCGGCCGGCTCTACCGTTGAGCTACAGGCCCCGCCCCGGTGGTGGAGGGGTGTTAGCGGGATGGGCGGGGGCTCTCAACCCGCGAACGGTCTTCATGGCGTGAAATTCGGGCGATGCCGTGATCGGCGTCAATCCAGGGAGTGATGCTCTGTGAAGGTGCGTTTGGTCATCCAGCTGCTCGACGAGGTTCGCGAGTCGTTGGAGATTCCGACCCAGACCTATGTGCTGACGCAAGTCACCAACACCCTTGCGCTGATCGAGTAGGGGGCCCGGTCAATCTGTGCTTCCAGTCGATCGCCGGGACCGAGGCGGTAAATCGCGGCCGACGACATCATGCTCGGTTATCAGTCGACCTCGTTCCACGACGCGCTCTACGCCCGCGAGATGCTCGGGGTGAAACCTGCGCCGGAGTATGCGGCGTGGCTTGAGCGGATGGGCCTAATGACAATCGAGGGCCGCCTCACGGGTGATTCCCGCAGGCGCCTCGCGACCGCCGCCGATCGCGATGCGTAGTTGCGCTAGTGATCCAGCACCATCGGCACCGCACGCTCGCGCCCTTCAAGCGCATATTTGTTCGTCGTCTGCTTGTCATCGCTCCACCCTTCTCAGCAGTTCGAGCCTCCGGAAAACCCGCCGCGATTCAGACCTTTGCTCGGTCTTGGCGCTGAGCCGCAATTTCTCATCGCAGCCGGTAACGGATGGCTATAAGTCCGCAATGACTCGAGAATTCACTCTGGGCGACATTCGTCGCGGCGGTCTGCTGGCGATGGCCGCGGCCATGCTGTTCGGCCTTTCGACACCTGCCGCCAAGTTCGTCGTGGGTGACGTCCACCCTTTGCTGCTTGCCGGTCTCCTGTATCTGGGCTCCGGAATCGGATTAAGCGCGTGGCGTGCCTGGCGGCGACAGGACGGGCTTAACCTGAAGCGGGCGGATCTGCCCTGGCTTGGGGCCACCGTCCTGTTTGGCGGCGCCCTCGGTCCGGCGCTCTTGATGTGGGGACTGACCACGACGACCGGGTCCGTGGCCTCGTTACTGCTGACCCTGGAGGGCGTCTTCACGGCGTTGCTGGCGTGGATTGTTTTCCGCGAGCCCTTCAACCGCCGCATCGGTTTGGGGATGGCCGCGATCTTCGTCGGCGCGGTCCTCCTCGCGTTACGCGGCCATTCGGGCTCGGCCGGACTGGTCGGAAGTCTCGCGGTTGTGGGCGCCTGCGGGGCGTGGGCGGTCGACAATAATTGTACGTCGAAAATATCGCATGTCGATGCCGTCACGCTGGCCGCCATCAAGGGCATGGTCGCGGGTGTCGTCAACGTCGCTTTGGCGTTGGCCACCGGGGCCAAATTGCCGCTTCCGAGATTGATTGCTGGGTCGGCAACGATCGGCTTTTTTGGCTATGGCCTCAGTCTTGTCCTGTTCGTCTTCGCTTTGCGGGAAATCGGTGCGGCCCGGACCGGAGCTTATTTTTCGACGGCGCCCTTTATCGGCGCGGTCATCGGCATCGTTGCCCTCAAGGAACCGATGAGTCTTTCCATTGCCGCCGCCGCCGGGCTGATGGCAATCGGTGTCTGGCTGCATATTTCCGAGCCAACCAAGACCTGACTCAAGTGTCGTCGGCAAACCGCTTCTCCGCGCGTTAATAGATCACCAGCCGGGGACACAATTTATCGGTAAAGCATTGCACAGCGGCCCGACGTGCTGCGGCGTATCCAGCCGCGGGCCGTTGGCGAAAAGGCGAAGTTCAAATGGTAAGCGTCAGTAACGGTGACCTCGGGTCGAACGTGCGGGTCACCGGGTCGCCGACGCTCAGGCACCTCGCGATCATCGGCAACGCTCTACCTCGTCGGTGCGGGTTGGCGACCTTCACGACCGACACGGTCAACGCGATGCGTGTGCGCTACCCCGCGATGCAGGTCGACCATTATGCGATGGATGATGATACCGGGGTCGCTTACCCGGATAGCATCAAGACGATCGCGGTGGATGATCCTGCGGCCTATCGCGAGGCTGCCGGGCTGATCGAGGCGAGCGGCGCCGAGGCGATCTGGCTGCAGCACGAGTTCGGCATCTTCGGCGGCGATGCTGGGTCCTATATCCTCGGCCTGCTCGAGCGGTCGACGCTCCCGCTCGTGGTGACGCTCCACACGATCCTTGAACAGCCCTCGGACAGCGAGCGACACGTGTTCGCCCGGCTGCTTGAGCGCGCCGCGCATCTCATCGTCATGGCGCGCAGTGGGCGGACGATCCTGCGCGAGGTTTACGGGGTCGCTGACGAGATGATCAGCGTCATTCCCCACGGCGTCCCCGATCGAAGCTATGTCGATCCCGATACGGTCAAGGCTCGGTTCGGGTTGGAAGGGCGCAAGGTCGCCATGACCTTTGGCCTGCTAGGACCCAACAAGGGCATCCAGTATATGATCGAGGCCATGCCGCAGATCATCGCCGAGGTCGGCGATACCTGCTTCATCGTTATCGGCGCCACGCATCCCAATCTGGTCAGAGAGCAGGGGGAAAGTTATCGCGCGTCACTGATAGCGAGCGCCGCCGCGCTCGGTGTTGCCGACAGCATCCGCTTCGTCGACACCTTCGTCGAGCAGAACGAACTGCTCGATTGGCTCGAGGCGTGCGACGTCTACGTCTCGGGCGCGATTAATCTCGCGCAGATCACCTCGGGGACCTTGTCCTACGCGGTCGCATTGGGGAAACCGGTAGTCTCGACTCCTTATGTCCATGCCCGCGAAATCCTTGGCGATGAAACGGGCGTGCTGGTTCCGCCGCGCGACGCCGACGCCCTGGCAAAGGCGGTCACCCACTTGCTGAGCGACGATGCCGCGCGCGGGGTGATGGCAGCGCGGGCCTATGCCGCCGGACGCGAAATGCTGTGGCCACGAGCGATGGAGCGCGCCGCCACGCTGATCGACCGAGCGCTGGCCGAGGCCCAACGAAAATTCCTGCCGCGTCAGCCCCGGTCGACCTTGCTTGCGCCCGATCTCTCCGCGCTGCGCGGAATGACCGATACGACAGGAATCTTCCAGCACGGCATTTTTTCGGTGCCCGATCGCAACCATGGTTACTGCATCGACGACAACGCGCGTGCGCTGATCCTTGCCTGCACTGCGCCGAGCACCAGCGGGGACGACCTTGACCAGCTATCGACAACCTACGCGTCGTTCATCCAGCATGGGTGGAATCCGGACCTTGGATTATTCCGCAACTTCATGCGCTTCGACCGCAGCTGGTGCGAGGAGGCGGGGTCCGAGGACAGCAATGGACGAACGCTGTGGGCGCTGGGCTGCGCCGCAGCCGAGGGGCGCACGCGGTCGATGCGCGATTGGGCGCTTCACCTGTTTGACCGCAGTGCGCGGCTGGCGGAAGGACTCGGCTCGCCGCGCGCTCTGGCCTTCGCGGCACTCGGCGCGGCGAAATTGATATCGGCGGTTCCCGGCCATGGATTGTCACGCGAGATCCTCGAACGAACAGGGGATCGCCTTGAGCAGTTGCTGGCCGCTGCGCGCCGCCCCGACTGGACCTGGTTCGAGGAGGTACTGGCCTATGACAATGCCCGCCTTCCCGACGCGGCGATCCGTGCTGGTCGCGCGCTTGGCCGCACGGAATTGATCCGCCAGGGGATCGAGACGCTCGACTGGCTGATCAGGATGCAGACCAACAGCAAGGGGAGCTTTCAGCCCGTCGGCACGGACAGCTTCGGTCGCCGCCATGCCGCACCGCTACCGTTTGACCAACAACCCCTCGAAGCGCAGGCGACGATCGACGCCTGCCGTGCGGCTCACGAGGCGACCGGCGAGCCTCGCTGGCTCGATCAAGCGCACTGGGCCTATGGCTGGTTCACTGGCGACAATCTGCTCGGACTGCCGCTCGCCAGCCGCCAGGACGGTGGGTGCTACGACGGGCTGATGCCCCATGGCCTCAATCGCAACCAAGGCGCCGAATCGATCCTCGCGCTGCAGCTCGCCAATGTCGCGATTTCGACTCTTTCCAGGGACGATAGCAGCGCTACAAGGATCGGCGGCGCGGCGTGATATCGGGTCCGATGCGCATCGAAACCGATATTCACCTGGGGGCAAATGCTGAACGAATATGATCATCCGCTGCGGCTGAGCGCAGATCCGTCGCGGGTCGTCGTCCGCCCATTTCACCTCGCGTGGCAAGGGAACGGCGCCGAGCCAGGGCGCGCGCAGCGGCTCGTTCAGGCGGTGCTCGACATCAGTGTGACTGAGGCGCGTCGGCAATTGCAGACCGTGCTCGCGGACTTCGAGGCGCGACATTGGCAAACGCGGCGCGTGTTCATGACCCGTTATGAGCAAATCGTGACGCTGTTGCAGCTCGACCTGCCTGACATCGGGGACGAGAAACGACAGCTGATCGGTGCCTATTTCTGCCACGAATATAGCTATGCCGCCGCCGCGCTGATGAACCCGAGCGTGGTGCCGCATCCCGACCAGACCGGCTTGCCGCCGGGATCGGTCCGCATCCTGATGTCGTTGCGCGCGGTCGGGGAGGGCCATATCAGTTCGATCGCTTTCCGCGAGGGCTTGATCGGCCCCGGAAGTGAATTGGCCCTTTCCCCCGAGCCGCCGTTCGCCACAGCAACCGATGCGCCCGACACCGACACCGAATATGCCGACGGCCCGGTCACCGTCTTCCGCAATACCGACAGCACCCTGTCAGGGACTGTCATTTTTCCGATTACGCCGGCCCAAAAGAATGGCCTCGAAGACTTGCGCATCACGCATTTCACCCATGACGATGGCACGCAGGAATATATCGGCACCTACACCGCTTATTCGGGGCGCGAGATCCAGTCCGAGCTGATGCGCACGGCGGATTTTCGCAAGATCGATCTGGTGCCGATTCGCGGCGCGGCGGCACGCAACAAGGGGATGGCGCTCTTCCCGCGCAAGATCGGCGGCCGGTTCATGATGATTGGCCGACAGGACGGCCAGAATCTATTCCTGTTGGGCTCGGATGAGTTGGACCATTGGGAAGACGGCGACCTGCTGTTGCGTCCGGTGTTCCCACGGGAGTTCGTTCAGATTGGCAATTGCGGTCCCCCGATCGAGCTTGACGAGGGCTGGCTGCTGCTGACCCATGGCGTTGGTGCGATGCGCAAATATGCCATCGGCGCGGCGTTGCTCGACAAGGACGACCCGTCGAAGGTGATCGGCCGCACCAAGCAGCCGATCCTCGCGGCGCATGATCGCGATCGCGATGGCTACGTTCCCAATGTCGTCTACACCTGCGGCGCGATGCGGCAGGGCGAGCAGCTCTTCCTGCCTTATGGCGTCGCTGACAGCTCGGTCGCGTTCGCGTTCATCCCGATTAAGGATTTGTTGGCCCGCCTAACTTGAAGGTTGGATAACGGCGATCGTAATTTGCGACTGGCCGTATCAGTAAATTCCGTCGCCTTCGCGTCCGGTTGCGCGCTGCCCCCGTTCCTGTAGGGTTAGCAAGAGCACAGGCGGCCCGCATCTGGCTCGCCGGCAAGGGGAGGGTGGTATGTCCGACACGCCTGATGCCGGTCTTCCCGCGACCGCCCCCGCCCCCTTTTATCGACACAAGCTGGCGACGCGGTTGTGGCACTGGGTTAATGCGCTGTCGGTGTTCGTCATGCTGATGAGCGGGCTGATGATCTTCAATGCGCACCCGCGGCTGTATTGGGGCAAGTATGGCGCCAATCCCGACCATCCCTGGCTCGAGGTCATGCCGGGGCATATTCGGGTCGGGCCAGTCGTTCTTCCCGGCTTCGGCGTGTTTGGGGTGAGCGCCAATGGCCGGGGTTACGCCGTCAATCCGCTTTTCACGATCCCCAGCCACTATGACCTCTCGGGTTCGCGCGAATGGCATTTTGCCTTCGCTTGGCTGCTTGTCGTCCCCGGCCTGCTTTATCTTGCCTGGACGCTGATCGGACCGCACAAGCGCGACCTGGCGCCGACGCTCGACGAACTGCGGCCAAGCCACATCCTCCATGATATAGGCCAGCATGCGCGGCTGCGCTTTCCGACAGGGGAGGCGGCGAAGCGCTATAATATCCTTCAGAAGCTGTCCTACGCGGGGGTGATCTTCGTCCTCCTGCCGGGGGTCGTCGCGACCGGGATGACGATGTCGCCCGGCCTGAACGCCGCGTGGCCTTGGCTGCTCGACCTGTTCGGTGGGCGGCAGTCGGCGCGATCGATTCACTTCATCTGTGCTATGGGACTTGCGGCCTTCATCATCGTCCATGTCTTGATGGTCATCCTCGCCGGACCGATCAATGAGGTGCGTTCAATGATCAGCGGCTGGTATCGGCCGCACCCCGATCCGGTTAATGCGGCCATCGCGGAGCCAGCCGAATGATGATGGAGTTTAGTCGCCGGACCCTGTTCGCCGGCGCGGGCGGACTAGTGCTTGCCGGATGCGACAAGATCGCGGCATCGCCCAATGTCCGCAAGCTGCTGACGCTGGGCGAGAGCGCGACGTTCTCGGCGCAGCGGCTGGTCAGCGACCGCGCGGCGCTGGCACCCGAATTCTCGCTGGCGGACCTGTCGCCAGTGTTCCGCGTCAACGGCAACGGCAATCCGGGAACGCCGGATTATGACGCGCATGTCGCGGGCGCTTTTGCAGACTGGCGACTGGCGGTTGACGGATTGGTCGAGCGGCCGTTGAGCCTGTCGCTGGCGCAACTTCGCGCGGCGCCGCATCGCACGCAGATTACGCGGCATGACTGCGTCGAGGGATGGAGTGCGATCGGCCAGTGGGCGGGAACGCCGCTGCGCCTTCTCCTCCAGCAAGCCGGGCTGCGCTCGTCGGCGCGCTACATAGTCTTCCATTGCGCCGACCTGTCAGGCGGACGGCCCTATTATGAATCAGTCGACCTGATCGATGCGCTGCATCCCCAGACGATCCTGGCGTGGGCGATGAACGGCCAGACCCTGTCGGTGCCCCACGGCGCTCCGCTTAGGCTCCGGGTCGAGCGCCAGCTCGGCTACAAGCAGGCCAAATATGTCATGCGGGTCGAGGCGGTCCAGTCGCTCGCCGGTCTTTACGGCGGCAAGGGCGGCTATTGGGAGGATGTCGCGGACTATCAATGGTACGCCGGGATCTGACCGGCGCGGCGCGGCGGCTTGACTTCGCGGCTGCATTTGCGCACATCGCAGCTTCCATCGAGACCGGCTGAGGGACAGGCCCGCAGAAGCCGGGGCAACCACATGATGTGCCAACAGGTACGCCATGCACGGTGCCAAGTCCTGCGGGGACGCATGAGTCCACCGGCAGATGGTCGTGAGTCGTCACTCAAGTGGCGACCTTGCGCTATCGGTCGCCCCGCATGCCTCGATCAACGGAGGTGAATGCGGACGAGATGACGATCCAGACTGCCCTTTCCGAGACAATCGACAAATCGTTCGAAGTGCGTCCGGCGGGGACGCGCGGCGAAGTGTCGTTCGAATTGGCGCTGGTGCATGCGGGCAGGACTGCGGTCGAATGCCGCTATGAGATCGCTGGCCGGGATGACGCCCCCGTCATCGTCGTAGCCGGCGGGATTTCGGCGGGTCGTCACGTAATTGCGAACAGCGCCGACGCCAGCGCGGGATGGTGGCAGGAGCAGGCCGCTTCGTTCGAACGATGTCGCGTCGTGGCAATCGACTGGATTGGGTCCGACGGATCGCTAGATTGCCCGATCGACCCCATCGACCAAGCGAACGTGCTTGCCCTCCTGCTCGACGCACTCGGCATCGACCGCGTCGCGGCGTTTATTGGTGCGTCCTATGGGGCGATGGTCGGGCAACAGCTCGCCGTGCATTTTCCCGGGCGTTGTGGCGCGATTCTGTCGTTCAGCGCGGGGGCAAGCGCGCATCCCTTTTCAAGCGCCTGCCGCTCGCTTCAGCGCAAGGCCGTCGCCATCGCCGAGGCAGGCGGCGACCCCGCCGCGGGCGTCGCTCTCGCTCGCGCGCTGGCGATGCTGACCTATCGCACCGCCGACGAGTATCGCGTTCGCTTCGACGCTGCGCCAAGCGTCGCCGATGGGAATGTCCGGGTCTCAGCGGAAGACTATCTTGACGCCCAGGGAGAGCGCTACGCGGCGCGAACCACCGGAGCCGCCTATCGCCGCTTGTCCGAATCGATCGACCTTCACCGCGTTGATCCCGCTGCGCTCCGCCTGCCGGCGACCTTCGTTGCGGTCGAGAGCGACTGGCTCGTCCCGATCGAGGATATCCGCGCGCTAGCTGAAGCGGTGCCCGGCGCGCGGTTCGTGCTGATGCCGAGCCTCTACGGTCACGACGGCTTCCTCAAGGAAGAGGCACAAGTCGCGACGATCATTACCGAATTCCTTGCCGCCCTGGAGCCTGCCCGATGAGTCACGACTATAAACCAACGACGCGCGCGGTCCGCGCCGGGATCGACTGCGACACCGCTTTCGGAGCGGTCACGCCGCCGATTGTCCTGTCGACGAATTTCACTTTCGCCGGTTTCAACGACAAGCGGAAGTACGACTACAGCCGCTCGGGCAATCCCACGCGCGACCAACTTGGCGAAGCGCTCGCTGAACTTGAAGGCGGGGCCGGAGGGGTGATTACCTCGACTGGAATGTCGGCGATTACGCTGGTTCTCAACGCGCTGTTAAAGCCGGGTGACCGGCTGCTCGTTCCGCACGACTGCTATGGCGGCAGCTGGCGCCTGTTCGGCGCGCTCGCGGCGAAGGGCGCATTCGAGATGCGCGCCGCCAACCTGACCGATCCCGCGACGCTCGCCGAGGCGCTGGCGTGGAAGCCGAACCTGGTGTGGGTCGAAACTCCATCGAACCCGCTGATGCGGATAACTGATATCGCGGCGGTGGTCAGCGGCGCCAGGGCAATCGGTGCGCTGGTCGCGGTCGACAACACCTTCCTCTCGCCCATCCTCCAGCGACCGCTCGAGCTTGGCGCCGACATCGTGATCCATTCGACCACGAAATATATCAACGGACATAGTGACGTCGTCGGGGGAGCGGTGATCGCCAAGGATCCGGCGGTGCAGGAGCAGCTCGGCTGGTGGGGCAATGCACTCGGGCTGACGGGCGCCCCGTTCGACAGTTTCCTGACGATGCGCGGACTTCGCACACTCGACGTCCGCTTGCGCGCGCACCAGGAAAATACGGCGGCGATCGTCGACCTGCTGGCCGGGCATGCCGCAGTGTCGAAGGTTCATTATCCAGGGCTTGCCAGCCACCCGGGCCATGCCATTGCGGCGCGGCAACAGCATGGCTTCGGCGCGATGCTGTCGTTTGACTTGGCCGGAGGCGAGGCAGCGGTGCGGCGGTTGCTCGACGGGATGGAGCTGTTCAGCCTGGCCGAATCACTTGGCGGCGTAGAAAGCCTGATCGCGCACCCTGCGACGATGACCCATGCGGCGATGACCGATGAGGCGCGAGCGCAGGCCGGGATCGGCGCCGGGCTGCTTCGGGTGTCGGTCGGGATCGAACATATCGATGACCTGCTGGCCGAGCTTGGTGCGGGTCTCGACCGGGCGGGCGCGGTTGGTGAGGCCCAGCGCGCCGCCTAGGCGGGATTGAGCATTGCCAGCACCTTGTCCACCGTGCCGTCGCGCTCGGCAAAGCGCAGGGGCTTGACCCGTTCGACGAGGATTTCGGACGGGGTTGGCTGCTGCTGGAACAGCTGCATCACTTCGTCCGCATAATCCTCGAGCGGCTGGTATGCGGGGTTCTGTGCCTGTCCCGGCGTGAGTTCGGTCTGGACCCCCGGCGGTGCAAGCTCGATCACCTCGATCTTGCCTGCAAGTGCGATCCGCAACGACACGGTGTAGCTGTGCAGCGCCGCCTTCGTGGCTGAGTAGGTCGGCGCGCGGGTGGTCGGCTGGAAGGCGAGCCCTGAGGTCACGTTGACGATAGCCGGATCGGGCCGCGAAAGCAGTTGCGGGAGCATCTTGTCAATCATCCGGATCGGACCGAGCAAATTCGTCTCTATGACCGCCTTGGCATCGGCCAGGTCGCGCTGCTCGGCGATATTCTCGAGCGGCATGATCCCGGCGTTGTTGATCAGCACGTTGATCGCCGAGTTGGTAGCGGCGAGATGATGGACGAAGTCACGGATGGCTTCGGGATCCTCGACGTCGAGCAACTCGCCGCGCATCTGCGCGCGGCCCGCAATCGCCTCGTCGAGTTTCGCCCGCTGCCGACCGGTGATGATCACCTCATTGCCGAGATCATGGAAGCGGTGCGCCAGTGCGCGCCCGATCCCGCTCCCGCCGCCGGTCATCAGGATTTTGTTGCCCTGCATTTTCATGGTCATTCGCCTTGCTGCCTGTCCCGCGGTCAACCGCCAGAACGCGCAAAGGATGCGCTACTCGGTCCGCGTTCCCTGAAGATAGTCGATGCGGATGCGGACCCATTCGCCGACCATATCACGGCCGCCCTTGCGCGGCGGGCGGACAAGGAACTGCCAGGCGGCCTGTCGAACTGCGCTCGCCAGGTGGCTACCGGGGGGCGAATTGCCGAGCTCGACGCAGTCGTCGACGTGGAAGCGGGCGATCGTCTTGCACGCGACCAGGCCCCAGCCGCCGCCGTCGGGCATTCGCGGGGGGAGGTAACCGCCAAGCTCGCGGTCGGTCGGCTGGCGATACCATTGCGCGGCATAGAGCGGCTGGCCGTTGGGCGCCGTGCCAACGCGCTCCGTATCACCCGCACCGTCGGCCAGCTGCGCGTCATTGCCGCTGTCCTTGGCGGGCGACGGAACCCCCTTGCTGCCAAGCTTGGCAATATCAGCCGAAGCGAGGTCACGAGGGGTCAGGATCAGCATCGGCAGGCTGTGGTCAGCGGGCGGAGTTGGCAGCTTGATCTTCGGTGGCGGGGGCGCCCGGTGCGGCGGCGGCACTGGGGTCGGCTTGGCCGCGCTCTTGGGACGCTGGCGACGATTCGGGGTCGGCTCGTCGGCGGTATTCGGGATGAGATCGACGCTCAGGGCTCCGGTTCGGGCCATTGGGACGGGGCGGCGGGCGCCGAGGCCAAGCAGCGCCAGGACGATCAACATTTCGAAGCCGATGGCGAGCGCCAGCCCCGTTGCCCGGCGGCGCGCAATCGATCGGTCTGGAGTGGCGGGGAGCCGGTAGGCGGCGCTCATGGCGAGCGCGGCCTAGGGGAGGCGCGGGCAGGGGACAAGCCCGAGCCTCGAGTCGCGCGGGCCGTCAGGCGGCGAGGCGCAGCTCGTCGGCGATCGGTTCGGCTGAGGTCGCTGCGACGGTGGGAATCGTTGCAACGCTTGCAATAGGGGCGACGACATCGGGAAAGATCAGCCGGGTCGCAAGAACCAGCGCGCCGAGACAAAAATAGCCGACTACAGTCCATAGCGGCTGCCACAGGATCAACGGCACGAGCGCGACGCGGAACCAGTTTGCGTTGATCCCGAAATCGTCGCCAATCGCTTCGCAGACGCCGAACATGGCGGCGGGTCGATCGATGATCGCGGGTTTTGCGGCGGTCGTCATGGAGAGCTCCGGTCAAAGTTGCGGTTGCCTCTCCAGAAGCAAGTCATGTGCCAACTTTGATCGTTGGCTCTTTTGCGGCGTTTTAACTACCGTTGATGAACAAGGCGTTGCGACGGCGCCGCGCCTGACGCTCAAGGTTGGGAAATTTCACCGATCAAGTGCGGAGCATCATCCTGTTGGTTCACTGATCGAGGAAGCTGCGCATCTTGCGGCTGCGGCTCGGGTGCTTGAGCTTACGCAGCGCCTTTGCCTCGATCTGGCGGATTCGTTCGCGGGTCACGCTGAACTGCTGGCCAACTTCCTCAAGCGTGTGGTCAGTATTCATGCCGATGCCGAAGCGCATGCGAAGCACGCGCTCCTCGCGCGGGGTGAGCGATGCCAGCACGCGAGTCACGGTTTCCTTGAGGTTGGCCTGGATCGCCGCATCGACCGGGATGATGGCATTCTTGTCCTCGATGAAATCGCCGAGATGCGAATCCTCCTCGTCGCCGATCGGGGTCTCGAGGCTGATCGGCTCCTTGGCGATCTTCATCACCTTGCGAACCTTCTCGAGCGGCATCGAGAGGCGCTCGGCTAGTTCTTCGGGAGTCGCTTCGCGGCCGGTTTCGTGGAGGAACTGGCGGCCAGTGCGGACCAGCTTGTTGATCGTCTCGATCATGTGGACCGGGATGCGGATGGTGCGGGCCTGGTCGGCAATGCTGCGGGTGATCGCCTGGCGGATCCACCACGTCGCATAGGTGCTGAACTTGTAGCCGCGGCGATATTCGAACTTGTCGACCGCCTTCATCAGGCCAATGTTGCCCTCCTGAATGAGATCCAGGAACTGCAAGCCGCGGTTGGTGTATTTCTTGGCGATCGAGATCACGAGGCGCAAATTGGCCTCGACCATTTCCTTCTTGGCAATGCGCGCCTCGCGCTCGCCCTTCTGGACCTGATTGACGATCCGCCGGAACTCGGGGAGGGACATGCCCGTCTGCTGGGCAATGTCGGCAATCTCGGCGCGGATTCGCTCGACGCTGTCGGCCTCGGCGACCGCAAAGGCAGCGAATTTCTTGTCGATCTTCGCGGCGCGATCGAGCCAGCTATCGTCAAGCTCGGCACCCATATAACTGTCGAGGAACGCTTTCCGCGGTACCTTGTGGCGCTCGGCAAGGCGCAGCATCTGCCCGCCGAGCGTCGTCAGGCGGCGGTTGTAGCTGTACAGCTGATCGACGAGATATTCGATCTTGGCGGCGTGGAACTGGACGCTTTCGACCTCGGCGGTGAGCTCCTCGGAGAGCTTCTGGTACTTTTTCTCTTCGCCCGCAGGATAGCCCGCGCCGGCACCGAGTGCCTCGAGCCGCGCCTGCTGGAGCTTGGCGAATCGCTTGAACAGCCCCGTGATCGAAGCAAATTTCTCGAGCGCGATCGGCTTGAGCTGCTCCTCCATCTGGGCGAGGCTGAGCGTATTATCCTCATCCTCTTCCTCGACTGCGGCCGGAGTCCGGCGATCGACCATATCCTCTTCGTCAGGATCGGCATCGGCGGGCGCGCTTTCGGGCTCGGCCTCTTCCTTGAACGCCGGACCCGCCGCCTTGGCGCTGATCTCGTCGCCATCATCGTCTTCGGCCTCGGACACCTGCTCGGGAGTCGGTCCCTTCGACAGCATCGCTTCGAGATCGAGGATCTCGCGCAGCTGCATCGTGCCTTCGTTGAGGTTGTTCGACCATTCGATGATCGCGTTGAACGTGATCGGGCTTTCGCACAGCCCCCAGATCATCGTGTCGCGCCCGGCCTCGATGCGCTTGGCGATGGCGATTTCGCCTTCGCGGCTGAGCAACTCGACCGCTCCCATCTCGCGCAGATACATGCGGACCGGATCGTCGGTTCGATCGACGGTTTCCTTCTTGACCGCGACGGGCTTGGGGCCGCTGTCGTCGAGCGGATCGACTTCCTCTTCCTGAGGCTGCTCGTCCTCATCATCGTCGCCCGCATCCTCATGCGCCTCGACGATGTTGATGCCCATTTCGCTCAGCTGCGAGGTGATGTCCTCGATCTGGTCCGAATCCATCTGGCCCGAGGGCAGCGCCTCGTTCAGCTCGTCGTAGGTGATGACCCCGCGCTTCTTGGCGCGGGCGATCAATTTCTTGATCGATGCGTCGTTGAGGTCGATGAGCGGGGCGTCGCCGCCGTCCTGCTCGAGTTCTGCGCTGTCGTTTTTCGCCATATTGTCGTGCCGCTTACTCATTGCCGGCCAGCAAGGCCAGCCGTTCCTTGATTTCGTCCCGAGCCGCGTGGAGGCGCTGCTGCTCGCCAAAGGCTTCGTCATCGCCGATGGCCAGCGCCAGCGTCGCTTCGGCGAGCGCTGCCTCGACCTCAGCCGAAGCGTTCAGCACATCCATTGCCGCAGCCAGATCGAGTCCAGCCTGCGCCGGGTCCGTCTCGGGCCGAGTGAAAGAAAAGCCGATGCCGCCGCGCCGCCGCAAGGCGTCGCTTATGGATAATATGGGGGCGAGCGCCTCGCGATCAAGCGGCGCGCCCGACATCGCGGCGTCGACCAGAAGATCGCGTTGGGCAGCGGCGGCACGATCGGCGATCGGCAGGTGGGCGAAGGCCTCAAGCTGGCTCGAAAGTGCGTCGGGATAGAGCGCGAAGCCAGCGATAAGCGCGCGGGCCATGGCCGCGTCGATGCCGCCACTGCCGATTGCGCGCGCGGTGGCGCTGGGAGGGCCTTCGGGGGGGATGAACTTGCGGGTCTTGGGATCATATTTGCCGCGCTTCTCGAACGGGCGACCGGGGCGCGCGGCAGGGCCCTGTGGCCGGACGAGCGCATCGAAACGCTCAAGCCATTCGTCGCGGTACAGCCGGGCCAGACTCTGGTCTCCGATCGTCCGCGCATGGTCGATCAGGCGTTGCTTCAAACCGGCGCGAGCCTCGGGCGTGGTCAGGGGGGCGGTGTCGCGCTCATGGACCCACAACCGCTCGACCAGCGGCACCGGCTCGGCGAACAGCGCATCGAGCGCCGACTTTCCACCACTTCGCAACAAATCGTCTGGGTCCTGCCCCTGCGGCAGCGCGACAAACCGCAGCGTCCGTTCGGGGGCGAGATGGGGCAGGGCACGCATCGCCGCGCGGATCGCCGCCTTCTGTCCCGCGCTGTCGCCATCGAAGCACAGGATCGGGGCGGGATCGAGCCGCCACATCCGCTCGAGCTGGGCCTCCGTGACCGCTGTCCCGTTGGGCGCAACCGCCTCGCCGATCCCCGCCCGGTCGAGCGCGATCACGTCCATATAGCCTTCGACGACGATCAGCCGGTTTGCCTTGCGGCTGGCGGGCGCGGCGCGGTCGATATTGTAGAGCGTGCGGCCCTTGTCGAAGAGCGGGGTTTCGGGCGAGTTGAGATATTTGGGCTCGCCGTCGCCCAGGATTCGCCCCCCGAAGGCGATCACCCGGCCACGCGCGTCGCGAATCGGAATCATCAGCCGGCCACGGAAGCGGTCGTAGCTGTCCTTGTCCTCGTCCGGCTTGATCAGCATTCCGCTTTCGACCAGTCTCTCTTCGCCGAAGCTGTTGAGCGCAGCCTTCAACCGACCACGCGCATTGGGCGCAACCCCGATCCCGAAGCGCGCCGTGACCGCCGGATCGATCCCGCGCTGCTTGAGATAGGCCCGCGCACCCTCCCCCTCGCTGCTCGCCAGCACCTCGGCAAACCAGCGCTGCGCTGCTGTCATGACGTCACCAAGACCCGTCGCCCGCTCGGCCCGCTCCTGCGCGCGCGGGTCGGCAGCGGGCACCTCCATCCCGGCCTTTCCGGCCAGTTCCTTGACCGCATCCATGAACGGCAGCCCGCCAGCCTCGGTCAGAAACCGGATCGCATCGCCATGCGCCCCGCAGCCGAAGCAATGGTAAAAGCCCTTGTCGTCATTGATCGTGAACGACGGGGTCTTTTCCTGGTGGAGCGGACAGCAGGCCTTCCACTCGCGCCCGGCGCGGAGCAGCTTGACCGACGGCGCGATCACCCCGGACAGCAGCGTGCGGGCGCGCAGTTCGTCGAGGAATTGCGGGGAGAGGCTCACGCCCTAGGCGAGCAAACCCCGCACGAGCGCACTGGCCCGGGCAGGTTCGATGCTGCTTGCATGGCGTTCCTTCACGACCGCCATGACCTTGCCCATATCCTTCATGCTCGCGGCGCCAACCTCGGCGATAACCACACCGATCGCGGCCTTGGCCTGAGCATCGTCCATCTGCTGCGGCATGAAGCGTTCGATCGTGGCGATTTCGCCCTGCTCGATCGCGGCGAGCTCCTCTCGCCCGCCCTTCTGATAAAGCTCGACCGATTCGCGGCGCTGCTTGATCATTTTCTGGAGGACTTCGGTGACAAGCAGGTCGTCGTCCTCCGGCGCCTTGCCCGTGCGCGCCTCGATATCGCGGTTCTTGATCGTCGACTGCACCATGCGCAGCGTCTGCGTCGTCGCCTTGTCGCCGCTCTTCATGGCGGTCACCAGCGCGGCCTTGATGTCGTCGCGAATCATGTTTTGGCTCGTCGTATAAAGCGGAAACCTCATTCTTAGCGGGGTTCGCCGGCACGTTACAGCCGTTGACCTGAACCCCATCCGGCCCTAGCTGCTGCGGCTTAGCGACATTGCTGCACAACCACCCCGAAAGGCCCCATCCGCCGATGGCCGACGCACGACCCTTGCCTGTCACCCAGCCTCCCGGCGCGACCGCCTGCCTGGTGTTCGGCGATGGGCGTGTGGCGTGGGGGCGGGGCTTCGGCGCCGAAGGGGCTGCGGTCGGCGAGTTGTGCTTCCACACCGCGATGACCGGCTATCAGGAAGTGATGACAGACCCGTCATTCGCGCGGCAGGTGGTGGCGTTCACCTTCCCGCACATCGGCAATGTCGGCGCGAATGACGAGGATTATGAGGCCGACGATCCCCACGCGCTTGGCTGTATCGTCCGCGAGGATGTGACGGGGCCGAGCAATTTTCGCTCCACCGCCGGCTTTGCCGAATGGATGGCGGCGCATGGGCGGATCGGGATTTCGGGGCTCGACACGCGCGCGCTGACGCGGCTGGTGCGGCGCGAGGGGCCGCCCAATGTGGTGATCGCGCATTCGGCCAAGGGCGAATTCGATGTTGCGGCGTTGCAGCGGCAAGCGGCGGAGTGGCCCGGGCTCGAAGGCATGGACCTCGCGAAAGAGGTTTCGCGGGCGCAGCTGGAGAATTGGAGTAAAGGTCCCTCGACTGCGCTCGGGATGAGCGGTCGTGGTGGAGCGGTCTCCCTTAATCCGCTCATCCCGAGCGAAGTCGAGGGACCCCACGTCGTCGCGATCGATTATGGCGCCAAGCGCAACATCTTCCGCAATCTGGTCGAGGCCGGGGCGAAGGTGACGATCGTCCCCGCCAGCGCTTCCTATGACGAGATCATGGCGTTGAAGCCGAACGGCATCTTCCTTTCCAACGGCCCCGGCGACCCCGCCGCGACCGGGGAATATGCCGTGCCCGTCATCCGCCAATTGCTCGGCACTAAGCTGCCGCTGTTCGGCATTTGCCTCGGCCATCAGCTGCTCGCGCTGGCGGTGGGGGGGAAGACCTCGAAGATGTTCCAGGGCCATCGCGGGGCCAATCATCCGGTCAAGCGGCTCGCCGATGGGGCAGTCGAGATCACCTCGATGAACCACGGCTTCGCAGTCGAACGCGAGGGGATGCCGGCCCACGTCCGCGAGACCCATGTCAGCCTGTTCGACGACAGCAATTGCGGCCTCGAACTCACCGACCGCCCCGCCTTCTCGGTCCAGTACCACCCCGAAGCGAGCCCCGGCCCGCAGGACAGCTTCTATCTGTTCGAGAAGTTCGTGGGGATGATGCGGTGAAGGCGTCTGTGACTCTGCTCGCTCTACTTCTCGCGTCGCCAGCGTCAGCTCGCGGCGATCTTGCTAAGGCTGTTCGTGCAAGGGAGATGGCCCAGATCACTGACGACTGTCATCTTGCGCGGTCATCGCTGCGTGAAGATAAGTTAGGCCGGATCCACATTCGGCCTAAGCCAAACTCGCGTTACGAAAACGTCGATTGCCTCCTCAGCAAGCTTAGAAAAAGCTCACTTGTCGGGAAAATTCCGATGGGGTTCGTCGGCAATGAATCATACGCGCCTGTCGAGAAGAAACACTAATGCCCCGCCGCACCGACATATCCTCCATCCTCATCATCGGCGCCGGGCCGATCGTCATCGGCCAGGCGGCGGAGTTTGATTACTCGGGCTCCCAAGCGGTCAAGGCGCTCAAGGCCGAGGGCTATCGCGTCATCGTCGTCAATTCGAACCCGGCGACGATCATGACCGATCCCGAGCTCGCTGACGCGACCTATATCGAGCCGATCACGCCCGAGGTGGTCGCCAAGATCATCGAGCTGGAGAAGCCCGACGCGCTGTTGCCGACGATGGGCGGGCAGACCGCGCTCAATACCGCGCTCGCGCTGTTCAAGAGCGGGACGCTCGACCGGCTCGGCGTGCAGCTTATCGGCGCCAATGCCGAGGCGATCGAGAAGGCCGAGGACCGGCAGAAATTCCGCGATGCGATGGACCGCATCGGCCTCGAAAGCCCGCGCTCGGCCGTGGTGCATACGATGGACGAAGCCTGGGCCGCGCTGCCCGAAGTGGGGCTGCCCGCAGTCATCCGGCCGTCGTTCACGCTGGGCGGAACGGGCGGCGGAATCGCTTATAATCGCGAGGAATTCGAAGGCTTTATCCGCTCAGGCCTCGAAGCCAGCCCAACCACCGAAGTGCTGATCGACGAGAGCGTCGTCGGGTGGAAGGAATATGAGATGGAAGTCGTGCGCGACCGCGCCGACAATTGCATCATCATCTGCTCGATTGAGAATATCGACCCGATGGGGGTCCATACCGGGGATTCGATCACCGTCGCCCCGGCGCTGACGCTGACCGACAAGGAATATCAGCGGATGCGCTCGGCCAGCATCGCGGTGCTGCGCGAAATCGGTGTCGAAACAGGCGGGTCCAACGTCCAGTTCGCGGTCGATCCCAAGACCGGGCGGATGCTGGTGATCGAAATGAACCCGCGCGTGTCGCGCTCGTCGGCGCTGGCGTCGAAGGCCACCGGCTTCCCGATCGCCAAGGTCGCGGCGCGGCTGGCGGTGGGCTATACGCTCGACGAGATCGCCAACGACATCACCGGCGGGGCGATGCCGGCGTCGTTTGAGCCGACGGTCGACTATGTCGTGACCAAGATCCCGCGCTTTGCCTTCGAGAAGTTCAAGGGCGCGAAAAATGAGCTGTCGACCGCGATGAAGTCGGTCGGCGAAGTCATGGCAATCGGGCGATCGTTTGCGGAGAGTTTGCAGAAAGCGTTGCGCGGGCTCGAGACGGGGCTGTGCGGGCTCGACCGGGTGCGCGAGCTAGAATTTGCCAGCGACGACGAGATTGAAAATGCGCTGGCACGGGCAACCCCGGACCGGCTGCTGGTCGCGGGCGAGGCGCTTCGTCACGGTTTCTCGGTCGCGAAGATTTGCGCCATCGCCGGGTTCGATCCGTGGTTTATCGAGCGGTTAGCCGAGATTGTTGCCGCCGAAGTTGAAGTTCGCGATCGCGGACTGCCACAGGACGCGATCGGCCTGCGCCGCCTCAAGGCGATGGGTTTTTCCGACGCCCGCCTCGCTCAGCTCGCGCTTCGCTCGGCGGGCGCGCCGCGCGCCAACAGCGAGAAGGCCGCCGCCGGATCGGGCATCGTGCATGATGCGCTCAAAGCACTGACCGGGGGCGTGACCGCTGCCGAAGTGCGCGCGCTGCGCGAGAAGCTCGGCGTGCGCCCGGTTTTCAAGCGGATCGACAGCTGCGCCGCCGAGTTCGACGCCTCGACCCCCTATCTCTATTCGACCTATGAAGCCCCTTTGTTCGGCGAGGGCGAGGATGAGGCCGAGGTTTCCGACCGGCGCAAGGTGATGATCCTGGGCGGCGGCCCGAACCGGATCGGGCAGGGGATCGAGTTCGATTATTGCTGCTGCCACGCGGCCTTCGCGCTGCGCGATCTCGGGCTCGAGACGATCATGGTCAACTGCAATCCCGAGACGGTGTCGACCGATCCCGAAACCTCCGACCGGCTCTATTTCGAGCCGCTGACCGAGGAGGATGTGCTGTCTATCATCGCCAAGGAGCAGGAGCGGGGCGAACTGCTCGGAGTGATCGTCCAGCTTGGCGGGCAGACGCCGTTGAAGCTGGCCGCCGGGCTGCAGGCAGCGGGCGTGCCGATCCTCGGCACCTCGCCCGACAGCATCGATCTCGCCGAGGATCGCGAGCGGTTCGCGGCGCTGGTCGACAAGCTCGGCTTGCTCCAGCCCGCCAACGGCCTCGCCCGCACGCGCGACGAGGCCGTCGCGATTGCCGAGCGGATCGGCTATCCGGTTCTGCTGCGGCCCTCCTACGTGCTGGGCGGGCGCGGCATGGAAGTCGTCGACGGGGCCGAACAGCTCGACCATTATATCGCCACCGCCGTGCAGGTGTCGGGGTCGTCGCCGGTGCTGATCGACCGCTATCTGCGCGACGCGATCGAGGTCGATGTCGACGCCATTTCGGACGGGACCGACGTCGCGGTGACCGGGATTTTGCAGCATATCGAGGAAGCCGGGGTCCATTCGGGCGACAGCGCCTGCTCGATCCCGCCTTATTCACTGTCGGCCGAGGTGCTGGCCGAGATCGAGCGACAAACGCGCGAGCTCGCGCTGGCGCTTGAGGTCAAGGGGCTGATGAATGTCCAATATGCGGTCAAGGACGACAAGGTCTATCTGATCGAGGTCAATCCGCGCGCCTCGCGAACGGTGCCGTTCGTGGCCAAGGCGATCGGGCGGCCGATTGCCAAGATCGCGGCGACGGTGATGGCGGGGGAGCCACTCGCGCCGAACCTGCCGATCGATCGCGACATCAAGCATATCGCGGTCAAGGAAAGCGTCTTCCCCTTCGCGCGCTTCCCGGGGACCGATCCCGTGCTTGGCCCGGAAATGAAGAGTACCGGCGAAGTCATGGGAATATCGGATAATTTCGACATTGCCTTCGCCAAGTCTCAGCTCGGCGGCGGGGTCGTGCTGCCCGATGGCGGCACCGTGTTCATCTCGGTCAAGGATGCCGACAAGGTGAATATCATCCCCGCTGCGGCAAAAATGGCCGAGCTCGGATTCCGCCTGATCGCGACCAACGGCACTGCCAATGTGCTCCGCGCCGAAGGTATCCCGGTCGAGACGGTCAACAAGGTGGCGCAGGGACGTCCGCATATCGTCGATCGGCTGACCGACGGCGAGGTGCAGATCGTGTTCAACACCACCGAGGGCTGGCAGTCGATGAAGGACAGCCAGGCGATCCGCAACACTGCGCTTCATCGCAAGGTGCCCTACTTCACGACAGCGGCGGCGAGCCTGGCGGTGGCGCGGGCGATTGGGGCGCTTCGCGGCCATGCGCTTGAAGTTCACTCGCTTCAGTCCTATTATTCGGCCCTGAAACGCTGATATTTTTTCGAAAACCCGGTCCGCAGTAGCGCCGCCCCGTGGCAGGCGACGGAACGGTTTTCGCCGAAGAGGGGACTGATCATGGCGAGCGACAAAGTGCCGATGCTGGCCGAGGGCCACCGCACGCTCGAGACGGAGGTGCGCCAGCTCAAGATGATCGAGCGGCCCTCGATCATCGAGGCGATCGAGGTCGCGCGCGCACATGGCGATTTGAGCGAAAACGCCGAATATCATGCGGCGAAGGAGCGCCAGGGACAGGTTGAGGCGATGATCTCCGACATGGAGGACCAGTTGAGCCGCGCGCTGGTCATCGACCCGACCACGCTGTCGGGCGACAAGGTGGTGTTCGGCGCGACGGTCACGCTGCTCGACGAGGAGGAGCGCCAAGTGAAGTATCAGCTCGTCGGTCAGGTCGAGGCGAACGCCTCCGAGGGCCGAATCAGCTACGCCTCGCCGCTCGGCAAGGCGCTGATCGGGCGGACGGTCGGCGAGGAAGTTGAAGTGACGACGCCGTCGGGCGAAAAATATTACGAGATCCAGAAGCTCGATTTCGTCTGAAAACGGGGTGCTGCTGACCTATCAGGCGCGGACCGCGACCGGGGTCATTGCCGCACTGACCACGCTTTGCTCGCTCCTTGTCCTTATGCTGGGCGCGGTCGAGCGGGCGGCGGTGTTGATGGGCTTCGTACCACTTCGCTTCGGCGGCGGAGCGAATTTGTGGCCGGCGGTCCCCGCCTTGCTGACGCCGCTGACCGCGACGCTGGTTCATGGAAGCTTGCTCCACCTCGCCGGCAATCTGCTCATGCTCATGTGGTGCGGTCTTGCGGTGGAGCGGGTGCTCGGCGCGCGTGCGTTGATCCTTCTCTATGCAATGGGCGCTTATGTGGCCGCGTCGGCGCAGTTTCTCGTCGTCCCCCACAGCGACAATCCGATGATCGGGGCAAGCGGAGCGACCTCGGCGCTGATCGGGGCCTTCGCGCTGAGCTATGGCCAGCAGAAAATGATCGTGAAGTCGCGGAGCCTCAACCGCTGGCTTAACGTCGCCTGGTTGCTGGTGGCATGGATCGCGCTTCAGCTGGGATTTGGTTATCTGATGGGTATGCAGGGCATGCTGCTGGCGACCCCGGCACATGTCGGCGGATTTATCGCCGGCCTGGCGATGCAGCGACCGCTCTTGATCTGGCGCTATCGTGACGCTTGATCGCGCATAGAAAACCAGTCGTTCAACCCGCTGCTTGTGCAGGGCTTTCTGGCTGAAGTAGGCGGTGGAGGTGGACTACGACGTAGCGCATTTCGGCATCGTCGACGGTCTTCTGCGCGGCCGCGCGCCAGGCCTCCTCGGCATCGGCGTAATTATCGAACAAGCCGACGAAATCGACATTGGCGAGGTCGGTGAAATCCAGTGTCTGCGGGTCGCTGACCCGCCCGCCGAAGACGAAATGAAGTTTGCTCATACCGAACCCGCTAGCACAGCGTTCGGTCGCGAGGAAACCGCTCGCCCGCCAAATCGCCAGGCATTAGGCATCAAGCATCAGGCGTTGGCGCTGCTCGATGCGCCAAAGCCGAAGAAATCGCGAAGCTTGTCACCAGCGAGCTCGTCGACCTTCGCCTTGCCGGCCTCGCGCACCTTATCCAACGACGCGCGGCCAGCATCGGCGAGCTTCGTCCCCGCTGGCTCGAGCAGGTCAAGCTCGCGCTCGGTCTGCGGCAGGACCGAGGCAATCAGCGCGCCGAGAGCAAGCCCCCCGGCCAGCGCGACCAGTGGCATCGATTCGATACGAGTTGAGGTCTGATCGCCGAACCTTTCGACCGCCGCGCGGCCCCGATCCCGCAGATCTTCTACGTTGAAGCGGCTACCTGCATCGGGGGTGGATTGGGACTTATCATGCTTCGCCATGGCTTTACTCCTTACGCTTGGCTTTGACCTTGCCGGAATTTCCGGTGTCACTGAACAAGCCGGTTAGCATCTCGACGATCGGCTTGCGGGCGAGGATCAGCGCCGCGCCGGCCGCGACCCCGGCGGCAAGCGCGGGACGTTCGCGGACCGAGGTGACCGCACTGTCGGCCGCCGCAGCACCCTTGCCCTTGGCACCAGCCCATGCCTCCTGGGCGATGGTCTTCGGCGCAAGGCGAAGCTTGATCTCCTCGACCGTGCCGACAAACTGCTCGCGCGCCATTTCGGCTTGGCCGCGCTTGACGGCGATGCGGATCTCGGCGGCGCTCATTTCCCGATCGCCTTGATCTTGCCGACTGCCAGATTGACCAGAATCGCCGCAGAGGCGGCAAGGAGGATCATGCTAACGAGCCCCGCCAACGCCGGGTTCATCACTTGTGCTAGTGCGACAAACAGCGTTGCGACGAGCACCAGCAGCGCGGCGTGCCCAAGAAACAATGCGGCGCCGAGCAAAACCAGCGGAGTTTGCCAGGCCTTGGCCCTCTCGGTTGCAATAGTGCGGTAGAGCGCAACCTCGGCCATCGCCCATGCTTTGCCATCGTCGCGCGCTCGACCGAACAGATCGGACAGGCTGTCGGGTTCGGCCTCGGACGGGTCGGGGCGTTTCAGCATCGGCTCGGGCAACGCGGTGCAATCAGGACTTGGACGAGCGGGACTTGCTATCGGCCGTTTCGAGCCCCGACTTGACCACGCGGACCAAGGCGAAGCCAAGGATCGCAGCCCCGGCAAGGGCAATGCCCGGCGACTTGCGGACGAGCCCGCGAACATCATCGACCAAATCCTCGGGGTTCTTGTTCGACAGCCCGGAAGCGGCACGCTCCACCGCGTCGGCGGCCTGACGGGCATAATCGCCATATTGCGAGCCAAGGCGCTCGTCGATCGACGCGGCCGTGTCACCGATCAGCGCCGAGACATTGGTCAGCCCCGCCGAAGACCGCTCGATCCCTTGGCCAAGAAAGCCGTAGGCCTTGTCGCTGGCGCTGGATTTGAGCTTGTCGGTACCACCCTTCAGGGCGTCGCGAACCCCCGAAGTCTTGCCCCCTGACGTTGCCGGATCGGCGGTGGGCGTTGGCGTCAAGTCGCTGCCAGCCATTTCAGCGTCGCTGACAATCGTGTCGGTGCCCTCGGGCAGGTCGTGGTCGGCCATGATACGCGTCTCCGCTGGTTGGAAAACTTACGCGGTACAAACACGCCATGCCCGCAACGCGTTCCTCGCCTGCGGCGAAACTTGTCGCAGGGGCATGCCGAGGGTAGGGCGCCCATCCTAACGATTTTCCGAAGAGGTGCCAGTGACCGCAATCGTCGACGTCCATGCCCGATCGATCCTCGACAGTCGCGGCAATCCGACGGTTGAGGTAGACGTGCTCCTCGAAGATGGCAGTCTCGGCCGCGCAGCAGTGCCGTCGGGCGCTTCGACCGGTGCGCATGAAGCGGTCGAAAAGCGCGATGGCGACGCCGCGCGCTGGGGCGGCAAGGGCGTCGATCAGGCGGTCGCAGCGGTCAACGGCGAGATCGCCGAGGCGGTGGTTGGCTATGACGCCGAGGATCAGGCCGACATCGATTCGGCGATGATCGCGCTTGATGGGAGCGCCAACAAGGGCCGGCTTGGTGCCAACGCAATCCTGGGCGTTAGCTTGGCGGTGGCGCGCGCCGCAGCGGATGCGCGCGGGCTGCCGCTCTATCGCTATGTCGGCGGGGTCGGGGCGACCCTGCTGCCGGTGCCGATGATGAATATTCTCAACGGCGGGGCGCACGCCGACAATCCGATCGACTTCCAGGAATTCATGGTGATGCCGGTCGGGGCTCCGTCTTTTGCCGAGGCGCTGCGCTGCGGGGCCGAGATTTTTCATGCCTTGAAGAGCGAGCTTCATTCCAAGGGGCTCAGCACGGCGGTCGGTGACGAGGGCGGGTTCGCGCCGAACATCGCCTCGGCCCGCGCCGCGCTCGACCTGATCGGCGAGGCGGTCGGCCAGGCGGGCTACACCCTCGGCAAGGACGTGCTGCTTGCCCTCGATTGCGCCTCTACCGAGTTCTTCAAGGATGGCGCTTACGCCATGACTGGCGAGAGGCGCACGCTCACCCCCGAAGAGATGGCTACGTATCTCGCCGAACTTGCCGCAGCCTACCCGATCGCCTCGATCGAAGATGGCATGGGCGAGGACGACATGGCCGGCTGGAAAGCGCTGACCGGCAAGATCGGCGATCGGGTCCAGCTGGTCGGAGATGACCTGTTTGTCACCAATGAGCAGCGGCTGGCGCAGGGGATCCAGGACGGCATCGCCAATTCGATCCTGGTCAAGGTCAACCAGATTGGGACATTGACCGAGACCATCGCCGCAGTCCGCCTCGCGCAGACTTCGGGCTACACTGCGGTAATGTCGCATCGCTCGGGCGAGACCGAAGACACCACGATCGCCGATCTGGCCGTGGCACTCGGCTGCGGGCAGATCAAGACGGGAAGTCTGGCGCGATCAGACCGGACAGCGAAATATAATCAGCTGCTCCGGATCGAGGAAGAACTGGGCAGCGCGGCGCGATATCCGGGTGGTTCGGCGCTCAGATCGTACCGTCCAACATAATTAAATAAAATATTCGCGTGAATCGAGCGGTTTGCGCTTGCCACGGCGAATGGTTTCTGATTCTAAAGAGCGATGGGTGGGCGAGCAAGGACAATTCGGACGATGCGCCGCGCCGCGCTGCCAGCGCTGGCGCTGATCGTCGTCGGGAATTTCGCCGGTTACGCGGTTGCCGGTCCCAACGGGCTGCTCGCCTGGGGAGGCTATCACCGCGACTTGCTCGAGCGGAAGAATGAACTGGTCCAGCTTGAACAACAGCGCTCCGAATTGAAGCATCGCTCGAGCCTGCTTGATCCGCGCAAGGCAGATCCCGACATGGCGGATGAGCTGGTTCGCCGTGACCTCGGACTCGTTCGTCCCGACGAAGTCGTCGTCCCCCTCAATTAACGATTGCTTATCCGCTGGCAGAAGAATTGCCGCTTCGGCATTGCCACCTCGGTCACCTCCCCCCTATAGCGACATGCTGCAATTGACCGTCGAAAGGCCCTGTTTTGGCGCGAACCGCTAAGCCCAAGTCTCCCACGCCTGCGGCCGACGCCCAGCCGGTCAATGATACTCCCAACCGCGAGCGTCCCGTCCAGCCTCATCGGTTCGCGGCCAGCAAGGATCAGTTGCTCGGCCTCTACAGGCAGATGCTGCTGATCCGCCGTTTCGAGGAGCGCGCCGGACAGCTTTACGGGCTCGGGCTGATCGGCGGTTTCTGCCACCTCTACATCGGCCAGGAAGCAGTCGCGGTCGGGCTTCAATCGGCGATGACGGTCGGCAAGGACAGCGTCATCACCGGTTATCGCGACCACGGCCATATGCTTGCCTATGGCATCGATCCTAAAGTTATCATGGCCGAGTTGACCGGGCGCGCCGCAGGAATTTCGCGCGGCAAGGGCGGGTCGATGCACATGTTTTCCGTCGAGCATGGCTTTTACGGCGGGCACGGCATTGTTGGCGCGCAGGTCGGGCTCGGCACCGGGCTTGCCTTCAAGCATAAATATAGCGGCGATGGAGGGGTGTGCCTCGCCTATTTCGGCGATGGTGCGGCCAATCAGGGGCAGGTCTACGAGAGCTTCAACATGGCTGAGCTGTGGAAGCTCCCTGTGATCTACGCGATCGAAAATAACGGCTATGCCATGGGCACATCGGTCGCCCGCTCGGCCTCCGAGGACCAGTTCTACAAACGCGGCGAAAGCTTCCGTATCCCGGGGATTCAGGTCGACGGCATGGACGTGCTCGCAGTGCGGGGTGCCGCCGAAGAAGCGCTTGCCTGGACCCGCGCTGGCAAGGGCCCGATCATCCTCGAACTGATGACCTATCGCTATCGCGGGCACTCGATGTCCGACCCGGCGAAATATCGCACCCGCGAGGAGGTCAATTCCTATCGCGACGGTCGAGACCCGATCGACCAGGCGGCGCGTGAACTCGAGGCAATGGGGATGGGCGAGGAGGAACTCAAGGCGATCGACAGCGAGATCAAGGCCCTCGTCATCGACGCCGCGAAATATGCTGAGGAAGCGCCTGAACCCGAGGCCGGCGAACTCTATACCGACGTGCTGGTGGAGTCCTACTGATGGGCATGGAATTGAAGATGCCCGCGCTGTCGCCGACGATGGAAGAGGGGACACTGGCCAAGTGGCTCGTCAAGGAAGGCGATAGCGTCAAGTCGGGGGACATTCTGGCCGAGATCGAGACCGACAAGGCAACGATGGAATTCGAGGCGGTCGACGAAGGGGTCATCGACAAGATCCTCGTTCCCGAGGGCACAGATGGGGTCAAGGTCGGCGCGCCGATCGCGACGATGAAGGGCGAAGGTGAAGCAGCTGCGCCCGCGCCCGCGCCCGCAGCAAAGCCCGCCCCGGTCGCGCAAGCGGCTGATGCAACGCCCACGCCCAAACAGGTGGAGACCGGTGCTCGCGATCTCGTAGCCGATGTCGCACGCACGCACGACGCGCCCGAAATGCCCGACGGCACGACGTTGAAGTCGACCACCGTGCGCGACGCCCTACGCGATGCGATGGCCGAGGAAATGCGCCGCGACGAACGAGTGTTCGTGATCGGCGAGGAAGTCGCCGAATACCAGGGCGCCTACAAGGTAACGCAGGGACTGCTAGCCGAATTCGGTGAGAAGCGCGTGATCGACACGCCGATCACCGAATATGGCTTTGCCGGCCTCGGCACCGGCGCGGCGATGGGCGGCCTCAGGCCCGTGGTCGAATTCATGACCTTCAACTTCGCGATGCAGGCGATCGACCACATCATCAATTCGGCGGCCAAGACCAATTATATGTCCGGCGGCCAGATGCGCTGCCCGATCGTCTTTCGCGGTCCCAATGGCGCGGCGTCGCGCGTCGGCGCTCAGCACAGCCAGAATTATGCGCCCTGGTATGCCAGCGTTCCCGGACTGATCGTCATTGCGCCGTACAGCGCGGCGGACGCCAAGGGGCTGCTCAAGGCCGCTATCCGCTCGACCGACCCGGTCGTCTTCCTCGAAAACGAGCTGCTTTATGGCCAGCATTTCGACGTTCCAGAACTTGACGACTATGTCCTGCCGATCGGCAAGGCGAGGGTCGTCCGCGAAGGTAAGAACGTCACGCTGGTGACCTACTCGATCGGGGTTGCCGTCGCGCTCGAGGCGGCCAATGAGCTCACCGAAGCCGGGATCGAAGCCGAGGTCATCGACCTGCGCACCATCCGCCCACTCGACAAGGCGGCGGTGCTTGCCAGCCTCAAGAAGACCAACCGAATGGTGGTCGTCGAGGAGGGCTGGCCGACCTGCTCGATCGCCTCGGAAATTATCGCGATCGCCATGACCGAAGGCTTCGACGACCTCGATGCCCCGGTGCTGCGCGTGTGCAATGAGGATGTGCCGATGCCTTACGCGGCCAACCTCGAGAAACTCGCGCTCATCACCGCCGCGAAGGTCGTCAAGGCGGCTAAGGAAGTCTGTTATCGCTGAGCCGCCATTGGGGCCCGATCGGACCCTGATGCTTCACCATTTCCCGCTTCGGCTGCGCCCGGCGGTGGCGGCGCTCTGGGCGATCGACGAGGCGATGGCGGGGGTGGTCGCGGGGGCGAGCCAGCCCGCGCTGGCGGGGATCAAGCTGGCGTGGTGGCGCGAGGCGCTTGCCCGGCTCGACCGGGACCCGGCGCCGCCCGAGCCACGGCTGCGCGCGGTGGCAGAAACAATCCTTCCGCTCGGTATTTCGGGGACTGAAGTGGCGGCGCTTGAAGATGGTTGGTCGGGGCTCCTCGATGACTGCCCGGATGCGGCGGCGGCTGGCAGAGCGGGTGCACTTTTGTTGAAACTGGAAGCGCGACTGTTTGGCGTGGCGGACCCGCTGGTCGAGCAATCTGGGGCGCTTGTCTTTCTGACCAATGCGCTGCGCCGGAACCTTGGTGATTTTGGCGAGACGCGCGCGAGCTTGATCAGAGGCCTTGCCGGTCGCCGCGTATCGCGCGCGATGCGTCCAATCACGCTCGCTGCCCGGCTTGCAGCGCGCGACCTCGCCGAGCCCGAAGGAACGCCTGGACGCGCGCTGGCGATGATCGCGCACCGCCTGACCGGGATTATTGCGAGGGGGAATTGACTTAGGGCCCGCGACGCCTAGCCTTGGCCGTGCCGAATCCTCTGTCTTGCGGGGGTTTCTCTCATGTCTCGAATGATGGCTGGCGGCGCCGTGACGCTGCTCCTGACCACTGGTGCTTTCCTGTTCTGGCAAGCCATGCCGCCAACCGATCGATTCTGCCTGACGCGCCGTCAGCCAGCGCTTCGCCCTCACCTGCGGGCACCAAGTTCGCGATGCTCAGCCCCGAATTGCCCCAGGTCCCGGAAGCGACCGCGAAGACCCGGGAGGAGAAGAGATTTGCCCGCGCCGACAAGGACAAGGACGGCAAGGTCACGGAGGAGGAATTGCTCGCGCCGCGGCACAAGGCCTTTGCCAAGCTCGATCAGGATCATAACGGAATGCTGTCGTTCAATGAATGGGCGGCCAAGACGATCAACAAGTTCGAAGGCGCCGACGACGACAAGAATGGTGCGCTGACCGCCGAGGAATATGCCGAAACCGCCCCCAAGCCGAAACGTCACCAGATTCGATGCACTTGATTGAGACAGGGCATTCCTCTGCTATGACCTGGGTCATGGAAATCAAAGCCGCGACCTATTCGAGCTTCGCCGCACCCGGGCTTCAGCCGGTCGAGCTTGAGCAAATCCTCAGCGCATCGCAGCGCAACAATGCGCGCGACGCGATTACCGGGGTCCTCATGTTCAACGGCGCCGCGTTCGTTCAGACGATCGAGGGGCCACCTGCGGCGATCGATGCCTTGCTGATGCGACTGGCAACGGACCGGAGCCACTGCCAAATGGAGATCTGCGACGAGCGCTCCCTGTCGCGCCGTATCTTTCCGGACTGGGTGATGGGCTATGTCCGGATGGATGGCGGTTGGCTCGAGGGTCAATATGACATCACTGACGCGCTGGCGCGCGAGATGCCGGTCGAGATTCGCGGCCTGTTGACGTCGATGGCGACGACGCTGCCGTTCGAGTGACGCGGGCCGCGAGGCTTGTCAGACGGGTTCCGCGACTCGGACCGGATCGAGCCAGTCGGCCAGCGCGCCGCGGGCGCGGTCGGTGTAGGCCCGCTTGCGATCGGCCTTTTTCACCTTGGGGCCTCCAAGCGGCGGCATCAGGCCGAAATTGACGTTCATCGGCTGGTAGGTCTCGGCGATTGCACCCCCGGTGAGGTGACCAAGGAGAGCTCCAAGCGCGGTCTCGGGTGGGGGCGGCGCGAGCGCCATCCCGCGCGCCTCGGCGATGGCGAAGCGCGCCGCGAGCAGTCCGATCGCGGCGCTTTCCACATAGCCTTCGCAGCCGGTGATCTGCCCGGCGAAACGGATGCGTGGGCACGACTTCAACCGCAATTCGCCATCGAGCAATTCGGGCGAGCGGATGAAAATGTTGCGGTGAATCCCGCCAAGCCGTGCGAACTCGGCCCTCTCTAGCCCGGGAATCGTTCGAAAAATCCGCACTTGGTCGGCGTGTTTCAATTTGGTCTGGAAGCCGACCATGTTCCACAATGTGCCAAGCGCATTGTCCTGCCGCAGCTGGACCACGGCATAGGGCCAGCGCCCCGTTCGCGGATTGTCGAGCCCGACCGGCTTCATTGGCCCGAACCGAAGTGTCTCGGGGCCGCGCTCCGCCATCACCTCGATCGGCATGCACCCCTCGAAATAGGGCGTGTCGCGTTCCCAGTCCTTGAACTGGGTCTTGTCACCGGCGTTGAGCGCAGCGATGAACTCGGCATATTGCTCGCGGTCCATCGGGCAGTTTATATAGTCTTTCCCGCCCTTGTCCCAGCGGGCCGCCATCCAGCACACTTCCATGTCGACGCTGTCACGGTGGATGATCGGCGCGATTGCGTCGAAGAAGGCAAGCGACCCTGCGCCGGTGGTGGTCGCGATCGATGCGGCCAGCGCTGGCGCCGTGAGCGGTCCGGTGGCAATGATTGTCGAGCCGTCGGGAAGCCGGTCAATGCGCTCGCGGACAAGTTTGATGTTGGCATGGCCTTCGACCGCCCGCGTGATCTCGGCGGCAAATGCCTCGCGATCGACCGCAAGCGCCGATCCGGCGGGAACGCGGTGAAGGTCTGCGGCGCGCATGACGAGCGACCCAAGCGTTCGCATTTCCTGGTGGAGCAAGCCGACGGCATTGCTCTCCGCATCGTCCGATCGAAAGCTGTTCGAGCAGACCATTTCGGCAAGGCGGTCGCTCTCATGCGCGGGGGTCGTCTCGCCGCTCCCGCGCATTTCGGACAGCCGGACCTTGAGGCCAGCCTCGGCCAGCTGGAACGCCGCCTCGGAGCCGGCGAGCCCGCCGCCGATGATATGGATATCGTGGGTCATGGGGTCCCATACTCGCCGCGGCCGCGCTTCGTCGAGCGGCTCGACATGGCCGAAGCCGAAACGCTAGTGGGCGAAATGACGTTGCTCCCCGCGCTTGCCGCGCTGACCCTGTTCGCGCTGGCGTCCTCGATTACGCCTGGGCCTAACAATTTGATGCTGCTGTCGTCGGGCACCCGCTTCGGTTTTTTCCGGACGATCCCGCACATGCTCGGGGTGACTCTTGGTTTCGGGCTGATGATCGCGCTGGTTGGGCTTGGGCTGGCGCGCATCTTCAGCGCCTATCCCGTGCTTCAAACGCTCCTCAAGATCGCCAGCGTCGCCTATCTGCTCGTGCTGGCGTGGAAGATCGCGGTGTCGACGCAGCCATCGGTCGACGCGCTCGAACAGCAGGGTCGGCCGATGAGTTTCCTCGGTGCGGCAGCGTTCCAGTGGGTCAATCCCAAGGCGTGGACGATGGCGATCACCGCGATGTCGGCCTATATCCTGCCGGTCGGACCGTTGGCGGGTCCGTTGCTCGTCGCATTGGTGTGCATCATCGTGACGATCCCGTCAGTGACCTTGTGGACCGCAATCGGCTTGCATCTTCGTCGCTTTCTGGAGGATCCAGCCAAGCTGAGGCTGTTCAACTGGACCGCTGCGGTTCTTCTGATCCTTTCCCTCTATCCGGCGTTGATCGGGCATTGACCCGCCCGACCTTGGATTTGGATGCATGAAGATATTCACGATCGGCTATGAGGCGGCGACGATGGCCGACTTCCTCGCCGCGCTCACCGATGCGGGCGTCACGCGCGTCATCGAGGTGCGCGCCCTGCCGTTGTCACGGCGGCCGGGCTTTTCCAAAACGCCCCTCAAGGGGGCGCTCGCCGAGGTCGGGATCGACTATGTTGACCTCAAGGCGCTTGGCGATCAATTCGCCTGAGCGAACGCGCCGTTCCGGATCATTTGTTTACGACACGGTTAGGGTCGTCGCGTTAATAGCGCCGAGCGGAAGGGCAGAAATGTGATCGACGCCAAGCTGAACGACGAGCCGGGGCGCATGTTGGCGCTCAAGCGCTATGGCGTGCTCGATACTGGGCGCGAGCAGAATTTCGACGCGATCACGTCACTTGTGTGCTCGGTGCTCGACGTGCCGATCTGCGCGGTGTCGCTGATCGACGAGGAGCGGCAATGGTTCAAGTCGATTGCCGGGCTCGATGTGGCGGAGACTCCACGCGAACTGGCATTCTGCGATCATACAATCCGTGCGCGGGGGATCATGCAGGTCGGGGACGCCACTGCCGACGTGCGATTTGCCGAGAATGCCCTGGTCACGCGCGATCCGCTGATCCGAAGCTACGCCGGTGCGCCCCTGGTTACCCCCGACGGCTATCAACTTGGCGCGCTATGTGCGATCGACCGCAGGCCGCGCCTGTTCGACACCGCGCAACTGGCGCTGCTCGAGCGCTTTTCGGGCCTCGTTGTCGAGCAGCTGGAATTGCGCACGTTGGCCCATCAGGATTTCCTGACCGGGGCGCTGTCGCGTCGCGCCTTTACTGATGGTGCGCGCGCGGCGCTTCGCCAGCAGGCGCGCGATGGCGCGTCGGTGGCTCTGATGACCCTCGACGTCGACCATTTCAAGTCGGTCAATGACCGCTTCGGGCATGGTGTCGGCGATCAAGTATTGAAGGGAATTGCCGATTCCTGCCGAGTGGCTCTCCGCCCGGGTGACCTGTTCGGCCGGATCGGAGGTGAGGAGTTTGCGATACTTCTGCCAGGCACCGACTTCGGCCCCGCGCTCGCCTGCGCCGAGCGACTGCGAATGGCAATTCAGGAACCACGCGGATCAGCCTGTCCCGTGGTCACCGCGAGCTTCGGGCTTGCGATGGCCGAGGCGGGTGAGGACTTCGACCAGTGGCTCGCTGCCGCGGACGGCGCGCTTTACGAAGCGAAACGCGGCGGGCGCAATCGCTGTGTCGCCTTCGAGCGAGAACGCTTCGCCGCCTGACGGGGCAGCGGCTCCGTGTCCGTCGCCCCATCCTCAACCAGGGCGGGCCAGCGCTGGCGCCAGCTGCGGTACCAGTCGGCGAGTTCGTTAGGTGGTAGCGGCGTGGCGATGAGATAGCCTTGAGCGACGTCGCAGCCGAAGTCGCGTAGGAGAAGCAATTGTTCCTCGGTCTCGACCCCCTCGGCGGTCGCGGTCAGCCCGAGGCCATGGGCGAGCTCGATCATCGTCCTGACGATCAACCGGCTGTCGGCGCTTTCCATCATGTCCGTGAGGAAGAAGCGGTCGATCTTGAGCTCGGTGAAGGGCAGCTGGCGAAGCTGCATCAGCGTCGAATAGCCCGTTCCGAAGTCATCGATCGCCAGCCCGATGCCCTTGATGCGGAAGCGGGTGAGTGTGTCCATCAACTGGATCAGCGGCTGCGTGGCGCCCTCGGTCAGTTCGAGGACGAGCCGCTCGGTCGGCACCTCGAGCGCCCGGCACATTCGCTCGACGAGGTCAGGAAAATCGAGCTGGTCGAGGCTGAGCGCCGAGATATTGAAGGCGAGGCACAGGTCGAGACCCTGCTTGTGCCACAGCCGCCATTGGGTCAGCGCAGTGCGAAGCCCCCATTGGGTCAGCGGATCGATTAGTCCGTTCCGCTCGGCGAGCGGAACAAAGCGCGACGGCGGGACCGGCCCGAGCACGGGATCATCCCAGCGAACCAGCGCCTCGACGCGCTTCAGGCTGCCGTCGACGAGGCTGATTTTCGGCTGGTAGGCAAGGTGAAGGCGACCATTGATCAGCGCGCGCTCGAATCCGTCAAGCAGCCCGAGATCGGCCGCGGCGATCATGTCGCGAACTGCGGCTTCAGGCTTTCGAGCAATGCCTCGATATCGTCGAGCCGGGTCGGCTTCTCGAGCGGGCCGGCCATCGTCAGTCCAAGAGCCTGGCCGAGCCGAAAGGCGCTTTCGAGGATGCGGCGATCGAATCCGCTGATGATCAGGACTGGACCGCCGAACCGCTCTGCGGCGAGAAAGCGCAGAAGTTCGACTCCGTCCATCCCCGGCATACCAAGATCGATCGCGACCATCTCCGGCCGCGCGGCAGCGAAAGTGGCGCGAAAGTCGACGTCACCATGGGCGATAACAGGCTCATAGCCGCTCAATCGCGCCGCGTCGGCAAGATAGGCCGCCAGCGCCGGTTCGTCGTCGATCAGCAATAGGCGTGGGCGCGTTGGCGTCATCTGTCCCTCATCCGCCAAGGGATACGCGCACTCGGGCGGGGTTGGTAGCGGAAAGGACCGCAACGGCTTCTTAACGCTCGCGGCGCTAGATGTGTCGGACATGCTGTATTTCATCGCGAGGTTGCCATGTTCGGCACGCTGATCCGCCGCAAACCCGCCCGCTCGTTCGGTCAGGACGAGGCGGCATTCGACTCGACCACTTTCTCGCTTACGACCGATGTGCCGCGGCCGGTCGAGAAGCGCGGCGAGGAGCGCCTGCCCGTCCTGCTTCGAGTCGCCAAGCTCATCAGCGCTGACGGCGAGCAGCTCATCCGCGTGCGCAACATGTCCGCTGGCGGGCTGTCCGCGGAACATGGCCAGCGTCTTACCATCGGCGAGCAGGTCTCGGTCGAGATTGGGCTCCAGAAGGTGCCGTCACAAGTCGTGTGGAAGCGCGAGGGCATGTGCGGCCTGAAGTTCGACCAGAATGTCGATCTCGGCGAAATGCTTGCCGGACGCAAGCCACGCCATGGCTTCCGGCCCCGCCCGCCGCGTCTCGAAGTTCAGTGCAAGGCGAGCCTCCGGATCGGCAAGACCTATTACACGGTCGACGTCCATGATCTTTCGCTCGGGGGCATGAAGGTCGAGCCGATCGAGGAATATTGCCTCGGAAAGCAAGTGGTCATCGTCGTCGAGAGTCTTCGCCCGGTAAAAGGGGAGGTCCGCTGGTTTGCCGATCGCAAGGCGGGGATCGTGTTCGATCAGCCGCTGCGCTTTGAAGAGCTTGCCGAATGGATGGGCAAACGACTCGAAATGGCCAGCCTCAAGGCCAGCATCAAGAAATAGCAGGGCGCTTCCCTCCCTCGCGCGGCTGCGATAACGAGGCGAGCGATGGGGGACCAACTTCATGAACCCGGCGGCGTGCGCGCGGTCGAGGCAGGCGAAGTCGCCGGGCGGCCGATGAAGCTGTTCGACTTCATCATGGTCGCGTTCGTCGTGATCCTGCTGCTGTCGAACGTCATCGGCGCAGGCAAGCGCGCCGTCATCGACCTGCCGCTCGTCGGACCGTGGCCGTTCGGTGCGGGCATTTTATTCTTCCCCCTGAGCTATGTGCTCGGCGACGTGCTGACCGAGGTCTATGGCTATGCCCGCGCGCGGCGCTGCATCTGGGCGGGATTCGCGGCGATGCTGTTCATGGTTGCGATGAGCATGATCGTCGTGGCGCTTCCGCCCGACGCTGGCTGGACCGGGCAGGCCGCCTATGAACAGGTATTCGGCCAGGTCCCGCGCATCGTCTTCGCCTCGATCTGCGCCTTCTGGGTCGGCGAGTTCGCCAATTCGGTCGTGCTCGCGCGGATGAAGGTCTGGACGCAGGGGCGGATGCTGTGGACCCGCACGATCGGGAGTACCGTCGTCGGCGAAGGTCTCGACAGCCTGATCTTTTATCCGCTCGCCTTCTGGGGCGTGGCGGGGTGGCCCGCCGCAACTCTGGCCAAGATCATGCTGACCCAGTTCGTTCTAAAGGTCTCATGGGAAGTGCTGCTAACCCCGCTCACCTATGTCATCGTCGGCTGGCTCAAGCGCAAGGAAGGGCTCGATGTTTATGACGAGTGCACCGAATTGACCCCTTTCCGCCTGCGCACCTGACCCCCATATTGGCGGTGAAGGAGATTTTCCCATGGTCGACGAAACCGCGATTCTCGCAGGCGGATGCTTCTGGTGCACCGAAGCAATCTTCCTTGACCTCGTCGGCGTGAAATCGGTCGAGAGCGGATACATCGGCGGGCAGGTAATCGCGCCGACTTACAAGCAGGTTTGCGCTGGTGACACCGGTCATGCCGAGGCCGTGAAGATCGTCTTTGACCCGGAACAATTGACCTTTGGCGACCTTGCCGATGTATTCTTTGCAACCCACGATCCAACACAGCTCAACCGACAGGGCAATGACGTTGGCACGCAATATCGCTCGGCCATCTTCCCCCAGTCCCCAGAGCAGGACACCGAAGCCCGCGCCGCAATCGCCCGCGCGAACGCGACCTGCGGCGGAAAGGTTGTGACCACGATCGAGCCCGACGCGCCCTGGTACCCGGCCGAGGATTATCATCAGAATTACTGGGAGGGCGAAGGCCAGCGCAATCCCTATTGCCTGGCGACGATCCCGCCGAAGCTTGCGAAACTGCGCACGAGCCAGGCGAAGTTGAAGAGTGGCGTCTCGGCCTGACCAGAGTTGTTTCAGCGGTCGACGTCTCGGCGTCGGTCTGGATCCCGGTCGTCAATGGAATGCCGTCGTCCCGCGACATCTCGCGGCATGCAAGTGACCGGGATGAGGCGTGCGGCACTAGCCCCGGGGCGCCGCAGCCCGCTTCAATCTATCCCGGATCGCCGCCGCCAGCCCATCGCCGGGAACTGGTGCCACCGCGATCCGTGCGTGCGGCGCCGCATCAGCCTGATGGAGCAGGTCGAACAGGCGTGCGGCGGCCTCCACCGCATCGCCAGCCGCACTCAAAGTGACCTGTCCAGCCACCGCCCCGAAGCCGATCATAAATTCGTTGTCCATCGCCTCGGTCGCGTCCAGACGCAGCGGCTTCGACGGCGCATAATGGCTCGCCATCTGACCCGGCGCCTCGATACCGCGCGCGTCCTCGACGGCGTCAATCTCGATCGGACCACGACGCAGCAGGCGCGGCGGGCCGCCGGTCACTGAGACAATGCTGCTTTCGATACCGCGCGCGCACGCGCCGCCGTCGAGGATCAGTGCGATCCGATCGCCCAGGCTCGCCGCGACATGTCGCGCGCAGGTCGAGCTGATCTTCCCGCTAGCGTTCGCCGAGGGCGCCGCCAACGGACGGCCGGTAGCGGCCAGCACTGCCTGCATGACCGTATGCGCGGGGACTCTCAGTGCGATGGTGGACAGTCCGGCGGTGACCAAGGCCGCAACCCCGGAGTTGGGTCGCAGCGGCACGACCAACGTCAGCGGACCGGGCCAATGTGCCTCCGCCAGCGCCCGCGCGGCGAGATTAAACACCCCGATTGCTTCGGCTGCGGCGACGTTGGCAACATGGACGATCAGCGGGTTGAAACTCGGTCGGCGCTTGGCTGTGTAAATCCGCGCGACCGCGTCGGCATTGGTCGCATCCGCCGCCAGACCATAGACCGTTTCGGTCGGCACCGCGACGGGGTGCCCGGCAAGGATCAGTCGCGCTGCTTCGGCAATTGCGTCGGGGGTTGCGGGGAGAATGGCTGGCGGGGGCATGGCCGCGCGGCTATAGCGCGTGGCTCCGAAAACCAAGGAAAACCGCATGAGCTTCGCCTGCGCCGTCCGCGACCAGCGGCTCGTCCTCGATGTGGTCGTCGGCATAGCCGGCCTTGCCGCTACGGAACGCTTCGCCGATGCGACCCCCGACATGGTCGATGCGGTACTCGAAGGCGCGGCGCAATTCGCCGAAGGGGAATTCGCGCCGCTCGACCGAATCGGCGACACCATCGGGTCTCGCTGGGCCGACGGCGTCGTCACCACTCCACCCGGTTTCTGCGAAGCTTACGCCGCGTTCGTTGCGGGCGGCTGGATGGGGCTTGCCGCGCCGGCGGGGGCAGGCGGGCAGGGGCTTCCGCTCGCCCTGTCGGCGGCGCTGATGGAAGACCTCAACGCCGCGAACATCGGTTTCGCGCTTTGCCCGATGCTTAGCATGGGCGCCATCGAGGCGCTCGAAGTGCACGGCTCGGCGCAGCAGAAAGCGGATTATCTGCCGAAGATCGTCAGCGGCGAATGGCCCGCGACGATGAACTTGACCGAGCCGCAAGCGGGCAGCGATGTTGGTGCGCTCAAGACGCGGGCCGATCTCGCCAAGGACGGATCATGGAAGATCAGCGGCACCAAAATCTACATCACCTATGGCGAGCATGACCTGGCCGACAACATCATCCACCTCGTTCTTGCGCGCACCCCCGGCAGCCCCGAGGGCACCAAAGGCATCTCCCTCTTCCTCGTCCCCAAACTCCTCCCCGACGGGCAGCGCAACGACCTCAGCTGTGTCTCGATCGAGCATAAGCTCGGCATCCACGCCTCGCCGACCTGCGTGATGAGTTTTGGCGATGCGGGCGGCGCGACCGGCTGGCTGATCGGCGAGGAGCGTGCGGGCATGAAGGCGATGTTCACGATGATGAACAATGCCCGGCTCAACGTCGCGCTCCAGGGAGTCGGCATCGCCGAGCGCGCAACCCAGCGCGCGGTTGCCTATGCGCTCGATCGGCGCCAGTTGGGCCGCGCCATCGCGGAGCATGCCGACGTTCGCCGAATGCTTCTCCGGATGCGTGCGCTCACGAACGCGGCCCGTGCGCTGACCTATCTGGCGTTCGGCGACCTCGACCGCAAGGCGACCGGCGACGCCGCCGCGGGTTCGCGCGCGGAGGTCCTCATCCCGCTCGCCAAGTCATGGTGCACCGACATCGGCTGCGAAGTCGCCAGCATGGGTATCCAGGTCCATGGCGGCATGGGCTATATCGAGGAAACCGGCGCCGCCCAGCACCTTCGCGACGCGCGCATTGCGCCGATTTACGAAGGCACCAACGGCATTCAGGCGGCGGACCTCGTTGGCCGCAAACTAAGGCTCGACGGTGGTGCTGCGTTCGATACGCTGATCTCCGATATTCGTGCCGACATCACCAGGCCCCACCTCATCGCCTTGGCCGACGCCGTAGAGGCGGCCGCCATCACGCTTCGCAAAGCGGGCGCCGATGACCGACTCGCGGGGAGCTACCCATTTCTCACCATGTGCGCCGTGCTCGTCGCCGGCTGGCTGCTCGAGCGGATCGCGCGCGCGCCAGAAGCGCAGGACCGCGACCGCGCGGTGGCGGACTATTTCGGAATGATGGTTGCTGCCGAGGCGGTCGGCCTCGCCGCCGCAGCGCAGGGCGGGGCAGGGACACTTTACGCGGTAACGGCCGAGGCGCTCGCCTAGTCGCGCTCGCTTGCGAGCAGTTCCGCGGGCTCGATCCCGAGACGCTCCATACGCGCGCGGATTGCGGGCCATTCGGCGCCGACGAAGAATTCGCGCTCGCGCTCACGCAGCCGCACGCGGGCGCCCGGGGCGACGAACATGCCGATGCCGCGCTTGACCAGAACCAGACCCTCGTCCTGGAACCCCTGGTAGGCCTTGGCCACCGTCAGCGGGTTTGCGCCCTGCTCCACTGCCAATGCGCGGACCGAGGGCAGCGGATCGCCGTCGGTGAAGCGGCCTGCGAGGATCGCGTCGGTGATCATCTCACGCAAGCGGACGTAAACAGGCTTTTCGGGGAGGCAGCGAAGCGTCATGCTGTCGTAATACAGCAGGGCGGGATCGCCGGCAAGATGGGTTACCCCGACGCGCTGCTCCAACGACGGACAATCTGCGTCATGTCGGGCCGCGGTCGCTCCTCAAGCGGGCGTCCCGGCGATCCCAGGAAGATGAACCCGGCAACGCGTTCACCCGCCTCGCACAGCGCCTCCCGCACCACATCGGAATAGCTCATCCAGCCGGTAATCCAGCCGCCGACGAAGCCCAACGCGTGGGTTGCATGAAGCAGGTTCATCGCGACCGCACCGGCGGACAATTCCTGTTCCCACAACGGGATCTTGTGCCCAGCGATTGGTGCCGAAAGCACGACGACGAGGGTCGGCGCCTGGTGAGCAAATTCGCTCGCCTTGGCGTAATGCGCGCTGTTCACGTCCGGGTCCTGTGCCGCAAGCGCGCGTGCAAGCAGATCGGCGAGCGCTTGCCGCTGGGCCTTCTCGATCACCACGATGCGCCACGGGAATAGCTTGCCATGGTCGGGCGTCCGTGCCGCAATCGTCAGAATTCGACCAAGTTCAGCATCGGAGGGTCCGGGCGCGATCATCTCGCGCGGCTTGCCCGATCGGCGCGTTTCGAGCAGCGCGAGGGGCGAAGTCAGATCGTTGAGCATGGCTCCCTCTACTATCTCGGGCGGTCCACAACAAATGCTTCCCAAGGTCGTTTCATTCGTTACGGTGTGCGTCAATCGGAACGGCGCCGGAGGCGTACGCCGACCGCTACGAGGAGCGTTGCCAAGTGACAGCAGAAACGATCATCCCAATCATTGCCGGCATCTTCCTGCTGATCCTGCTGGCCGGGGGCGGGATGGTTGCGGCGTCGAAGGAGCCCGAGTTCCTGGGGCATCCCAAGGGCCTCTACATGCTGTTCTTCGCCGAGATGTGGGAGCGTTTCTCCTATTACGGCATGCGCGCGCTGCTGATCTTTTACCTGACCAAGCACTGGCTGTTCGACGACGGCAAGTCGAACCTCATTTACGGCGCCTATGGCAGCCTGGTCTACATCACGCCCTTGCTCGGCGGCTATCTCGCCGACCGCTATCTGGGGCAGCGCAAGGCAGTGATGTTCGGCGCGGTGCTGCTGACCATCGGCCACTTCATGATGGCGTTCGAAGGAACCGGCGGACAGGCCGATCCGGTGATCAACATATTCTGGCTGGCCCTGTCGTTCATCATCGTCGGCTCGGGTTTCCTCAAGGCCAATATCTCGGTGATGGTCGGGCAGTTGTACCCGCTGACGGATGTCCGCCGCGATGGCGCTTACACCATCTTCTACATGGGGGTGAATGTCGGTGCCGCGATCGGCACCATCTTCGCCGGCTATCTTGGCGAGACCTACGGCTGGAAATATGGGTTCGGCTCGGCCGGAGTGGGCATGCTCCTCGGCCTAATCGTGTTCGTGCTCGGCAAGAAGGCGCTCAATGGCGTCGGCGAGGCACCGGTCGAGCTGTCGAGCGGCAGGCAGGCAGCGATCTATGGCGGAGCGATCGCCTCGATCGGGGTGATCTGGGCGCTCATCCAGTATCAGTCGGTCATTCAGACGCTGCTGATCGTCGCTGGCGTCCTGCTGTTGCTCTACGTCCTCTACGAAGCGTTCAAGCTCGAGCCCCACGCCCGCGACCGGATTTTCGCGATCCTGTTCCTGATTGCACTCAACCCGATCTTTTGGGGTTTATTCGAACAGGGGGGCGGGTCGCTGAACCTCTACACCGATCGCTTCGTCGACCGCGCAGGGGTGCCCGCCTCGCTGTTCCAGTCGATCAATCCGATCTACATCATCCTGCTCGCGCCCTTCTTCGCCTGGCTGTGGCTCAAGCTCGGTCGCAAGGGGCTTGAGCCCTCCGCGCCCGCCAAGTTCGGCCTCGCCCTGCTCCAGGTCGGCGCGTCGTTCCTCGTCTTCGTCCTCGGCGCCAAATCGGTCGGGGCAGCGGCGATGACCCCGGTCCTGTTCGTGTTCGTCATTTACCTGCTGCAGACTACGGGCGAATTGTGCCTGTCGCCGGTTGGACTGTCGGCGATGAACCGGCTCGCGCCCAAGTTCATGGCGAGCCTGATCATGGGCGCCTGGTTCTACATGACTGCAGTCGGCCAGTTCGTCGCGGGCAAGATCGGCGAGGCGACTGGCGGCGAGGGCGGCGTGATGTCCAAGGAAGGCACGCTGGCAATCTATAACAAGATCGGCTGGATCACCGTTGCCATCGGGGTCGGCGTCCTGCTCGTCTCGCCGCTGGTCAAGCGCTGGATGCACCTCGACACGCTCAAGGATGACGATCTGGCCGGGCAGGCCGCACTCGCCGAGCCGCAAGCGGCGGGAGTGCATCCCGAACTTGAGACGAAGGGCTGACCCGGCTCGCTATCGACCCGAAGGGCCGCTAGGGCCGCGCGATGGGACGCAAATTCTTCGGCACCGACGGTATCCGCGGGCTCACCAACACCGCGCCGATGACGGTCGAAATCGCGGTGAAGGTCGGCCAGGCGGCGGGCGCGCATTTCCTTCGCGGGGATCACCGCCACCGGGTGGTGATCGGCAAGGACACGCGGCTGTCGGGCTATATGATGGAATCGGCGCTGGTCGCGGGGTTCGCCAGCGTCGGCATGGACGTCGTGCTGCTCGGGCCGATGCCGACCCCGGCGGTGGCGATGCTGACAAGGTCGATGCGCGCCGATTTGGGCGTGATGATCTCGGCCAGCCACAACAAATTTGCCGACAATGGCATCAAGCTGTTCGGTCCCGATGGCTATAAATTGTCGGACGAGGACGAGCTGGCGATCGAGGCGCGGCTCGGCGAAGTGCCCGTGCTGGTCGCGCCGGAGAAGATCGGGCGCGCCAAACGCATCGATGACGCGCGCGGTCGCTATGTCCATTTCGCCAAATCGACCTTCCCCGACCGTCTGCGGCTCGACGGGGTCAAGATCGTGCTCGATTGCGCCAATGGCGCGGCTTACTCGGTCGCGCCCGAGGCCTTGTGGGAGCTTGGCGCCAACGTCATCCCGCTCGGCGTTTCGCCCGACGGAATCAATATCAACGAAGGCTGCGGATCGACCGAGCCGATGCTGCTGCGCGAGACGGTGGTCGCGTCGGGGGCCGACATCGGGCTCGCGCTCGACGGCGATGCCGACCGGCTGATCGTGGTCGACGAGAAGGGCAATCTCATCGACGGCGACCAGCTGATGGCGTTGATCGGGATCGAACATCACCGCGAGCGACGGCTGATGGGCAATGCCGTGGTCGCGACGGTAATGTCGAACCTCGGGCTCGAGCGGCGGCTGGCCGAGGAAGGCATCGCGCTCGAGCGGACCCAGGTTGGCGACCGCTATGTGCTCGAGGCGATGCGCGCGCGCGGGCGCAATGTCGGCGGCGAGCAGTCGGGGCATATCATCCTGTCCGACCACTGCACCACCGGCGACGGGCTGGTCGCCGGGCTGCAAGTCCTCGCCGCGCTGATCGAGCGCGACAAGCCCGCGAGCGAGCTGCTCCACCTGTTCGAACCCGTCCCGCAACTGCTCAAGAACGTCCGCTATGCGAAAGGCCAGCCGCTCGAAGACGCCGCGGTGAAAGCTGCCATCGCCGACGCCGAAGCAAAGCTGACCGGCCGCGGCCGCCTCGTCATCCGCAAGTCCGGCACCGAACCCCTGATCCGCGTCATGGCCGAGGGCGATGATCTCGCCATGGTCGAAACGCTGGTCGACGGGATTTGCGACGCGGTGAGGGTGGCGGCGGCTTAGGATTTTGCCGACGACCGCTGTCGACCCACTTGCAGACGTTGAGCACTGAGCTAACTTGGCCAACATGGTGAACTTCGTCGCACACGACTCACGCTTTCGCTTGGCCCTCCTCTTTCTCACTTCTGTCGTTTTCGTCGTTGGAGGATTTTGGGCGGGAGGGGCATTCGGCGCGGCACCCAGTTCGCCCCGCTACCCGGACGCTGTGATCTTTAGCGTCGGCTGGTTCAGCGTAGTCTTTTTCGGCTTGGGTGGGGTCGTGGCCTTGAAGAGGTTCTTAAACCCACGTGAGCAGCTGGAGATTGGGTCTTATGGAGTTCGGTGGTTTCCGTGGTCTGCCCACGTCATTCCGTGGTCAGATATCACTGACGTGACCACTTGGCGGCATAAGCAACAGAAGGCGATCGTCCTCCATCTCCGCAATCCCCCCCGGTTTCAGGGAAGAAGGCTCGCCGCCGCGTTCGCCGGGGCAAATCGGACGCTGACGGGTGGCGACATTTTCATCTCTCTAACGGGCACCGATCGCACTTTCGAAGAAGCGGTGTCGGCGATTGCGCGCTTTAGAAGCTAGACGGCTTTCGAATATGGCACCGTCCGCTTTCCACCAAAAGCAGCCGGCTCTCCCCGATTTCCCTGTCCTACAGCACCCCGTTTGTGCGACAGATTCCCATCGCGAGTCATTCGCGTCTGCTCTTTCTTCCTTGCCGAAACCGCCCTGGGTGAAATCGCTCCACGAGTGCGAACATGTGTGAACATTCGCGGGCCCGCCAGCGCCCACTTTCGCTCCGCCGCGATCCCCCCTAGACCCGCCCCATGCTCGCCATGTGCCCCGATTGTGAACGCTGCGGCGCCGACCTGCCTGCCTCGGCGGCAGGCGCGTTTATCTGTTCGTTCGAATGCACCTTCTGCGCCGAGTGTGCCGAGGCGCTTGACGATCGCTGTCCCAATTGCGGGGGTGAGCTGGTCGATCGTCCGGCGCGGTCGAAGGCTAATCTCGCCAAACATCCCGCCTCGACGGAGCGGAAATTCGCCTCGTGAGGACGCCGCGCATTCTCGTCATAGCTGGCTCGGACTCCGGTGGGGGCGCGGGGATCCAGGCGGATATCAAGACGATCACCATGCTCGGCGGGCATGCGATGACCGCGATCACCGCCATCACCGCGCAGAACACGCTCGGCGTGAGCGCGGTTCATCCGGTGCCGACCGAAATTGTGCTGGCGCAGATCGACGCGGTGGTCGGCGACATCGGGGTCGACGCGATCAAGGTCGGGATGATCGGCAGCGCCTTTACCGCGACACAGGTGGCGCTTCGGCTGGCGAGTATCGACGTACCGATCGTGTTCGATCCGGTGATGATCGCGACCAGCGGGGCGGCGCTGGCCGACGAGGCGACGATCGCGGCGTTCGGGCTGCTGATGGACGTCGCGACGCTTACCACCCCCAATCTGCCGGAACTCGCGCGATTGACCGGCAACGAGGACCCAATCGCAGCCGGGCTGGCGCTGGTCGGGCGCCATGGCGGCGCGGTGCTGGTCAAGGGCGGGCACGAGAAAGGCGACGCGCTCGCCGACGCGCTGATCGAGGAGGATAACCTCACCAGCTGGCAGGGTCAGCGGATCGACACGAGCAGCACCCACGGCACCGGCTGCACGCTGGCCAGCGCGATCGCCTTTCACCTCGGCTGCGGCGAGAGCCTCGCCCGCTCGGTCGAGCGCGCGCGGCATTTCGTGCGGATGGCGCTGCTCGAGGCGCCGGGATTGGGAGCCGGGCATGGGCCGCTTGGGCAACAGTCGGTGCGGCTCGATGCTGGACCAGAAGCGGGCAACGCGCTGCGGCTCAATCAGGTGACCGTGACGGGCAGGGATTATGCCGCGATGGTCGCCTTCTATCGCGCGCTGGGGCTCAGGCAGATCGTCGATGCGCCCGACAACAATTACGCCCGGTTCGAAAGCGCGGGCGGGGCGACCTTTTCGGTCCAGATCGATCCAGAGGAAGTCATCTCTGAATCGACCGCAGTCTATTTCGAGTGCGACGACCTCGACCAGCGCGTCGAGCGGCTGGCCCGCGCGGGGATCGCCTTCGAACATGGCCCGCGCGACCAGCCATGGATGTGGCGCGAGGCAAGGTTGCGCGACCCGGCAGGGAATATCGTCTTTCTCTACAAGGGCGGCGAGGCGCGCCGCTTTCCGCCGTGGCGAATGGCCGAGTGAAGGCCAGCCGCAGCACATCCATCATCCCGGGCCCGACCCGGGACCTACCTATCTTTCTTGGCCTGGTGCAAGATAAAGGTAGGCCCCGGATCAAGTCCGGGGGGTATAGTGATATGACGAAATCGATGGGTAGGTGACCACAGTCCGCATTGGCTGTGCGGCGTTTTGTTATCAGCGCGGTAGCTCTGTAAGCGGCCCGTCGGCTCGCCTCACCTCGTCGGCGTGACCGTGACGGAAACAGCACCAATTCTTCAATGGATAGTTTTGTTGTTAATTATTGGCACTCCAGCTTCCTTTCCGCTCGCAGACCTGCTTAACATTGTTGCGCTGCACGTGTTTTTTGGAAGGACGCCTAAAATGAGGCTACTGCGATCGCTAGCCTTCGCGACGGTCGTTTGTAGTGCGTCTTCGGCGCTTGCTACGGAAACGATTGCATATACTTATGATGCACGAGGCCGGGTGATAAAGGTCGTTCGGACGGGTACGATAAATAACAACCTCACCTACGATTACACCTTCGACAAACCCGACAATCGGACCCGGGTTAAGGTGACTAATTCGCCAAATCCTCCGCCGCCATAATCACTAACTGTTTTTTTTCGGCTGTGTGGGGGGGGCGAGTGATGTTGGAATTTCGTCGGGTCAGCTTATTGCCCGCAAAGCGGCTTTTTTCGCTTGCCGCGCTTCTCTCGATTGCCCTCGCCGCCCCGAGCCATGGGCAAAGCGCGGGACCCGTAGCCAGCCCGCCTACTCGGCTAAACATCGATCAAAATGGTGTCGATGTTGTGTCGGGCACATTCGATATCCAACAAACCGATGTGGCCATCGGTCCACCCACGGGCGGCCTTCAGTACGTTCGAACGTCACGCGGTAGCGGCTGGCTAAACCCGTATTTCGGGACAATTAAAGTTTCAGGGTCGCAACGGATTGTCAGTATCGGCGGGCAGTCAACCACCTTCACGCTGACCGGTTCGGTCTACGTTTCGGATCAGGGCACCGGTGCCACGCTGGCCTACAACTCCTCAACACTCATTTATACATATACAACGCCTAATGGCGTTGTGGCGACCTTCGAGCCATTGATAAACACGAAAGTCCAATACACCGCTTACGCCGCGACGTTAACAAAGCTCAAGTATCCGTCGGGTCTTGAACTCACAATGACCTACCGATTCCAAAATAACTGTGTTCGGGTCGGTAGTATTTGTGACGGTGGGGCTACCAAGCGCGTTGCGCGTCTTCAATCGGCTAACTCGAATACGGGCTACCAACTAAAATTCGAATATGCCTACAATCCCAGTGATACACCGCCGTTCGATGTCGATCTCCTTGATAGCTGGTACCAACTCACCAGCGTCACGGGCCTCAATAACGCAGTCGAATATTGCGCGCCCTCCAGCAGTGTTTGCACCTACGTCAATAGCTGGCCCAAGGCGCAGTACACAACTGACGGGCTGCAGGTTACGGACCCGCTCAATCGAGTGACCAAATACACTAAGGTAGCCAGTCGAATCACCGCCGTTCGGCGACCGTCGAGTGCCACAGATAACCTCACGCTGAGCTACGATGCGAATGCGCGGGTCGCCACTTTTTCAGACGGCGCTGGGGGTTGGACGTACGGCTACTCCGATGTGGGCAACGTCCGCACCACGACCGTCACGGATCCCGCCGGACATAACCGCATTATCGTTTCCGATCTTACATTGCTTCGTCCTACCGCAATCACGGACGAACTGGGTCGCACTACCAACTATCAATATGATGCGAATGGCCGTGTCACACGCGTCACACTTCCAGAGGGTAATTATACCAGTTTCACTTACGACGCGCGTGGGAACGAGACCCAGGCGACTTCGGTTGCGAAGGCGGGTTCGGGCTTGACTGATATAGTCGCCACCGCCAGCTATCCAGCAACGTGCACGAATGTTGTCACATGTAACCAGCCGTCGTCGGCAACGGATGCTCGAGGAAACACCACCGACTATGTTTACGACCCGACTCATGGCGGTGTGACGAGCGTAACGTTACCTGCCCCGTCAGTTGGTGCGGTACGGCCGCAAACCCGATTCAGCTACACGCCTCTCTACGCTTGGTACAAGAACAGTGCAGGCACGATCGTCCAGGCGACATCGTCAGTTTACGAGCCTACCTCGACGTCGTCTTGCCAGTCGCTTGCTAGCTGCGCGGGCGGGTCCGATGAGGTCAAGCGAACGTTGACCTACGGCACGTCGGGAGTCGCGAACAATCTTCTTCCGACAACATCATCGTCAGGGTCAGGGGATGGCCTACTAACTTCGACGACCACAAGTGTGTGGGATATGTATGGTAACCCCTTCACGGTAGACGGGCCACTTGCCGGAACGGCAGACACGACGCGATTTCGGTATGACCTCGCACGTCAATTGACTGGAGTCGTCGGGCCGGATCCCGACGGCGCGGGCTCACTCAAAAATCGTGCAATGAGAAATACCTACAATCTCGATGGCCAGACGACATTAGTGGAGCGCGGCACTGTCAACAGTCAAAGCGATCCTGACTGGACGGCCTTCGCGACCTTGCAACAGGTTGCCACCAGCTACGACGCTCAGGGGCGGCGGGTAAAGGAAAGCGCGACCGCTGGCGGGACGACCTATGCGGTCACGCAATACAGCTACGACAGTATGAGTCGCGCCGATTGCACAGCAGTACGGATGAACAGCGCGGTGTTCGGTTCGCTGCCAGCCTCGGCCTGCACCGCTGGAACGCCGGGAAGCTTTGGAGCGGATCGAATCAGCAAGATGACTTACGATTGGGCGAGCGAACCTACGATATTGCAGTCCGCGCTTGGCACTGTCGACCAGGCCAATGACGTGACGCTGACTTACAGCAACAATGGCAAGAAAGCCACTTTGACGGACGCAAACGGAAATCTCACAACCAATGAATATGACGGCTTCGATCTGCTGCTGAAAACGCGCTTTCCCTCGCCCACCGTGCCCGGAACGAGTTCGACGACGGACTATGAGCAGGCAACTTATGATCCGGCGGCAAACGTAACGCAGAGACGTCTGCGTGACGGGCAGCTGATTGGCCTTACTTACGACGCACTCAATCGCGTCACAGCCAAGGATTTGCCGGGAGCCGAACCCGACGTCGCCTACACGTATGACAATCTGGGGCGCTTGTTGACTGCATCCCAGACTGGCCAGACGCTAACCTACTCATACGACGCACTTAGCCGCACCTTGTTGCAAGGTGGGCCGCTCGGGACAATGGCAACGCAATGGGACCTGGCCGGGCGGCGCACGCGGCTGACCTATCCGGACGCCTTCTACGTCACCTACGACAATCTTGTCACCGGTGAGGTGACAGCCATCCGCGAAAATGGAGCGGTCTCGGGCATCGGTGTACTGGGGGCGTACGCGTACGACAATCTGGGGCAGCGCTTGTCGCTTGTCAGAGGGAACGGAACTGCCAGCACTTATGGCGATGACTCAGTATCGCGCTTGATCTCGCTAGCGCATGACCTGTCGGGGACGAACAATGACCTTACGGTGGGCCTAACCTACTCACCTGCAGCGCAGATTGCGACACGGACAGCGAGCAACGATCTTTATGCGTGGGGCGGGCATTATAATCGCGACATCATCGAAACGCCCAATGGATTGAACCAGTTGACTGTTCAGGGAGCAACATCACTGACCTATGACGGTCGCGGCAACACGTCGGCGGTGGGCGCTGCGAGCTATGGTTATTCGTCGGAGAATCTCCTGACTTCCGGTCCCGCCGGAGTGACTCTCAACTACGATCCGGCGCAGCGGTTGTATCAGACGGTGGGCGCCTCGACGACGCGGTTCGGCTATGATGGCGTGGAGATGATCGGGGAATATGATGGCAGTGCCGCGCTGCAGCGGCGCTATGTGCGCGGGCCGGGCAGCGACGAGGTCCTTGTATGGTACGAAGGCAGTGGCACGGTCGATCGGCGCTGGGTCTATCAGGACGAGCGCGGCTCGACGATCGCCATCGCCAATGCCAGTGGTGCGCTCACCAATGTGTTGAGCTACGATGAATATGGCTCCCCGGCGACGGCTAATGTCGGGCGGTTTCAGTATAGCGGACAAATGTGGTTGCCCGAGCTTGGAATGGCCTATTACAAGGCGCGCATCTACGCGCCCGGTCTCGGGCGATTCATGCAGACCGACCCGATCGGCTATGCTGCTGGGATGAATCTCTACGCCTATGTCGGGGGCGACCCCGTCAACTTCGGAGACCCTGACGGATTGTGCAGCAACAAGATCGCCGAGACCACCGACCCGAAGTGCCTTGCGCAAGACGGCAATGGAGGAATCTGGGATCGCGGGGAGTGGCGTCCGGATATACCTGTGGTGGGCAAGCCCTTCCAGCCTGGCTTTAGCGCGGGGACGACGTTTGGATCGGCGGTCGGCTATCAAATTCCTAGCGGCAACGGGAACGCAGGGACCGGCGTCGAAATGGCTTGCGTTGGACCGCTAAGAGCGCTTGCTGGAGCGTGTGCTCGCGCCTTGAACGACGTATTGAAGAGAGTTCTTCCTGAGGTAAAAGTGCCCACGCTGCCACCCGGTGTGACGCCCCGGCAATTCGGTGACGCGGCAGGCTTCGGCCGGTCACTAAAGGACCTACCCCTGCGGAGTGCAGACGACGTAGCAAACTCTGCAAACAGACTTCAGTCGATGGGTTTTACATCCAACGACGTCGCAGCGTGGCGGAATTTCTACCAGGATCAGTCATGGCGGGTGCCACAGAATCTCAGTGCGGCACATAGAGCCGGCCTTCTGGACAGAATATGGTGGAACATGAAGCTCCCATTTTGAGGCGAGGGAGATAGATCAATGATAGTGACTATATCGAATGTGGACGATGCTGACTTTTCAGTGGTTGTGGAGCCGTACGCCGAAGAGCGACCGTTGCCAAGGAAGTCCTCAATCAAGATCGAAATCTTATCAATTGCATTGAGTGATTATGAGATTGTTGTTGGCGATGCTGTTATATCTTTATTTATACCATCGGATGCAAAGTATAAGTTTATCGACTGATACAAGCAATTAACCAAGTTGATCTATTCGTATATATGCAAACCCAGTTAGAATTTATTTTATGCAAAGGATGGAAACGTTCGCTTTAACAAATGGTCAATTAACCCATTGTAGCTTGATCTTGCAATCGGTCAGGTTTTGGAGGGGGGACTACACGGCACTGTGTGGGGAGACTCCGGTGCCGTTTCGGAACCATGGGTTGTGTGGGTTGAGCGCTCATTCGATGACTTCAGTTTACGTCGCAGGTTCGACGGATCGATCTCAAGCCGCCGCGCAGTTGCTCGAAGTCCGTCACGTCTCACGGAGACCCGAAGATGGCCAAGTTCGGCCTGCCGTTCGCCACTAAACTTAGCTGCTAGACGTCGGGCCGTTGGCAATCGCCTCGTTACTTTCTCCGCCAGCTTTTTGATCTTAGGAGATTCCGGGTCTGCCACGAGTGCCTTCAGGCGAGAAATTGGAATGCCAATCAGCCTCGACCCGGTCGCGTCACCAAAGTCAAACAGATAGGATCGCAGCTCCTCGGCTACTTGGTCGGGTGACGCGCCATAAGCGACGAGGCTGTCTGGATTGAGCCCAAGGATGGCTAGCCGCTGCCAGTCGTTCGATTCCTTGCCGATATGGATGACGTGACCGGCGTGGATATGGCGCCGCCTCGTCGTGCCCCGGTCCCAGTAATCCCCGTTTAGGAACTTCGACTCAGGTTGAAGATAGTATTGGGCGAGTGCCTCAGCGTAGGTTTTGAGCGCGTCACTCGAAATCGGATCACCGCTGATTCGATCAAATGCCCCCCCTATCGCCTTAGCGTTAGACGAATCGAAGGGCGCAATTGGCCTGATGTCCGTTCGCTTCAACCGCTTCGCCCGGCGTTCGCTATCGATTACGCTTTCGACCGGCGCATCCTTCTTCGCCGTCATCGCCAGCAAAAAGCCGAATGGCTTCACCTGACTGCGATACGGCTTTCCCTTATTGAATTTCGAGAACCATTTGAGCAATTCGGGGGTAGTAGCCCCATAGCGGCTAATTGCCGGTCGCCTAAGGCCTGGATGAAAATCCATTGGCACCCTATTAGGATTGCCGCTCAGTGCAGCACAAATGATTTGATACCAAACATCCGCGTGCCAGCGCTCAATCCCTTTGCCCAAGACGGACCTATCCGGCGCCAGTATTGATTTTGGCGCATCCGTTTCTGGATAGGGTGCTAAATGCTGCCCTAAGCCGTGAGCCGATACCTTTCGCATCATCGGCTTTTCGTCCGCTCCTAAATTAAAAAGAGCATAGCGTTTCGACGATATGGCCCAGCAGAAAAGCGGCTCCGGCAAATTGCTTTGAAGTCCCGAATTCACATCCTCAGTTTTTAGGATCGAACCTGGAAAACAATAGGGGTTCAGCGCCTCGAACCAATTCACAATCGACGCAACGCGGCTTTCAAATTCGGACGGATTCATCCCATCAGGCTTTGCAATCGCAATGCTATCAGTATCGCAAAAAGCCCAATCCATTCCGCTTTCGATTGTCAGCGTCTCGGCAATTGCCAACATTAGCCGAGCGGCGCCTGTAATGAGTGTGCCGAGCAATGGATGAAAATACGAGCCGGGCATTTCCGATTTATCGGTTTCAAAGCTAAACGGCTCGCACGTAGAGCTATGCACTGTCGTTTTCGATTTGGAAGCGCGGCTATCGACATTGACCTCGATATAGATTCCATAGCTGACCGAATTGGCCGCAATCTTCAGCGCGTTCTGTTCAGTGTCCAGCGAATCCAATTCATTGCCAGTCGCCCCGGCCTTCCGGCCCTGAGTGGCCTTTCGCAATTCGATTAGCCGTTTGAAGAAATCGTCTTCGTAAGGTTCGATATGATAGTCCGGATTGCCAGCGATATCGATCGGTCGGAGACCGTCTTGCGGTATTCCCGCCTCAAACGAGATAGCTTCCAAAACTTCGAGCGATTTGCCGGTCAAAAGCTTTGAAGCGATGCAGTCCGCCAGCGTGAACCACAGCGGGGTTGCAGAGGTTAGGTGATTGGCGCCGATGGTCGTTTGCGCCTCGCCGCTGTACGCAGCGCGGACTGGGAAGATTTCCCCCGCCGCTTGGACGCGAACAAGAGTGGTCAGGCCGAGCCAGATTGGCTTGGACTGGAGCACAAGCAAGTCGATCGCTTCCAGCAGCTCCCTTGTCTCCGTTGTCGAGTCGCGCCACGTAACCCCTTCAGCCGCCACAAATCGCCATAGATTCATGAGCGTGCAAACTGTCGGGTACATCGATAGGAAGTCGCAAAGGATGATCTGCCGCATCTCGCGCCGAATGCGAACCTCGGAGCGCCCGCCGAAATAGCTGCCCATGATCTTGGCGAGCAGGTGGCGGGGAAATTCCGGTTGCACGTCGCGCCATGGGCGAACGCCCATTTCCCTGAGATAGCCCTTGCCGATGCTGGCTTCGCTGTAAATTTTCTCTGGTATGGTTCGCGAGAAACCAAGCTTGGCGAACCGCCGTTGTAATTCGGCATAGCATTCCCAGGTCGTTTGAACGTCGCCGACCGCATAGCGGACCATATCCTCGGTGATTGGCCCGTTGAATTCATCGAATTCGATTTTGGGATTGGCTACTTTCAGGAAATTGCCCAAGCCTTGGAGACTAAAGCTTCTAGCAAACAAGGCTGAGGCCAAAGTCTTGACGTCAATGAAATGCCCGCGCCGGACTGGGATCGCCAGCCCACGATTGCGGTGACCGCGACCGTCCTTTTGACGCATCGGCGCCGAGAAGGCGATTAGGGCCGATCGGCGGGACAAATGCTTGACTCGGATATTGGGCCAGATTTTTTGCTCGGACAGTTTGAAGGTGAAGGCGCCCCGCATAGGAGCTTTGTCTTGGGCGAGCGGCGTCTTGGCCGTCCCATGGCTAATCGCTATGCGGGATATATCGAACGGAAGGTTAAATCCGACGATCGTTGCCCGGAGCATATAAGCCCGCTGGAAAAAGACTTCATCGACGAATTCAGTTCGCGTTCGCAGTTTGAGACCGTGCAAAGCCGCATGCTGACCGATGACCTCAAGTTCGGACGGCAAGACTCCCTCAGGATCGTAGAAGATTCCAGCTTCGTCCAATTCTTCGCCGCACCGAAATTGATAGGTGCCGAAGCGGAGCGCTTGCGCCGCATCGGTTGTAGTCTCGGTATCGAATATCAGCGTGAAGTCAGACGCCGGGAGTGCAGGCTTGCGCTCCTTGCGCGGCGGTTTGTTCGGGTCCGGCAAGATCGTGAACGTCGGTCCGGTATACGCCCGCAGCGCGATTGGAAGAAAGTCCGTGATTGGGGGGATGTTGGACATTAGAAATCTCCCGAGGGTGTTGGTGCAGAGCGTTCGATAAGCTGTTCGCCAAAGGTCGTGAGCTTTTCGAGGATGCGTCGAAGCATGTCGGCCAGGCCAAGCAGAAAGCGGCCAATGGCGTGCAACGTCGCATCGGCGTTCGGATCGAAGGCCGGATGGTCCTTCTGGGTATCGGATAGCTTGCGGTGGCAATTGCGACATGCGATCACGGTGGTGTCATCGCAGCCGAAATCGGCGGCGTGATGAAGCTCCATGCAGCGCCAGTCATCTTCGCCGCAAATGCAGCAGCTCGGTTCATTCGATCCTAGCGCTTCGAGCCGACGCTGCTTTCGCTGTTCCCACTTAAGTTGATCTTCGGTCACGTTAGTTCTCCTTTCAAATGATGAGACGGTAGATTTCATGGAAAACTTCATCGCCCTGCGCGGCCATGCGGTGCAGGCGGTTGGGGTCAGTTTCGAGGGGATGCATCTTGCCATGCACATCGCGGACCGAACGGCCTTCGAAGGGTCGGAGCAGGTCGATATCGTTCGAGTTCAGAAAGGCGCCGACTGCTGCCGAGTGCTGGCCATTGAGGGAGGCTTGCTCAAAGCCGTCGAGCGTAAGTTCTTTCGAATCGCCCTCAGTTATGACCGTCATGCGACGCGGGCGGTTGTCGGTGATTTGCCAAAGGCGCCCGGTCCGTTGTGCAAGGGAGTTGTGGCGCAGGAAACGGCGGAATCGCTCGGGTGCGACCCCGGCCTGTTTCGCAGCGGCGGCTTGGCGACCCGTTTGGCGTAGGAGCTTCAGCGCCGCTTCAAGCTTTTGGTCGGTAATGAAAGGCTGAGCGCGAACGGGCGACTCGATCGATCGAGCGTGGCCGCGAGCCTGCGACCGACTCAGGCCGCGCTTGGCGGCGTTCGCGATGCGGCGCTGATATTCAGCCTGATAGTTGCGAGTCGTTGCCATGCCCCAATTGGAGCTGGAGTCAGGACGCTACGCGAATCGAATAAAGGAAAGAATTACGAACAGTTTTGTCTAGATCAATTCGATTTCCAAAAGACCTTCAAATGCCGATCAATAGCTCTATTACTTGGAGCGGAATTCGTAAAAATATGAGGAAACATTATTAGACCATGGCGATGAACAGCGGACGATTGTCGGCCCGGCTTCAATCCTTCTATTTGACTCTTGATCGATTCTGCGATTGCAAAAACATAGCTTTTAATTGAGGGGCGTCCTATTTTGGTTTCCTGTAGTTCAATGGCCCCAGCGACACGCACCTTGGCATAACGGTATTCGCCGTCGCGGAATTCTGACTTTCGGTAATCAATAAATTTGTGTTGAAAGAGAAAGGGCGGAACAAGCTCATGTGGTGCATCTGACCCTTTTGAGGTGAGAAAACCAATTGCAATTAGCCGACCGCTTTCGAGAGCTTCGATAAATTGGTTTTGCTGACTGCAATATGATTCGGTCCTTATCGCCAAATCGACCTGCAAATTTTCTGCGGCCTTAAAAATTAGCTCCGCATCGCTACCGGCAGTCGCGAATTTATGCCGCGAATATTGCGAATTATCCCTGATTTGGCCTTCAACTTTTGCTAGTCGGGATTCGTCCGGATTTGGCACGAACGTCGCCAATATCTTGCTTAGCGGCGTGCCGCTTTGCCACAAACGGGACAGGGTCGCGGTGCTTAGTGGCATGAGGGCGGCGGCTGAATAGTCATTGGGAATCCGGTGATAAGGGGCGGATTTTAAAGACCCGTTAACCACCTAAACATGATGTGAATTCAGCTCTTTATGTTAAAGGTCGGTATGCTCCATGGAATTGAAATTCGATCCGACGAAATTGCCGACGAGTGGGCGATCCGCTCTGAGTTCTGGCAAGGCGAAGCGGCTTCCCCGAAACGGGTTCGTCGCAAGCGAGAGCGCAACGCGCAACCCTTAATTTTATGCGGACATGGCGTGTCGCTCCGGATTGAAAATGGCGCGCTCGTAATTCGGGACGGCTTCACGCATTACCCACAAGAGCAGGCGCGGTATCGGTTTTTCCCACGCGACCTAGAGCTTCCAACGCGCATTCTCTTGCTGGACGGTAGTGGAACCCTCTCGTTCGACGTATTGAACTGGCTTGCCGACCAAGGCGTTGCACTGGCCCGCATCAAATGGACTGGCGAGGTCGCGACAGTGGCGGGCGGGAATGGTTACGCGGCGGACCCCGCGAAATTGGATTGGCAGAAGGAAACTCGTGGCAACCCCGCGAAACGCCACGCTTTTGCAGCCAATCTTATTCGCCTGAAAGTTGTTGCCAGCCTCGATACGCTTGAGCGCTGCATCCCGGACACTCGCGCCCGCCAAATGGCGACCGGAAAAGCAAGGGCGGCGATCGAACGACTCCAAGTCGAAGTTTTCCCTGACTTGAATGCGATATTTGCGGTCGAAGGTGAGTGTGCGTCATCCTACTTCGCGGCGTGGCACGGACTGCCGGTTCATTGGATTGGGCTTTCTAGGCGTCCCGTTCCCAATGATTGGCAGTGCTACTCGGGGCGCAGCTCGCTCGCAGTTGGCATCAAACCGGAGAACCGGAACGCCTCACACCCTATCAACGCGATGTTGAATTACGCTTACGCGGTGAAACTCTCGCAGCTTCAAATCGACACGATCGCGGGCGGGTTCGATCCCAGACTGGGGATCATGCATAACAGTCACAAGGGCACCCCGGCGCTGGTTTTGGATTTCATCGAGCTAGAGAGGCCCCGCGTTGACGCAAAGATATTGGAACTGGTCGCAACCCGCAAATTTGCGGCGGCTGATTTCATCGTAAAGGATGATGGTGTCTGTCGCCTGTCGCCGCAGCTAGCGCGGGCCGTCGCCATCCTTACGGTCCAATGCAAACCGTTTGGACTTCCGACCACGCTTTAAGCCCGCTTCCAAGGCACCCCCCTCAGCAAGCGGCACGAACAGCTCGCTTAGGTGAACGCCCAATGTCGCGGCGAGTTTGTCGAGGACATCAACGCTCGGATTCTCCTCAGCGCGTTCCACTCCACCTAAATAGGAACGGTCCACTCCAGCATCAAAAGCAAGCCGTTCTTGCGAAACATCACTCGCAACGCGAATGCGCCTTAGGTTTCGTGCAATGATATCGCGCCCGCGCATAGGCAGGCCAAAGCTATTTACGGGACATTAAACCACGGGCGATATCCATCTAATTAGAGTTTCAAGGTCACTCTGATGGAGATGTCACCATGTTTTTCCTTCCCCTGCTGTTAGCGACAATATCCCAAGCCCCTGCTTCCCCTCGTTCCTCGTCCCTCCCCAACGCCGATAATGGTCGAAATGCCAAGGTCATATCTGCAACCCTAGCGAGAGACATAGATGGGGTAGCGCTTGGCGCGTCTATCGGCAGCGTTCGCAAGATGATGACGCTCACGTCGATCGGCGGCGAGCAATTCCAAGGCCGAATGGCGTCAGTCGATTTTGACCTTGAGTTCACGCCCTTAGGGCGGTTGTTCCGCATAAGCTCGAAACAGAATTTGGGGCAATTCGAGATAGATAAGGATTTCAACCAGACCTTAAACCGCAGACTAGCTACAAAATACGGTGTCCCGCGCGGCGCTTCGATCGACACCCGCTATTGGAAGCTAATTCAGGACGTCGAAGATGCCGATGGGAAACAGCATCCCTTTGTCGTCAACTGGTTGAATGTTGATGCATCGCGCGGCTACGATGGGGTCGAGTTGACGATGACGATGATCGATTTCCGCTACCTCATGGCCGATAGGGCCAGATTGAACCACAAACCTCGCAATCAGGCCGAGGGGAATATTTCATTCTGAAGTGTCCACTATCACATGACGGACGAGCCGAGCCATAGACTGCACGGGCCAATACACTTTAGGTTGCTAAAATCAGTTAGCTTCACAGTAGAATGGCAATTAATTTCTGATATGCTTTGCGACCAGAAGGGTGAATGATTTGGCCAAAGGCAGACGCAACCAGCGAGTATCCACGGTTTATAAACTCAAACGGTCGCAGGCGACTTTAGATTTTGTGGACGTAGATGTAGCTCGGGACACGAAGGTCTTTGTTAGCCCGCGTGCGCTCACGCTTATGCAAACAGATTGGGGCGATGGCTGCGTTTCACTCGTTCAAAACTTCTTCGAAACCGTCCTTCAGCGAATCAAGGATGGAGATGACGCGGGTGCCGAAGCTCTTTTGCAGGAATTAAGGGAGCCTAATGAAACACATCTTGGGCTTTCGAGTAGGGAGTCGCGCGGCCGCGCGTTGGGCAATGAATCCGCGCATGATGTTTGGTCTGCGCTCAGCCAGAGTGCGGCCGCAAAATCGGGCCTCATTCACGACCTCGAAGACACGGTGCTTCTGATTCACGGTATTGGGGTAGATATTGTCTCGGATGTGACCACCAATATCATACGCGGCCCGTTGATCGCTTACACTCAAGAGCAATGCAGACAGCTTGGCATTCCGCTCATTGCGGACGTGCCATCGGGACCGATTTGGCACCCGGCAAGGCGAGAATGGATTGCCAAATTTGTTGAACTTCCAATGCCTAAGACCGGGAAACTTTTGCTTGTTCCAAAGGCGATCGTCCGGCGCACGTCACTTTATGACATGCAGGAGTATTATCGTCATTTCATGCTTGAACACATGCAACGTGAAGAACTTAAGGCCGGTTCGGCCCTAATAACTATGTTGAAGAAGGGGCCAAAAGTTCACAAAAGCGATCTGATTGATAAGTATGGTGGCGACAAGAGCGCCGTAATCGAGCAAACGATGAAATATCCCGATGTCTTAGACGACTATCGTCGGGAAAAAGGCAAACGTCCGTTCCTACCCCTCAGTCACGAAGACCTCGAAAACCTTGAAGGCAGCTCGCCCGTGGATTGGGATTCGCTCCTAGACGCGGTGACATCGCTGCCGACTGGCACCCAGGACGCATCTTCCTACGAAAAGGCTATCGAAGCGCTTCTTACTGCACTCTTTTACCCCGATTTGGTTCATCCTGTATATCAACATGAAATCCATGACGGTCGAAAACGGATCGATATCAAATATACCAATATGGGCGGAGCCGGATTCTTCGCTTGGTTATCTAGGCACTACACAGCGCCCCAAGTTTTCGTGGAATGCAAAAATTACGGTGGCAAAGTCGCAAACCCAGAACTCGATCAGCTCGCTGGTCGGTTTGGTCGCAGTCGAGGCAATTTCGGAATTCTTGTTTGCCGTCAGTTCGATAACACGGCTCGATTTCAGCAAAGCTGTTGCGATACCGCTAGGGACGATCGGGGTTATATCGTTGCACTCGACGACGACGATTTGAAGGCACTCGTGGAGGCTCGCAAGGCCAATGACGAAGAAGTTTATCGAGATTTACCCCTACTAAGAGAGCGTTTCGAGCAACTCATTGCATAGGACGGATTGCATCTGGCTAGCGGCCACCAAAGTTCAAATGGTCGGGAACGGCGGGCACACCGACTACCCCATCGCCGCAAGTGTGGTCACACTCGCTCGGTTCAGCAGCTATCACTATACCCCCCGGATCAAGTCCGGGGTGACGAAGAGAGGTAGATGAAACGCCCCTGTTTCAAGATCGAGCGCCAGTTCGCCGAACCGCTGGCCGGGGTCGACGAAGCGGGCTGCGCGCCGCTCGCCGGGCCCGTCGTGGCGGGGGCGGTTGTGCTCGACCGCGATCATTTTCCACGCGGGATCGATGACAGCAAGAAGCTCGATCTCGAAACGCGCGAGGCGATCTTCGGGCGATTGCAGAAGGTCGCGCGGATCGGGGTCGGGATTGCCTCAGTGGAGGAGATCGACACGCTCAACATCTATTGGGCGCGAATGCTGGCGATGAAGCGCGCGGTGGAAGCGCTGGGATTCGAACCGGCCTTCGTGCTGGTCGACGGCAACCGCCTGCCGCGCTGGGAGCGGACCGAGGCCAAGGCGATCGTCAAGGGCGACACCAAGTGCCGTTCGATCGCCGCCGCCTCCATCGTTGCCAAGGTCACGCGCGATCGGATCATGCTTGAGCATAGCCGGACCTATCCGGGCTATGGCTGGGAGACGAACCGCGGCTATCCAACCCCGCATCACTGCCGAGCGCTGATCGAACTTGGCTGCACGCCGCTCCACCGGCGCAGCTTCACCCTCGTCCGCGAGCGGCTGGCGATGGGGATTCAGCACGAAATGGCGCTGGCGAGTCCTTTGGGCCACACCACCACCGGTTGAGTCCTGTCCGAGGCCAAGGACTCAACATCTGGTGTCGCTCGCCAAATGGACTCGCTTCGTTCGCACTGTTTATCACCCGACTGCCGTATCCGTCTGACTTGACCCCGAGTCCGCGCTGACTCACCGTTGTTGTCAAGCAGGGGGCCAAGATGAAATTGATCGCAAACGTCGGGGAGAAGCAGGGCCGTGCGCGGCCGATCGCGAAAGCCCCCAAGCTCAAGCTTGCACCGCCGGTGCTTCCCCTCGATACAATCATCCAGGCCGATTGCGTCACCGCCATGGCCGCGCTGCCCGACAAGTCGGTCGACATGATCTTCGCCGATCCGCCCTATAATCTCCAACTCGGCGGCGACCTGTTCCGGCCCGAGGGCGGCCGGGTCGATGCGGTCGACGATGCGTGGGACAAGTTCGACAGTCTCGCGGTCTACGACAAGTTCACCAAGGTGTGGCTGGCCGAGGCGCGGCGGATTTTGAAGGACGATGGCACGATCTGGGTGATCGGCAGCTACCATAATATCTATCGCGTTGGCGCGCTGCTTCAGGACGCCGACTTCTGGATCCTCAACGATGTCGTGTGGCGCAAGACCAATCCCATGCCCAATTTCCGCGGCACCCGCTTCACGAACGCGCATGAGACTCTGATCTGGTGCTCGAAAGCCGAGAAGGCGCGCTACACGTTTAATTACAATACGATGAAGGCGCTCAACGACGATATCCAGATGCGTTCGGACTGGCTGTTCCCGATCTGCTCGGGGGGCGAGCGCGAGAAGGGCGATGACGGTCACAAGGCGCATCCGACGCAAAAGCCCGAGGCCTTGCTCTACCGCATCTTGCTCGCCTGCACCAAGCCGGGCGATGTGGTGCTTGATCCCTTTTTCGGGACGGGGACGACGGGAGCGGTCGCCAAGCGGCTCGGCCGACGTTGGATCGGAATCGAGCGCGAGCGCAACTATGTCGAGGTGGCACAGCGACGGATCGCCAGCGCACTGCCGCTCGACGAAAGCGCGATGACCGTCATGGCCGACAAGCGCTCGGCCCCGCGCGTGGCGTTCGGGGTGCTGGTCGAGAGCGGATTGATCGCGCCGGGGACCATCCTCACCGACGCCAAGCGGCGTTGGTCGGGGACGGTGCGCGCTGACGGCTCGGTCGAGTGCGACGGAGTGATGGGGTCGATCCACAAGGTCGGCGCGGCGCTTCAGGGCGCGCCGTCATGTAACGGCTGGACCTTCTGGCATGTCGAACAAGGCCACAAGCTCGCCGAGATCGACGCGCTGCGACAAGCATATCTGGCCAACTTGTCCTGAACCGCCAGCGCCGCTAGTCGCTCGCCTTGCTTTCTCAAAGACGGGCGATTTCATGGCTGCGTTCAAGACCCTCGACGATCTTCCCGCCGACCTGACCGGCAAGCGCGTCCTGGTTCGGGTAGATTTCAACGTGCCGTTCCGCGAGGGGGCGATCAGCGATGACACGCGGCTTCGCGCTTCAGTCCCGACCATCACCGAACTTTCCGACAAGGGCGCGATCGTCCTGCTGTTATCGCACTTCGGCCGTCCCAAGGGACAGACGCGGCCCGATATGAGCCTGGCGCTGCTGGTCCGCCCACTGTCCGACCTGACCGGGCGGCCGGTGCGGTTCATCGAGGATTGCCAGGGGCCCGAGGCCGAGCGGGCGGTCACGACGATGATGGCCGGTTCGATCGGCATCCTCGAGAATACGCGATTCCATCTGGGTGAGGAGGAAAACAATCCCGCGCTGGCGAAGGCCATGGCGGCGCTCGGACATTACTATGTCGATGATGCCTTTTCGGCGGCGCATCGGGCACATGCGTCGACCGAGGGAATAACTCACTTTCTTCCCTCCTTTGCCGGGCGCGCGATGGAGGCCGAGTTGATTGCGCTGGAGAAGGCGTTGGGCAACCCGGAGCATCCGGTTGCGGCGGTCGTCGGTGGGGCGAAGGTCTCGTCAAAGCTGGCCGTCCTCGGGCATCTGCTGAGCAAGGTCGATCACCTCATCATTGGCGGGGGAATGGCCAACACCTTCTTGGCAGCGCGCGGCGTGAATGTCGGCAAGTCGTTGTGCGAGCATGATCTGGTCGGCGAGGCTGAGGCAATCTTCGCTCGTGCCGAGGCCGCCAATTGTACGATCCATCTGCCTTACGATGTGGTCGTGGCGACGGAATTCGCGCCCAATCCGTCGAGCCTCCGCACCTGCAATGTTCACGAAGTCGCTCCTGACGAGATGATCCTCGACATTGGACCGGCGGCAGTCGAAGCGCTGTCGGACGTCCTCAAAAATTGTCGGACCCTGGTGTGGAACGGGCCGCTCGGCGCGTTCGAAACTCCACCGTTCGAAGCAGCAACGGTGGCGCTGGGGAAGACCGCGGCGGCGCTGACGCAGGACGGTAGTCTGGTCTCGGTCGCTGGCGGAGGAGACACGGTCGCTGCGCTCAACCTCGCCGGGGTGGTCCCAGACTTCAGCTATGTCTCGACGGCTGGCGGTGCGTTCCTTGAGTGGATGGAAGGCAAGTCGCTTCCCGGGGTTGCGGCACTGACTGCTATCTAGACCGCAGCCTGCGCGCTCCACGTTCGGCTGGTTGCGACTCCTTGACGCCCTCGCTAGGACCGCCCGTTGCGTATCCAGCCCAAGGGGATTTCATGACCGCCACGACCGATGCCGACCGCTTCCGCATGCTCGCCCAGATCGAGCAGGGCGACGGCTTCATCGCCGCGCTCGACCAGTCGGGCGGATCGACCCCGGGGGCGCTCAAGGCATATGGCATCGGCGAGGATCGCTTCTCGAGCGACGAGGAGATGTTCGCATTGATCCACGCGATGCGCGAGCGCGTGATGACCTCGCCCTGCTTCACCGGCGAGAAGGTCATCGGTGCAATCCTGTTCGAGCGGACGATGGACGGTGAGGCGGGCGGCAAGCCGGTCCCCGAACTGCTGTGGGAGCGTGGCGTGGTGCCGTTTCTGAAGGTCGACAAGGGACTTGAGGACGAGGCCGACGGGGTCAAACTGATGAAGCCGATCACAGGCTTGGGCGAACTGCTCGACCGGGCTAGGGCGAAGGGCATTTTCGGGACCAAAATGCGCTCGGTGATCGAACGCGCCAACCCCACCGGAATCGCGGCGATCGTCGAGCAACAATTCGCCGTCGCCGCCGAGATTAACCGCCACGGGTTGATGCCGATCATCGAGCCCGAGGTGTCGATCAAGAGTCCTGAGCGCGCTGACTGCGACCGGATTTTGCGTGACGAGACGTTGAAGTCGCTCGATGCGCTCCCCGGGGACGAGCGGGTGATGCTCAAGCTCACTATTCCCGCGAAAGCCGGGCTCTTCGACGCGCTGGTCGATCACCCGCGCGTGGTGAAAGTCGTCGCGCTTTCGGGCGGGTTCAGCCGCGCCGAAGCCTGCGCCGAACTGGCGAAGAACAAGGGCATGATCGCCAGCTTCAGCCGCGCTCTGCTGAGCGATCTCAAGGACCAAATGAGCGACGACGAGTTCGACGCCTCGCTCGGAGGCGCGATCGACGACATCCACGCGGCGTCGACGGTCAAGGGGTAGGACGCTCGATTGGGCTCGTCTAAGACCCCCGCCATGATGACCGAAGACGATGCCGACCTGACCGCTTTTCCGCCTCCCCGGCGCACTCAGCCGTGCGAACTTTATCTGATCTCTCCCCAGAACGTCGGCGGGGGCTTTCCCGATCGGCTTCGCGCCGCCCTGGCGGGCGGGCCGGTGGCCGCCTTCCAGCTGCGGGTAAAGGACGTGAGCGAGCATGATCTGGCGCGCCTGGCCGAGCCGTTGCAGCGGATCTGCGGCGATGATGACGTTGCCTTCATCGTCAACGACAGTGTTAGCCTGGCCAAACGGCTCGGCGCCGACGGGGTTCACCTGGGCCAATCGGACGGCGACTTGCGCTCGGCGCGGGCCGAGCTCGGGCCAACTGTCCAGATCGGCCGCACCTGCCACGACAGCCGCCACCTGGCGATGCAGGCGGGCGAGGAGGGGGCCGACTATGTTGCGTTCGGCGCTTTCTACGAGACAACGACCAAGCCGAGCAATTACCGTCCCGAACCGCAGATCCTGTCGTGGTGGTCGGCGCTATTCGAAGTGCCGTGCGTTGCGATTGGCGGGATTACACCGGCGAACGTTGCGCCGCTGGTTGCCGCCGGGGCCGATTTCGCGGCGGTGTGCCAGGCGGTCTTCGGAGTGGAGGACCCGGGGCAAGCCGTGGCGGCGTTTGCGGACGTGCTCAAGGGTTAGTCGCGACCGCAGTTGCGCGGTTCGATTGCGCTTCGACCGCGATGGGTGCACAGTTGCGCGTCCCCGTCATGCGTCATTCGGCGGCGGCCTGTTCCTTGATGGGAGAAAGGCCATGAACAAGCATATCGTTGGATTTGTCACCGCCATGCTGCTGGTTGCGCCCGTCGGGGCGTCTGCGATGGATAAATCGCCGTCGGCCGACTGGAACGGCACGTGGAAGCTCAATGTCGCCAAGTCGAAACTCGGCGCGCACCCCGCCCAATGGTCCGATACGCGGACCTACGCGGTCGAGGGCAACAAAATCACGCTCGATGCCAAGGGAACATCGGCGGGCAAGCCGATGCACATTAGCTATGTCGGCACGATCGACGGGAAAGCCTTTCCGATTTTGGGCAACCCGATCGGTGACCACATTGCCCTGACGCTCGTCACGCCGCGCGAGATCAAGGCGAAGTTGACGCGCCACGGCAAACCCTCGGCCTCGGCGGTGAGTGATTTGTCGGCCGACGGCAAGCGGCTTACGCTGCGCCGTCACGCAATGATCGGCAATGCTCCACGCGACGTGACGCTGGTGTTCGACAAGATGTGACGGCGCCGCGCGGCGCGGGCGAACGAGCGGCCGCTCAGACGTCTTCACGCCGCGCGCAGCTGGCGAGTTCGAGGAGCAGGGTGCCGGTCGCGACGAAGCTGATCGCCAGCACCCAGGCGAAGCTGGTGACGAGATCCTCGGTGGGGCCGAACAACGCCACGACCAGGGTCGAGATTGAAACGCCGACGGCTAGCGCCGCCGAGAGGATGAAATCGGTTATCGCCGACAGCGCGGTCCAGCGCCGCGCCGAGCCCCGTTCGAGCAGTGCCGCGCTCGCGAGGATCAGGCTGCGCAGGACGAGCCAGCCCATGATGATCGTCAGGGTTGAAAGGAAGTGCGTCGCGGGGTCGGTCGCGAACATGAGCCCGGCGAGGACCGTCACCATCCCAGCCAGGAGCGCAAGGGTGCGGGTCTGATGGCGGACAAGGGCGGCGATGATCTCGATGAGGCCGGCAGCGAACAGCATCGCGCCGATGACCAGCGCTCCATTGGCGGGTTCGACCAGTGGCAGCGCGATCCCGCCGGCGCTGAGCGCGATGATCAGCCAGCCGGACGCGGCCAGTCGCCGCGCCCGCCGGTTGTCGTCGATCGTGCCCATCTCGTCGCTCATCGTGCGGTGACTAGCAGCTTGGCCGCGGCGCGGCGAGGCGCGTGTTCGTTGCGGGTGGGAAAGAAATCGCCGGTGCATCGTTTGCAACTCGAAGTCGGACCTCGATCAGGAGAAGTTGCGTGACCCCCAAGGCGATGTTGAAGGCCGGAATGGCAAGTGGTGCGGCACTCGCGTTGGTCGCCGTCGCGAATGCCTCGACCACGACCCCCAAACCGGGTCAGCACAGTGCGCTGTCGAAGCCCGCTGGCGGATGGGTGCCACCGGGTACGCCCGGCTCGCCAATCGATGCCGTCATCTTCGACGCGCAAGTGCTGCTCGATGTTGCCGGTTTCCCATCGGGGGTGATCGATGGCAAGAAGGGAATGGTGTTCGCCAAGTCGGTCAGCGGCTTCCAGTCAGCGCATAACCTGCCCACGACCGGCAAGCTTGATGCGGCGACGCTCGGCGCGCTCAAACAGATGAACCGGCCGTCGACGATCGACGTCAAACTCAGCCCCGATCAGGTCGCGGGGCCTTTTGTCATACCTTTCCCCAAGAAACCCGAGGATCAGGCCGCGCTGCCCTTCATGGGCTATCGCAACATGCTGGAGGAGGTCGCGGAGGAATTCCACACCACGCCCGATACGATTGTCGCCCTCAACGGCCCGGATGCCAAGATCGGGGCCGGGCAAACGCTCAAGCTGCCCAATGTGGTCCCAGCCAATGCCGCCTACGACGGCCTCAAGGACGATATAAAGCCTTGGTTTGCCAAGCTTAACGTCGATGGCGGCACCATCCAGGGCGATTATGTCGTGGTGTCGAAAAAGGAAGGCGTGTTGCGCGTGATGAAGGGGACGCCGCCTGCGGGGCCGCTGACCAAGGATCGCGGCAAAGGGGCGAAATATACGCCACCAAAGGAACTGGGGCAGGGCCAGGTGGTCGCTCAGTTCCCGGTGACGACGGGCTCGACCCACGACCCGCTGCCCTACGGACTGTGGAAGGTGACGACCTATGCCTACCTGCCGCCGTTCCATTATCAGCCCGACCTGTTCTGGGATGCCAAGGATCCCGAGGGCGGCGACAAGCGGCTCAAGCCGGGTCCGAACGGCCCGGTCGGGCTCGCCTGGCTCGATCTGACCAAGGAGCATTACGGTATCCACGGCACTGGTAGCCCCGACACGATCGGGCGGGCCGAAAGCCATGGCTGCGTTCGCCTGAGCAACTGGGATGTGTTGCGATTGTCGCGGATGTTGAAACCCGGCTTCAAGGCTGTATTCACGAGCTGATGATCAAGACGATTGCAACGGTGGTCCTGACCGCAATCCTGACCAGCGCCTTCTGGATTTTCGCGTTCGGGATCAGTCGTAGTCCACAGGCGGAAGGCGGAAGGGTCGACGGGCGGATCGAGGGCAAGGGCGACAAAGCGGTGCTCGGATCGGGTTCGTCAACGCCGTTGGCGGTCGCTGAGAGTGTCGAGGTCGGCCCGGCTGGCCTCGCAATACCGGTGGCGGGGATCAAGCCCGGCCAGCTGACCGATACCTTTACCGCAGCTCGCGCCGGGGGTGCCCGGCGGCATGAAGCGATCGATATAATGGCGCCCGAAGGCACGCCGGTTTACGCGACCGCGCCGGGCACGGTCGAGAAGATGTTTGAAAGCGTCGGCAAGGGCGGGCTGACGGTTTACGAGCGATCGCCGGACGGCCGATGGGTCTATTATTACGCCCACCTCGCGGCTTATGCGCCAGGCCTCGCCGAAGGGCAGCGGCTACAGCGAGGGTCACCGATCGGCTTGGTCGGGCATACTGGCGACGCCAGCCTCGAAGGGCCGCACCTCCACTTCGCGATCAACCATATGGCGGGCGGCGAGAAATGGTACAACGGAACGCCGATCAATCCTTACCCGCTGCTTGCCGGGAAAAGCGCTAATCGCTAGGGCAGCCGCCTGACTGGCCAGCCAACTGCTGGTCCGGCTCTTTTCACCTCAGGCATATAGGCGGATCGAATGAAGATCAGCGGCGTGGACATTCGTCCCGGCAATATCATCGAATATGAAACGGGCATCTGGCGCGCGGTCAAGATCCAGCATACCCAGCCGGGCAAGGGCGGGGCCTATATGCAGGTCGAGCTCAAGAACCTCATCGATGGCCGCAAGAACAACGTCCGCTTTCGCTCGGCCGAGACGGTCGAGCGGGTTCGGCTCGACACCAAGGATTTCCTGTTCCTGTTCGCCGAGGGCGATGCGCTGACCTTTATGGACGAGGTCAATTATGAACAGATTTCGCTACCGCGTGACTTGCTCGGCGACGCTGCGGCGTTTCTTCAGGATGGAATGAAGGTGACGCTCGAAATGTATGACGAGCGGCCGATTTCGGTCCAGCTGCCCGACACGATCGAGGCCATGATCGTCGAGGCCGATGCGGTGGTGAAGGGGCAGACCGCCTCCTCGAGCTACAAGCCCGCGATCCTCGACAATGGCGTGCGCGTGATGGTCCCGCCGCATATCGGGGCGGGCACGAAGATCGTCGTCGATGTCTATGAGCAGACCTACGTCCGCCGGGCCGACTGATGGTTTCCCACTCAGGTTTGATCACCGTCATGCAGCGCGCCGCGCGCAAGGCGGCGCCGCAGCTTCGTCGTGACTTTGGCGAGGTCGAGCAGTTGCAGGTCAGCAAGAAAGGCCCCGGCGACTTCGTCACGATTGCCGACAAGCGCTCTGAGCAGACGATCGTCGAGGAACTGCGCAATGCGCGGCCCGACTGGGGAATGCTGCTCGAGGAAGGCGGGGTCATCGAGGGCGATCCCAGCAAGCCGCGCTGGATCGTCGATCCGCTCGATGGCACGACCAATTTTCTCCACGGCATCCCCCATTTTGCGATCTCGATCGCGGTCGAGGAGAAGAAGCCCGACGGGACGGGCGAGGTCACCCAGGGGCTGGTCTATCAGCCGGTCACCGACGAGAGCTTCTGGGCCGAGAAGGGCCGGGGGGCATGGCTTCAGGACCGACGGCTGCGAGTGTCGAGCAGGCGCAATCTCGACGAAGCGCTGATCGGCACCGGGATTCCCCACTTCGGGCGCGGCAATGTCGCGCAATGGTCGCGGATTTTCGGTGCGATTGCGCCCGAAGTTGCAGGCATTCGCCGGTTCGGTTCGGCTGCGCTCGATTTCGCGTGGGTCGCGGCGGGGCGGATCGACGGCTTCTGGGAGGATGATCTCGACACGTGGGACTCGGCGGCGGGCGTGCTACTGGTCAAGGAAGCGGGCGGCTATGTAACCGATTATCGCGGGCAGAACCGGATGTTCGATCGACGCGAATATCTCGCGGCGAATGGTGATTTGCACAGCAAGCTGCATAAGCTGCTCGGGGGGTCGCTCCGCTAAAATCATCGTCATCCCGGGCTTGACCCGGGACCTACCTTCTTCCTTTGCAGCGTGAAAAGGCAGGCGGGTCCCGGGTCACGCCCGGGATGACGTTTGGTAGCTGTTGCCCCTCTCTCGCCCCTGTCCTAAAGCCGCCGCAGATTCGCCCCCGGAGTAGTCCCCCTTGGCCAGTGTTGCCTTTGGTTATCTGCCGATCCTCCTGTTCCTGGGGGTCGCGCTTGCACTGTCGGGGACGTTTGTCTTCCTGCCGATGCTCGTCAGCCGGCTAACGGGGACTCACAAGCCGACGCCTGAGAAGCTCGCCGAATATGAGTGCGGCTTCCCCGCGTTCGAGGACAGCCGGTCGCAGTTCGACGTGCGCTTCTATCTCGTCGCGATCCTCTTCATCGTGTTCGACCTCGAGGCCGCCTTCCTATTCCCGTGGGCGGTCAGTCTGAAATTCACCGGCTGGACCGGGTGGATCGCGATGATGGGGTTCCTCGCCGAACTCGCGCTGGGGCTGGCCTATGCGTGGAAGAAGGGGGCACTCGAATGGGAGTGATGCTCGACCCTTCGGTCAATCCTAATCCGACCGAGGAGCAGCTGGCGCGCACCGCCGGGCTGATCGCTGGGAGCGACGAGGAAGCGCGCTTCCTGCAGATGCGCGCCGACCTCGATCAGAAGGGGTTCATCACCGCGAGCCTCGACGACCTCGTCACCTGGGCGCGGACCGGGTCGCTGTGGTGGATGACCTTCGGGCTCGCCTGCTGCGCGGTCGAGATGATCCATGTGAACATGCCGCGCTATGACCTTGAAAGATTTGGCGTTGCGCCGCGCGCAAGCCCGCGCCAGTCGGACGTGATGATCGTCGCGGGCACGCTGTGCAACAAGATGGCTCCGGCGCTGCGCACGGTTTACGACCAGATGCCCGAGCCCAAATATGTCATCTCGATGGGCAGCTGCGCGAACGGCGGCGGTTACTATCATTATAGCTATTCGGTAGTGCGCGGCTGCGATCGTATCGTTCCGGTCGACATCTATGTTCCGGGGTGCCCACCGACCGCCGAGGCGCTGCTTTACGGGATCATGCAGTTGCAGCGGAAGATCCGCCGCGAAGGGACGATCGAGCGCTGATGCCGAGCCCCGCGCCCCGCTATGCCGAACCCCAAGCGGATTGGGGAGCGCTGCCGATCACCCCGCGCAAGGGGATCGAGACGGCGTTCGACGTCGCGCGCGATGATCTGGTCGCGGTGCTGGCGAGCCTGCGCGACGAGCATGGCTATCAGCAGCTGATGGAGATTGCCGGGGTCGATTTTCCCGAGCGGCCCGAGCGGTTCGAGGTAGTTTTCTGCCTGCTTTCGCTGACGAAAAACCATCGCCTGCGGCTCCATGTTGCAACCGACGAGACCACGCCGGTGCCGAGTGTTACCGGGCTGTGGCCGGTCGCGGGCTGGCTCGAGCGCGAAGTGTTTGACATGTATGGCGTGACCTTCGCTGGCAATAACGACCTGCGTCGGATCCTGACTGATTATGGCTTCGAGGGTCACCCGCAGCGCAAGGACTTCCCGCTGACGGGCTATGTCGAGCTACGCTATTCGGAGGCCGAGAAGCGGGTGGTCTATGAGCCGGTCAAGCTGCCGCAGGACTTCCGGACGTTCGACTTCCTGATGCCGTGGGAAGGGCCCGAATATCGGCTGCCCGGCGATGAAAAGGCCGAAGGGCAGGGGGCTGGGCCGACTCCTGCCGCTGCACCGACCGCAACCAGCGCCGTGCCCGCCAGCCCGCCGCCACCAACGCCCAAAGTGACCGAGAAGCCGGCCGATACCGGGGCCGGGGCTGCGGCCAATGCCGAGGCGGTCAAGCAGAGCGATGCGGCGCCGGTCACTCCTCCAACGGGAGAGGCGAAGAAGTGACCCAGACGCTCGAGATCACGACGCTTCCGCAGGCCGGGGACAAGCCGACGCTCGGCGATGAGGTGGTGCAGAATTATACGATCAATTTCGGCCCGCAGCACCCTGCGGCACATGGCGTGCTGCGCCTTATCATGGAGCTTGACGGCGAGATCGTCGAGCGGGTCGATCCGCACGTCGGGCTGCTCCACCGCGGCACCGAGAAATTGATCGAATATAAGACCTACGCTCAGGCACTGCCCTATTTCGACCGGCTCGATTACTGCTCGCCGATGTGCATGGAGCACAGCTACGTCCTGGCGATCGAGAAATTGCTTGGGCTCGAGGTGCCGCTTCGCGCGCAATATATTCGGGTGATGATGGCCGAGCTGACGCGTATCTCAAACCATATGCTCAACCTTGGGAGCCACGTCATGGACGTCGGGGCGATGACCCCCAATCTGTGGCTGTTCGAAGTGCGCGAGGACACGCTGCAGCTTTACGAGCAGGTCAGCGGCGCGCGGATGCACGCCAATTATTTCCGCGTCGGCGGGGTCCATCAGGACCTGCCGCCCAAGGTGCTGGCCAACATCGCGAGCTTCCTCGACAAATTCCCGATCATCTTCGAGGACGCGATCAGCCTGGTCGCCGACAATCGCATCTTCAAGCAGCGCAACGTCGATATTGGTCTGGTCTCGCGCGACGACGCGATTGCGTGGGGCTTTTCGGGGCCGATGATCCGCGCGGCGGGCATCCCGTGGGACCTGCGCAAGTCGCAGCCCTATGACGTTTACGACCGGATGGAGTTCGATGTTCCGGTCGGCACGCGGGGCGACTGCTATGACCGGTTCATGGTGCGGGTCGAGGAGGTTCGCCAGTCGGCGCGGATCATGCGCCAGTGCCTGCGCGACATGCCCGAGGGGCCGATCGGCAGCCTCGACCGCAAGGTGTTCCCGCCGACGCGCGGCGAGATGAAGACCTCGATGGAAGCGATGATCCATCACTTCAAGCTCTACACTGAAGGCTATCATGTGCCCGCGGGCGAGGTTTACGTCGCGACCGAAAGCCCCAAGGGCGAGTTCGGGGTGTATCTGGTCGCCGACGGGACGAACAAGCCGTATCGCTGCAAGATCAGGCCGACCGCCTTCTCGCATCTGCAGGCGATGGACTTCATGATGAAGGGTCACATGCTGGCCGACACCACCGCCGTGCTGAGCGCGATCGACGTCGTGTTTGGGGAGTGTGACCGGTGAGCGAAGTAACGTCGAGGCCGAACCTCATCGCGGGATTAGTCCTAATCGCAATTTCATTGGGGCTTTGGGTTGCCCTCAAGGATCCGGTCGTCTTTCTATTTGTGATCATGCCCCTATTTTCTATTTTACCGACCGATCTTCTCCTGAAGTTTCCAGAAATCGTCATGGCGACCTCTGCCTTGCTCGGCGTTTGGCAGCTCCATCGTGCGTTTCGTACAAGTAAGAAGTTTTTGTAATGGCTGAGCGCATCTTCGCCCCCGACACGCCCGAGCTTCGCGCGCGGTGGTCGGCATTCGCGTTCACCCCCGCCAACAAGAAGGCGGCCGACGAGATCATCGCGCGCTACCCCGACGGCCGGCAACAGTCGGCGACGCTGCCGTTGCTCGACCTTGCCCAGCGGCAGGTCGGCGAGGAGACTCGCACACAGGGCTGGCTGCCAATGCCGGTGATCGAATATGTCGCGGCCTATCTCGACCTGCCCCCGGTGCGGCTGCTCGAGGTCGCGACCTTCTACACCATGTATAATCTGGTGCCGGTCGGGCGCTTTCATGTGCAGGTGTGCGGGACAACGCCGTGCATGCTGCGCGGGTCGGACGATGTCATGACCGCGTGCAAGGCGCGCGGGATGAAGAAGGGCCACACCACCGCCGACGGGATGTGGACGCTGACCGAGGTCGAGTGCCTCGGCGCCTGCACCAACGCGCCGATGGTCCAGATCAACGACGATAATTATGAGGATTTGACCGAGGATAGCATGGGCGCGGTGCTCGATGCGCTGGCGCGGGGCGAGACGCCGAAGCCAGGGCCTCAGGTCGATCGCCAGACCAGTTGCCCTGAGGGCGGGCCATCGACGCTCAAGAAGATGGCAGAGCGCAATTACGACTATCGGGGGCAGAGGGCATGACGATCACGCCGCTGGCCGACAAGGACCGCATTTTCACCAACCTCTACGGCTTTCAGTCCGCCGGACTGAAGGAAGCGCAGGGGCGTGGGGACTGGGACAAGACTGCCGACCTCATGAATGATGGGCCGGACGCGATCATCGAGGTGATCAAGGCGTCGGGGCTTCGCGGGCGCGGCGGGGCAGGGTTTCCGACGGGGATGAAGTGGAGCTTCATGCCCAAGGAGCCTAAGCCGGGCAAACCCAATTTCCTGGTGATCAACGCTGACGAGAGCGAGCCGGGATCGTGCAAAGACCGCGAGATTTTGCGGCACGACCCGCACAAGCTGGTCGAAGGCGCGCTGATCGCCGGCTTCGCGATGCGCGCGCGCGCGGCCTATATCTATGTGCGCGGCGAGTTCATCCGCGAGACCGAGGCGCTGCGGCGCGCGGTCGCGGAGGCCTATGCGGCGGGGCTGATCGGCAAGAATGCGGCCGGGTCGGGCTATGATTTCGACGTGTTCGTTCATCGGGGTGCGGGGGCCTATATCTGCGGCGAAGAGACGGCGATGCTGGAAAGCCTCGAGGGCAAGCAGGGCAAGCCGCGGCTGAAACCGCCATTTCCGGCGGGTGCGGGGCTTTATGGCTGCCCGACGACGGTCAATAATGTCGAGAGCATCGCGGTCACCCCGACGATCCTGCGGCGCGGCGCGGCGTGGTTCTCGGGCATCGGCAATCCCAAGAATGAAGGGACCAAGCTGTTCCAGATTTCGGGTCATGTGAACAAGCCGTGCGTGGTCGAGGAGGCGATGGGTATATCCTTCCGCGAACTAATCGACCGCCATGCCGGGGGGATTCGCGGCGGGTGGGACAATTTGCTCGCGGTGATCCCGGGCGGGTCGTCGGTGCCGCTGGTCCCGGCGGAGCAGATCATGGACGCGCCGATGGATTTCGACGGGCTCAAAGCGCTTGGGAGCGGGCTCGGGACGGCGGCGGTGATCGTGATGGACAAGTCGACCGACATCGTCCGCGCGATCGCCCGCATCAGTTACTTCTACAAGCATGAGAGCTGCGGCCAGTGCACTCCGTGCCGTGAGGGCACCGGGTGGATGTGGCGGACGATGGAGCGGCTGCGCGAGGGCGATGGGGATAGCGGGACGATTGACCGGCTGCTCGACGTGACCAAGCAGATCGAGGGGCATACGATCTGTGCGCTCGGCGACGCGGCGGCGTGGCCGATCCAGGGGCTGGTCAAGCATTTCCGGCCCGAGCTTGAGCGACGGATTGCCGAACGCAATGGCGGCGCAATGATGGAAGCAGCGGAATAATGCCGACAGTCACCGTCGACGGCGTCGAGATCGAGGTTCCGCAGGGGGCGACCGTGCTCCAGGCGTGCGAGCTGGCGGGGAAGGAGATTCCGCGCTTTTGCTATCATGAGCGGCTGAGCATTGCCGGCAATTGTCGCATGTGCCTGGTCGAGGTGTCGCCCGGACCGCCCAAGCCGCAGGCATCGTGCGCGCTGCCCGCCGCCGACAAGCAGGTCATCCGCACCGATACGCCGATGGTCAAAAAGGCGCGCGAGGGGGTGATGGAGTTTTTGCTCATCAACCATCCGCTCGACTGCCCGATCTGCGACCAGGGGGGCGAGTGCGACCTGCAGGACCAGGCGATGGCCTATGGCCGGGGCACCTCGCGCTATGACGAGAATAAGCGCGCGGTCGAAGACAAATATATGGGCCCGGTGATCAAGACCGCGATGACCCGCTGCATCCAGTGCACGCGCTGCATTCGCTTTGCGGACGAGGTGGCGGGGACACCCGAGATCGGGATGCTGTATCGCGGCGAGGATTCGCAGATCACCGCCTATCTTGAGCAGGCGCTGACCAGTGAATTGTCGGGCAATCTGGGCGATCTCTGCCCGGTCGGGGCCTTGTTGCAGCGGCCGACGAGTTTCGAATTGCGGCCGTGGGAATTGAAGAAAATTCCGGCGATCGACGTGATGGACGCGGTGGGATCGAACATCCGGCTCGACGTTCGCGGGGCGCAGGTGATGCGCGTGCTTCCGCGGATCAACGAAGACGTCAACGAAGAGTGGATCTCGGACAAGACGCGGCACCATGTCGATGCGCTGGTTCGTGGGCGGCTGGATCGACCGTGGGTTCGGGAGAATGGCAAGCTGCGCGAGGCGGGGTGGCCTGAAGCGCTGGCTCTTTTCGCTGAGAAGCTGAAGGGTGCGGGAGCAAAGGTCGCGGCGATTGCCGGCGACTTGGTCGATGCCGAGACGATCTATGCGGCGAAGGCGCTGCTCGCGGGGCAGGGGTCGGCTCTCCTCGAGGGGCGGCAGACCGGGCTTGACTATGACGTCACTAGCATCGCGGCGGTGGCGTTCAATTCGACCATCACCGGGATCGAAACGGCGGACGCGATCCTGCTCGTCGGGACCAACCCGCGCTGGGAAGCGCCGCTGATCAACACGCGGTTGCGCAAGGCCGTGCGCAAGGGGGCGAAGGTTTTCGCGATCGGGCCCGAGGTCGATCTGGGTTTCAGGCTGACGTGGCTCGGCGATGACCTTTCGCTGATCGGGAACCTCCCGAAGGTTGCGGCGGATGCGTTCGCGGCGGCGGCCAAGCCGGCACTCATCCTCGGCCCCGGCGGGCTCGCCAAGGGGGCGATGGGCGCTGCGCTGGCTTCGGTCGGGTCGCTCGGGCTGATCAAGGATGGCTGGAACGGCTTCAACGTCCTCCACACCGCGGCGTCGCGGATGGCCGGAATTTTGCTCGGCTATGCGCAAGCCGGTGGCATCGCCGATGTCGCGGCGGCCAAGCCTGAGCTGGTGATTTCGCTTGGAGCGGATGAAGTCGCGGCGGGTCGTTTCCCGGGGGCGTTCACCGTCTATATCGGCCACCATGGCGACAAGGGCGCGGCCATGGCCGACCTCGTCTTGCCCGGCGCCGCCTACAGTGAGAAGCACGGCACCTACGTCAACACCGAGGGGCGCGTGCAGCGGTCCGAGCGCGCCGCCTTTGCGCCGGGCGATGCGCGCGCGGACTGGACGATTTTGCGCGCGGTGTCAGACCTCATCGGGAAATCGCTGCCGTTTGATCGCTTCGACCAGCTTCGCTCCGCGATGCATGCCGACACCCCGGCGCTGGCGCGCGACGGGCTGATCGACTTGCCGTGGGCGCCGCCGAGCCTGGATGCGAAAGTCGAAGGTTCAGTTGGGTACCCGATTGCCGACTTTTACCTGACCAACGCGATTTGCCGCGCGAGCCCGACGATGCACCGTTGCTCTGAGGAATTGCTCCATGGCCACGCGTTCGCAGAGGCGGCGGAATGACAGCCTTCTTCGTCTCGCACGGAATGATCTACGGCTGGGCGTGGTTCCTCGCCACGATCATCGGCATCCTCGTCATTGCGCTGCCGCTGATGCTCGCGGTCGCGATGATCATCTATGCCGACCGCAAGATCTGGGCCGCGATCGCGCTTCGCCGCGGGCCAAACGTGGTCGGGCCGTTCGGGTTGCTGCAAAGTTTTGCCGACGGGCTGAAGGTATTCCTCAAGGAGACCATCATCCCCACCAGCGCCAACAAGGGGCTGTTCCTGATAGCGCCGATCATCACCTTTGCGACCGCGCTGATCGTGTGGGCGGTGGTGCCGTTCGGCGAAGGAGTGGTGCTCGCCGACATCAATGTGGGTATGCTCTACGTTCTCGCCGCCTCGAGCCTCGGGGTCTACGGTGTGATCATCGCCGGCTGGGCGTCCAACTCCAAATATCCTTTCTTCGCCGCGATGCGTGCCGCCGCGCAAATGGTCAGCTATGAAGTCGCGATCGGGTTCGTGCTGATCTGCGTCGTGCTCTACGCCGACAGCTTCAACCTCTCGGCGATCGTCCACGCGCAGCAGGGCAATATCGGCTTCGGTCTGCTCAACGGGTTCGGTTTCAACCCCTTGCTGTTCCCGATGGCGGTGGTGTTCCTGATTTCGTCGATGGCCGAGACTTTCCGTACTCCGTTCGACCTGGTCGAGGCCGAAAGCGAGCTCGTCGCCGGGCATCAGACCGAATATTCGTCGATGAGCTTTGCGCTCTTCTGGCTCGGTGAATATGGCAACGTCATCCTGATGTGCGCGCTCAACGCGACGCTGTTCTGGGGCGGATGGTTGCCGCCGCTCAACATCGGGCTGCTTTATCTCGTCCCCGGCATCGTCTGGCTGTTCGCCAAGATGTTCCTGTTTTTCTTCATCTTCAGCTGGGTCAAGGCGACCGTTCCGCGCTATCGCTATGACCAGTTGATGCGGCTCGGGTGGAAGATCTTCCTCCCACTCAGCCTGATCTTCGTTGTGCTTGTCTCGGGCTGGCTGATGCTCACCCGCTATGGCGCCGGGTCATGATGGCCGCCGCCCTCTCCGATGTCCGTGACTTCTGGAACGCAGCCTCGTGCGGCGAAGCCTTGCTGTTGCCAGAGGAAACCGCCACCGGCTACGCTGCACAATCCACCGAACGCTATCGGCTTGAGCCCTACATCCCGGGTTTCGCCAACTGGGGCGCAATGCGCGGGAAGAAAGTGCTGGAGATCGGGGTCGGAATGGGCTCGGACCATGAGCAGTTCGCGCGGGCCGGAGCCGATCTGAGCGGGATCGACCTGACCCCGCGCGCGGTTGATCATACGCGACGGCGGTTGTCGCTCGCCGGGCTTCATTCGGACCTTCAGGTCGGAAATGCCGAGGCGCTGCCGTTCGCCGAGGCGAGCTTCGACCATGTTTATAGCTGGGGCGTGCTCCACCATTCGCCCGACACGCCCAAGGCGATCGCCGAGGCAATGCGGGTGCTCCGACCGGGCGGGACCTTTGCGATGATGGTCTACAACAAGTGGAGTCTTGTCGGGCTTATGCTGTGGGCTCGCTATGGCCTGGCGCGGGGACGGCCACTAACCTCGCTTGCTTCGATCTATGCGAACTATCTCGAGAGCCCGGGGACGAAGGCCTATACTCCGTCGGAGGCGCTGAGGATGGTAGCGCCGTTCGCGAGCAAGGTCGAGGTTCGCGCTGAACTCACGCATGGCGACCTGTTGTCGAGCGGCGCCGGGCAGCGGCATCAAGGACGCCTCCTCGATCTGGCCCGCACGCTGTGGCCGCGTGGCTTGCTCAAGCGTCTTGCGGCCGGAAACGGTCTCTTTCTCCTAATTAGCGGACAGCGGAAATGATCGCGCGGACCATCAAGGCCTTCACCCTGTGGGAATTTCTTCGCGCCCATGCGCTGACGTTGAAGTATTTCTTCAAGCCCAAGGTGACGATCAACTATCCGTACGAGAAAGCGCCGCAATCCCCGCGCTTCCGCGGGGAACATGCGCTGCGCCGCTATCCCAACGGCGAGGAGCGGTGCATCGCGTGCAAGTTGTGCGAGGCGATCTGCCCCGCGCAGGCGATCACGATCGAGGCCGAGCCGCGCGAGGACGGGAGCCGCCGCACGACGCGCTACGACATCGACATGGTCAAGTGCATCTATTGCGGGCTGTGCGCCGAGGCGTGCCCGGTCGATGCGATCGTCGAGGGGCCGAACCTGGAATTCGCGACCGAAACGCGTGAGGAATTGCTCTACGACAAGGCCAAGCTGCTCGCCAACGGCGACCGCTGGGAGCAAGCGATCGCGGCGAACCTTGCCGCCGATGCACCGTATCGCTAGGCGCCCGCTCGACCCATGATCACCATCATCGCCTTTTACCTGTTCGCGACCTTCACGATCGTGCCTGCGCTGCTCGTGATCTCCGCGCGCAATCCGGTGCACAGCGTATTGTGGCTGATCCTCGCCTTCTTCAACGCCGCCGGATTGATGGTGCTGCTTGGGGCCGAGTTCATCGCGATGCTGCTAGTGATCGTTTACGTCGGCGCGGTCGCGGTGCTGTTCCTGTTCGTCGTGATGATGCTCAACATCGACTTTGCCACGCTGCGTTCGGGCTTCACGAAAAACCTGCCGTTCGGCTTGCTGATCGCGCTGGTGCTGCTGGCCGAGATGGTCATTGCGGTCGGTGCGCGCAGCGCCGGACCCGGCGCTGCGGTCCACCCAGCAGTCGCGAGCGGGCCGCTTCAGCCAAATATCGTCGCGCTCGGCACCTTGCTTTACTCGCGATTCCTCTACCCGTTCGAGATCGCCGGACTGATCCTGCTCGTCGCGATGATCGGGGCGATCGTGCTCACCCATCGCAACCGTGGCGACACGCGCGGCCAGAAGGTTTCGCGCCAGGTCGACCGGATACCGTCGGAAGCAACCCGCAACATGCAGCCGCCGGTCGGCGAGGGGGTTGTCCTGTGATCGGCTTGACACACTATCTCGCCGTTGCCGCGATCCTGTTCACCATCGGGGTGCTCGGCATCTTCCTCAACCGCCGCAACATCATCCTGATGCTGATGGCGATTGAGTTGATCCTGCTTGCAGTCAACATCAACCTTGTAGCGTTCAGCGCGTTTCTCGGCGACCTCACCGGACAGATTTTCGCGATGTTTGTGCTTACGGTGGCTGCATCCGAAGCAGCGATCGGACTTGCCATTCTCGTGATCTTCTTCCGCCGCCAAGGTTCGATTGCGATCGATGAAGCATCGAGGATGCACGGGTGATGCAGTCGATCATCGCCATCGTCTTCCTGCCCCTGCTCGCCGCGATCGTCGCGGGGCTCGGCGGGCGCGTGATCGGCAAGGTTCCGGCCAAGGCGGTGACGACCGGGGCCTTGTTCCTGTCCTGCGCGCTGTCGTGGCCCATCTTCATCGCGTTCCTGACAGGCGCCGCGACCCCGACGACGGTCCATGTGCTCGACTTCATCAGGTCGGGCGACATGAAGGTCGATTGGGCGTTGAAGGTCGATACGCTTACCGCAGCGATGCTCGTCGTAGTGACCTCGGTTTCGAGCCTCGTGCACCTCTACAGCTGGGGCTATATGGCAGAGGACGACAGCCAGCCGCGCTTCTTTGGCTATCTCTCGCTGTTCACCTTCGCGATGCTGATGCTGGTCACCGCCGACAACCTCGTCCAGATGTTCTTCGGTTGGGAAGGGGTCGGGCTCGCCTCCTACCTCCTCATCGGGTTCTGGTATTACAAGCCGAGTGCCAACGCCGCCGCGATCAAGGCGTTCGTCGTCAACCGGGTCGGCGATTTCGGTTTCTCGCTCGGGATTTTCGGGACGTTCCTGGTGTTCGGGACGGTCTCGATCCCGGCGATCCTCGCTGCAGCGCCGGGCATGGCGGGATCGACCCTCCACTTTGCGGGGATGACCGCGAGCACGATGACTGTGCTGTGCCTGCTCCTGTTCGTCGGCGCGATGGGCAAGTCAGCGCAATTGGGGCTCCACACCTGGCTACCCGACGCGATGGAGGGGCCGACCCCGGTGTCGGCGCTGATCCATGCCGCGACGATGGTCACCGCGGGCGTTTTCATGGTGTGCCGCCTGTCGCCAATGTTCGTCACCAGCGAAACCGCGATGACCGTCGTGACCTATGTCGGCGCCGCGACGTGCATCTTCGCCGCGACGGTGGGCTGCGTGCAGAACGACATCAAGCGGGTAATCGCTTATTCGACCTGCTCGCAGCTCGGCTACATGTTCTTCGCGGCAGGATCGGGCGCGTTCGGGTCGGCGATGTTCCACCTCTTCACCCACGCCTTCTTCAAGGCGCTGCTGTTTCTCGGCGCGGGGTCGGTGATTCACGCGATGCACCATGAGCAGGACATGCGTTACTACGGGGCGTTGCGGAAAGAGATACCGTGGACCTTCTGGGCTATGGTTGCGGGAACGCTGGCGATCACGGGGGTTGGTATTGCGACCCCATTCTTCTCATTCGGCTTTGCGGGATTCTACTCAAAGGATTCGATCCTCGAGAGCGCCTTTGCCAGCGGCACCGTCCATGGCGGCATCGCCTTCTTCCTCGGCGCCTTCGCGGCGCTGCTAACCAGCTTCTATTCGTGGCGGCTGATGTTCCTGACCTTCTTCGGGCAAGCGCGCTGGGCAGCGTCCGAGCATATCCAGCATAGTTTGCACGGCGGCCATGAGGACGAAAGCAAGGACGCCAGCGACCATGACAGTGCGCATGATCATCACGTGCACGTCGTGGCGGGCACCGGCGGCTACCACCCGCACGAGAGCCCGTGGTCGATGCTTACTCCGCTCGTCCTGCTGTCGGTCGGTGCGGTGTTCGCGGGGTTCGTCTTCGCCGGCCACTTCGTCGGTCCCGAGGCTGGTGGCGACTTCTGGAAGGGTAGCGTGTCCTTCTCGACCCACCTCGCAGAAGCCGCCGAGCAGGTCCCCTTCCTCGTCAGCTTCACCCCGACGATCGTCATGCTGGTCGGGCTCGCCATCGCGTACCAGAATTACATCCGCGATCCCTCGGCTCCGGGCCGACTGGTCGCCGCGCTGCCGGGGCTTCACGATTTCCTGATGCACAAATGGTATTTCGACGAGCTGTACGACGCGATCTTCGTCCGTCCCGCCTTCGCCATCGGACGCTTCTTCTGGCATCGCGGCGATGAGCAGACAATCGACCGCTTCGGCCCCCATGGCGCGGCGACTCTGGTAGGAGTCGGCAACCGCGTGACCGCGCGCTTCCAGTCGGGCTATCTCACCAACTATGCGTTGATCATGCTGCTCGGCCTGATCGGCGCCGCCAGCTGGGCCATGTGGTGGGCACGATGAGCCTGCCGATCCTTTCCCTGTTGATCGCCATCCCGCTACTCGCGGGAATCGTCGTGCTGTTCGTTAACGCAAGCACTGCGCGCTGGATTGCGCTTGGGGCCACGCTCGCCGACCTGCTGCTCGGCACGCTGATGTGGAGCCAATATGTCCCCGGCGGGCCGCAATGGCAATTCGTCGAACATGTCGCGCTCGCCGGCAATTCGCTCGGCTGGGCGCTGGGGATCGACGGGATCGCGCTGATGCTGATCATGCTCAGCGTCTTCCTCATGCCGATCTGCATCGGCGCGTCATGGCGCGCGATCGAGAAGCGGGTGCCTGAATATATGGCGGCTTTCCTGCTAATGGAGGCGCTTATGATCGGCGTCTTTGCGGCGCAGGATCTGCTGCTGTTCTACATCTTCTTCGAGGGCGGCCTCATCCCGATGTACCTCATCATCGGGATCTGGGGCGGGGCCGATCGGATCAAGGCAAGCTACAAATTCTTCCTCTACACGCTCGCCGGATCGGTGCTGATGCTGATCGCGATGTTGGTGATGATCGGGATTGCGGGAACGAGTTCGATCCCCGCGCTGATGGCCTATGATTTCGCGCCCGGCTTGCAGAACTGGCTGTGGCTGGCCTTCTTCGCCAGCTTCGCGGTGAAGATGCCGATGTGGCCGGTCCACACCTGGCTGCCCGACGCGCACGTCCAGGCGCCGACCGCGGGATCGGTGATCCTGGCAGGCGTGCTGCTCAAGATGGGTGGCTATGGCTTCATCCGCTTTAGCCTGCCGATGTTCCCCGACGCCTCGGCGCACTTCCTGCCGCTCGTGTTCATCCTGAGCGGGATTGCGGTGGTCTACACCAGCCTGGTGGCGCTGGTGCAGCACGACATGAAGAAGCTGATCGCTTACTCGTCGGTGGCGCATATGGCGTTCGTGACGTTCGGGCTGTTCGCCTTCAACCGGCAGGGGATCGAGGGCGCGATGCTGGTCATGCTCAGCCACGGGCTGGTGTCGGGCGCGCTGTTCCTGTGCGTCGGGGTGATCTACGACCGCCTCCACACCCGCGAAATCGCGAGCTACGGCGGCCTCGCCAACAACATGCCGGGCTATGCGCTGCTGTTCATGCTGTTCACCATGGCGAGCGTCGGGCTTCCCGGCACGAGCGGTTTCGCCGGCGAGTTTCTCAGCCTGACCGGGACTTATCGCGCATCCTCGTGGGGGGCGGTGGTCGCGACGACGGGGATCATCCTCGGCGCGGCTTACATGCTCTACCTCTATCGCCGGATCGTGTTCGGCACCTCGGTCAATGCCGATGCCGCCGCCATGCCCGACCTGAGCCTGCGCGAATATTGGCTGCTCGCCCCGATCGCGGCGGTCGTGCTGTGGATGGGGGTCTATCCCGAGAGTTTTCTCAAGCCGATGCGCGCCGATGTCGGCCGACTGCTGACCCGCCTCGATCAAGCCGCGCCTGCCGGTGATTCGCATCTGACGGCGGGCAAGGGGACGCACGCCTGATGTTCTTTTGGCCGCTCCTCCCCGAATTGACGCTCAGCACCGGCGCGATCGTGCTGATGCTTGTCGCCGCCTTCGTGCCCCGTTCGGGCAGGATCACCAGTGGCGGCGCTGTTGCGTTGCTCGTCGCCGCGACGGTGATGCTGATCGGTCCCGCGCATAGTGCCGGCCCGCTGTTCGGCGGGCTGGTCCAGGCCGATGGCTTCAGTGCGTTCGGCAAGTTGCTGATCTTTCTCGCCGCGGCAGTCGCGATCATCGGCGCGCATGGCTGGTTCGCCGAGCTTGCCGGGGGCGACGGCCACACCGAACATGGCGCGGAATATCCGGTGCTGATCCTGTTCAGCGCGGTCGGCATGGCGGTGATGGTCTCGGCCACCAGCCTGATCACCCTTTACGTCGGGCTCGAGCTGCAGAGCCTCGCTGCCTACGTCCTCGCCTCCTACCGTCGCGGCGACGCGCGCTCGGCCGAGGCCGGGCTTAAATATTTCGTCCTCGGCAGTTTGGCCTCGGGCATCCTGCTCTACGGTATTTCGCTGCTCTACGGCTTCACCGGGACGACCGAATTCGGCGGGATCGCTGGGGCCTTTGCGCGCGAGGGCGTTCATTCGCTTGGCCTGTTGTTCGGGCTGGTCTTCCTCCTCGCCGGTCTTGCCTTCAAGATAAGCGCGGTCCCGTTCCACATGTGGACCCCCGACGTTTATGAAGGCGCGCCAACCCCGGTGACCGCTTTCTTCGCGTCGGCGCCAAAGGTCGCCGCAGTGCTCCTCGCCACCCGCGTCTGCTTCGGCGCGCTGGGTCCGGCAATCGAGGCGTGGCGGCAGATCGTCATCGTCGTCGCGCTCGCCTCGATCCTGCTCGGCGCGGTCGCGGCCTATGGCCAGACCAATATCAAGCGGCTGCTGGCCTATTCGTCGATCAACAATGTCGGCTTCGCGCTGATCGGACTTGCCGCTGGCGGGGTCCAGGGCGCGAGTTCGCTCTTGTTCTACATGACGGTCTATGTCGTCATGACGCTCGGCGCGTTCCTGTGCGTGCTTCGCCTGAAGGATGAGGCGGGCGAGCCCGTCGAGCAGATGGCGGCGCTCGCCGGCCTGTCGCAATCGCGCCCCGGCCTCTCGGCGGCGCTTGCGACCTTCATGCTCAGCCTTGCCGGAATCCCGCCCTTGTTCGGCTTCTGGCCAAAGCTGCAGGTGTTCATTGCCGCGGTCCACAGCGGACTCGTTGCACTGGCGGTGGTCGGCATCCTCGGCACCGTGGTCGGCGCCTATTATTATCTCAAGATCGTCAAGATCCTCTACTTCGACGCACCCGCAGCTCCGCTCGGCCGGATCCGCGCCCGGCTCGAAGGCGCGCTGATCGGCCTGTTCGCGCTGTTCGTCTCGCCGCTCGGCTATCTGCTCATCGGACCGATCGGCCGACTGACGAGTAACGCCGCGAGTAGCCTCTTCTGAGCCGGATCCGAATCGTCGACCGGATCGGGTCGACCAACAGCGCCTTGCTCGGCGACATCGGTGCGGTTGAGGGCGACTGGCTAGTCGCTTTGGCACAAGAGGAGGGCAGGGGCCGCCAGGGCCGCGCGTGGGAAGCGCCCCATGGGAACTTCTCGGGCTCGACGCTGATCACGCTCCACGCCGCCGATCCGCCAGCGCCGACGCTGTCGCTCGCCTGCGGGCTCGCCTTGATCGAAGCGCTCGATGTCGCGGCGCCCGACGCGCCGCTGCTGCTCAAATGGCCCAACGACCTTCTCCTTGGAGGCGCGAAGCTCGCCGGAATCCTGCTCGAGCGAAGCGCCGACCGAATCGTTGCAGGATTCGGCGTGAACCTTGCCGCTGCTCCGGCAATAGAGGGCCGCTTCACCGCGGCGCTGGCCGCGCACGCCACCCTGACTCCGCACGCCTTCGCGCCCTTGCTCGCGGCAAGCATGGCGCGGATGCTGACCCTGTGGCGTAACGCGGCACCCGACGCCTTTGCCCATGCCTGGCTCGCCCGCGCCCACCCGTCCGGCACACCACTCACCGTCCACGACCGTCCGGGCCATTCGATCAGCGGCCGCTTCGACGGATTGGAACCAGACGGGTCGCTCCGCCTCCGCCTCAACGGTGGAGGAAGCGAGATCGTCCGCGCAGGCGATGTCAGCCTCGACTGACGGTCGACGGACGCTCGCCTTATCGACCCAACCCGTCTACGGCGCGGCGATGCTGCTCGCGATCGATGCCGGAAACACCAATCTCGTCTTCGCGCTGGTCGATGAGACGCGCACGATCCGCGCGCGGTGGCGGATCGCGACGGATGCGCGGCGGACTGCCGACCAATATGCGGTGTGGCTCCACCAGCTGCTGGAACTCGAGGGCTACGGCCGCAACGACGTCGGCGCGGTAATCATCGCCACCGTCGTGCCGCGCGCGCTTCACAATCTGGAAGTGCTGAGCGAGAAATATTTCCACGTAGCCCCGATGGTCGCGGGGAGCGCGTCGGCGCCCTACGGCATCGCGCTCGATGTCGACGAGCCCGGCAGTGTCGGCGCCGACCGAGCGCTCAATGCAATCGCCGGGCACGCCAGCCACAAGGGCGACCTGATCATTCTCGATTTCGGCACTGCGACCACCTTCGACGTCGTCGACTATACCGGCGCCTACAAGGGCGGGATCATCGCCCCGGGTATCAACCTCAGCCTCGACGCGCTGGTCGCCGCCGCAGCGAAACTACCGCGCATCGCCATCGAGGCGCCCGCCGACAACAGCGTGATCGGCCGCACCACCGAAAGCCAGATGCTGACGGGCATCTACTGGGGCTATGTCGCGATGATCGAGGGGCTGGTTATGCGGCTCAAGGCAGAAATCGGTCGCCCGGTCACCGTCCTCGCCACCGGTGGGCTTGCCACGTTGTTCGACAAGAATACCGACGTCATTGACGTCATCGAACCCGATTTGACCATAAAGGGCCTTGCCCTGCTCGCTGAGAAAGCCCGCAAATGACGCCCGGTAAAGAGTTGATATTCCTCGCATTGGGAGGGTCAGGCGAGATTGGCATGAACGTCAATCTCTATGGCTGCGACGGCAAGTGGATCATGCTCGATCTCGGCCTGACCTTTGCCGATGGCGATACGCCGGGGATCGACCTCATCCTTCCCGATCTCGAATTCATCGAGAAGCGCCGCAAGGATCTGGTCGGGATTGTCCTGACCCACGGCCATGAGGACCATATCGGCGCGCTGCCGTACCTCGCCGCCGACCTCAAGGTCCCGCTCTACGCAACCCCCTTCACCGCCGGGCTGATCGCGGGCAAGCTCGAGGAAGAGGGGCTGTCGGGACAGGTGAAATTAAACACCGTCAAGCGCGGCGGGTCGGTCGAGCTTGGGCCGTTCAAGATCAGCTATGTCCCGCTCGCCCACTCGATCCCCGAGGGCAATGGCGTGTTGATCGAGACGCCTTACGGTAAGATTTTCCATACCGGCGACTGGAAAATCGACGAGGCTCCCGTGCTCGGCAAGCCTGCCTCGTCCGAAACGCTCACGAAAATCGGCGATCAGGGGATTCTCGCGTTGGTGTGCGATTCGACCAATGTTTTTCAGGAGACTGCTTCCGGGAGCGAGGAAAGTGTTGCTGCTGGACTTGCGCAGGAGATCGCCAAGGCCAAGGGCCGCATCCTCGTCACCACGTTCGCCTCTAACGCTGCACGCCTGTCGACCATCGGCCGCGTTGCAGCCGAGGCCGGTCGGACTGTGTGCGTTGCCGGGCGGAGCCTCGATCGCATTCTCAAGGTCGCGCGATCGACTGGCTATCTGCTCGACTTCCCCGAAACGGTGCGCTTTGACGAGGCGATGCGCCTCCCCCGCGAGCAGGTGCTGATTGTTGCGACGGGCGGGCAGGGCGAGCCCCGCGCCGCGCTGGGCCGGATCGCCGGGGGCCAACATGAGCTCAAGATGGGTGACGGCGACACCGTTATCTTCTCGTCAAAGCAGATCCCCGGCAAAGAGCTTGCGATCGGCCGGATCATGAACCAGCTGAGCGAGCTCGGCTGCCTGACGGTGACCGAGCGCCAGGCGCATGTTCATGTCTCGGGTCATCCCGGGCGGCCTGAATTGGCGCAAATGTTCAAGTGGATGCGACCCGAGATCCTGGTCCCCGTCCACGGCGAGCCGCGACACCTCGCCGAACATGCCCGCTGGGGCCTCGCCAACGGCATCCCCAAGGCGATCAAGCAGGAGAATGGCGACGTCATTCGCCTCGCGCCCAATGGCCCGAAGAAGATCGGCACCGAGCGGGTCGGGCGACTGGTGCTCGATGGCGATGTCATTCTGCCGGCCGACGGAACGACGATCAATGCGCGCCGGAGAATCTCGCGCGACGGGATGATCACCGTGGCGCTTGCGGTCGGCAAAGGCGGGAGTCTCGCTGGGAGCCCGCTGGTGCGCCCGTTCGGGGTTCCGGTCGAAGCCGACCTTGACGACTTCCTCGCCGACGCCGCTGATGCTGCGACCAAGGCGTGGTACCCGGACGGGGACCGTGAAAAGGCGCGCGAGGCCGTTCGGCTCGCGGTGCGCCGCTGCGCCAGCCTGTGGACGGGCAAGAAGCCGCAGGTCGATGTGAGCCTGCTCGAAATCGCCTGAGGTCCGGGCGATGACGCTTTCCGCCTCGATCGCGATCTGGTTCCTGCTGTTCGTCGCGGTGGCGTTCATCTCGCTGTCGTTCGGCGTGCGCACCGATGAGGAAGCGGGCACCGCCAAGGTGCTGGGCCAGGCCGACAGCGCGCCTCACACGTTCGACCTCAAGCGCCACCTGCTCCGCGCTGCGCTGATCGCGACGGGCGTGTTTGCGCTCTACGACCTCAACTGGACCTATGGCTGGGTCGGGATCGACAGTCTCGACTTCTATCATCGGATTTACGGCGAGAAGGGCTGAAGCGAGCAGCTAAAGCTTGCGCTCCACCGCGCCGGCCAGCGCGGCGTAGAGCTTGCCGACATCGGACGACATCATCGTCACCGCCATCATCCCACCATCGCGCTCGGCGAGGACCCGGCGGAGCATCGCTTCAAAGTCGGCGACGTAGCGATTGACCGAAGCGGCGAATTCCTGGTCCGCCTCGTAATGCGCCGCCATCGCCCGGGTTTCGCCGCCGCCGAGCAGCCGCGCCGCGCGCCGCGTGAAAATTCCGCGATTGCCTTTGAGGTAGGCCGTCCAATTCTTGTCGTCGACTTCGTCCGCAAGGATCTTGCCGACATCGATCGAGGCCGAATGCATCGAGTCGATCAGCAGCGCGACCTTCTTGGCGAACTCGTCGCTGTCGTGCTGACGCTGACCCTGCTGCGTACGCTCGACATGGGCTTCGAGCGCCGATGCGCTCTGGCCAATCGTCAGCATCTGCCGCGTCAGGCGTTCAGACGCCTGCTGCGCCGCCTCGACCGCGCGCACCGCAACGCGCTCGACATCGCGGAGTTGCTCGGCGACCGTTGCCTGCACCGCTGCCTCTAACGCGGTCCGCGCCGCTTCGGAGAGGTTCGCTGCGCTCTCGGGGATCACAGCCGCAATGGCTTCGCGCGCGCGTTCGGCGGCATGGCCGGCGGCCTCGCGCACCTGTACCATCGCCGCGACCAACGCCGGACCGGTCTCGTGGCTCAGCCGCTCGGCCTCACCCGTTGCATTGCCAATCGCCGCGCCAAGCTGGGCCAGCCGCGTCTCGGCACCGCCGATGCCGGTGTCGACCGCAGCAAGAAGCTCGGCGAGCCGATCATGCTGGGTCTCGACCGCCTGCGTGCCGCTGGCCAGTCGCTCACTCGCCTCGACCGCTGCATCGCGCACGGCAGCAACCGCCGGCCGCGCAGCTTCGGTTTGCTCCACCAGGCGCGCGGCACTGCCTTCTGCTTCGCCAAGCGCACCGCCCAATGCCTCGCGCACATTGCCAGTCAGCATTTCGACCGTCCGCCGCAGCGTCTCCGTACGGTCGGCCAGCCCCTCGACCAACCCATCATGCGCGCCCGCCTGCTCGCCAAGCGAGGTCAGTTCCCCGCGCACGCGACCGAGCGCGCCGAGCATGGTCGTGGCGCGATGATCGCCTTCCTGCGCCAGATGGAGAAAGCGTTCGTCCAATGCGCCAAGCCCCTGATCGAGATCGGCCACGAGCCGCTGCGACGCCCGCTCCTGTTCGGCAATCCGCGCACTGAGCCCGTCGAGCGACCCGCGAGCGCTGCTCAGCCGGTTGCCGAGTGCTTCCGCCGATTCGATCCCGGCCTGGCCAAGTCCCGCTGACGATTGCGCCACCAGCGCGCCGACCGCCGCCGCCTGTGCATCAATCCCGCTGCGAATCGACTCGAGCGCTTGCGCCGCGTGGCCAAGCAACCCCTCGATCTCGGCGCGGTGCGCTGCCGATGACTCGTCGAGTTGCGCCCGCGCGGCCGCGCTCGCACCTTCGATATGGGTGAGATGCGTCACCAGACGTCCGGCAGCCTCGCCGACGACTGCATTGGCCTCGCGCGTCCGCTCGCTGAGCGAACCAACACTTGCTTCATAGGCTGCAGCCTGCCGCGCCGCCTCGCCGCCAGTGTCGCGCAATTGCTCGGCCATCGCTACCGCCCGCGCTTCGGCAAGGGGCAGGTCGGCGAGCAGCACGCCGATATCGGTCCGCGCCATCGCCGCCGCCTGATCGAGCGCCGCGCCATGCGCCGAAAGCCGCTGCGACCCCGCGTCAAGTTCGCGTGTGACCGTCCCGAGCCGCTGCGCCGTCTCCTCGCCGAGCCCCATCAGTTCGCCCGACATCGCGTTTAAGGCGCGGTGGCTTTCGCCAATCCTTGTGGCGAGAACCGCCAGCAGTGCTTCCAGCGACTGCGCCTCGCCGCGCATCGCGATCACCGACGCAGTGAATTTCTCGGCTTCCTTGCGCCGCGTCCGGCCGAACATCAGCCAGGTTAGTCCCAGCAGCGCCAGCGGTCCCGTTACCACCGCAACCCATTGCGCCACCGCCGGCGAGCTCAGGGGAGCGCCGACGAGCGCTCGCCCGGCCGACCAGGCAGTGAAGCCGATCCACACCGCCGCAAGGACTGCCAGCGCCCACCCAAGTACCATCCGCCCACCCGCGCCGTCATGCTCCGCGCGGCTGTCGTGCCACTGGACGGAGTCGAACGCGGGCTCGCTCGAGACCGGATCGGCATAAGCGCTCATCGCCACCTCCTCGCGTGGAGCTTCGGGGGCCGCCGGAGAAGAAGGAGCGGAGCGGAGCGGGTGCGGTTCCATGACGTCATGCTATCCTTCTTTGTCGTTGAGCGATAGCGCACAAACGCGCGCTGGAAATGACCCCGCCGGGTGCGTAAGGCGGAGGCTTGGAAGCGGCCAAGAGGCGGGACATTAATGGCGCTCGGCGCGCTGATCGGGGCGTATCAGGAGGACGACAAGGGCGGGCTTCGCGCGCTGCTTCCGCTCGCCGGCCGCAGTTTGCTCGAATATCAGGCGCGCTGTGCGGCCGCCTCAGGGGCCGCGCCGATCGTGGTGCTGGTCGAGCGAGTGCCAGTCCTGCTCCAGGATGCGTTCGAACGGCTCCGCCAGGAAGGGATCACCGTCGTCCCCGTAAGCGACGGCAACGAGGCCGCGGCGCGGTTCGAGGCGGGGACGCTGATACTCGAGATTGCCGACGGCATCGCCCCCGACATTGGGGACATCGCCCGGCTGGTGGAGCTCGACCAGCCCGCCATCGCAACACTGCCCGACGACGAGGCGCACGAAGCATATGAGCGGATCGACAGTGTCAGTCGCTGGGCCGGGATCGCGCTGATCGAGGCGGCGACGCTCGGATCAACTGCGGCGATGCTGGGCGACTGGGACTTGCAGTCGACCCTGTTGCGCCGTGCCGTACAATCGGGGGCGAGACTGATCCGCTTCGATGGCCCCGGCGGGGGCCCCTTGCTGGCCGATAGCGCGGAAGCGCTGGGCGGCTTCGAAAAGCGCTTGCTGCTCGCCTCGCGAAGCGTTCGACGTGACATCCCGAGCCGCTACCTGCTTCCGTTGATCGAGGAGCTTGCCACCGAACGGCTGATGGAAACCCGCGCGCGGCCCGAGTGGCTAATCGTGGCAGCGCTAACCCTGACGCTGGCCGCCGCCTTTGCCTTTACGCGAGGCTGGCTATGGCCCGCGCTTGGACTGCTCGTGCTCTCCAGCCCGCTTGACCTCGTTGCCGCGCGCCTCGGGACGCTGCGCCTGAAGCCACTTTCCCGCACTCTATGGACCCGCCGAGCGCTGTGGCCCGCTGCCGGGCTTGCGCTGCTCGCGCTCGGCTGGTTCTCCTATCGTCACGGCGAGGGGGGCTGGGGCGCGTTGATCGCCGCTCTCTCCGCCGCAGGGTTCGCTCAGGCGCACCGGGTCGAACTTGGCGGCGAGGAGCCCTCGTTCCGCCACTGGCTGTTCGCCCGCCGCAACGCGATCTTCGCGGTCATTCCATTCGCGGCGTTCGGCTGGTGGAACGCGCTCCTCGCTGCACTAGCCCTGTACGCGGCGGTCAGCTTTTTTCTTGTCCAGCACTTACGACACGCCGTGCAACGCGATTGAGGCGCCGTTAACTTCGATCGGCTAATGGACGTTCGTGATGATGTCCGAGGAATGGCCGATCGCTGTCCAGCCAGCCGACCGTCCGGTCGAGCCTGCACGCCGTGCGGGCGGCGAGCGGCTGTCGACCGTTCGCCGCGATTTCTTTCTCGATCCCGCTGCGCGCCTGTCCGAACAGGAACGGGCGCTGATGACCGCGATGCTCGACGACCTGATCGCGTCCATCGCCGACGAAATCATCATTGGCCTGCCGCATGGGCTCGATACGCTCGGGGCCGATGGTCATGACCAGTTGATCGCGCGACTATGGACGAGCGGGCTGGTCGATCGCCCACCGCTGGTTGCACTGCTGCTCCGCCGCGCCGACGAGCAGCGCCTGTCCGGCACCCTCCAGCTGCGCCAGTCGCCGGGCCGTGCGCCACTAGTCCAGCGCTGGGTCGCCGATGCCGACGGCGATCTGGCCGCCTGTGCAATGGCGCTGGTCATTGCGCGCGGTCGCCGCCGCGACCGCTATGGCCAGGGAAGATTGCTGTTCGACGACCTCCCGGCCGAGGAAGCCGTCGCCTTGGTCAATGCCGTCGCCGCCGCGCTCGGCGCGCCATTGCCCGCAGTTCCCGCAATCGACCATGCGCTAGCCGAGGGTGCCAACGCCTTGCTGACTCGTCATGATGAGGGGCACCGGATCGACGCGCTACTCGCCGGGCTGGTGCGGATGCTCGAGGGAGCAGGTCGCCTCGACGATGCGCTTGCCGAGGACGCCGCAGGGGAGGGGGAGGTAGCGTTGCTATCGGCGCTGCTTGCCCGCCGTGCGGCCGTGCCCGAAGAACTCGCCTGGGATCACCTGGTTGCAGGCGGAGAGGGGCGGTTGGTGCTGCTCGCTCGTCTTGCCGGTCTCGCGCGCCCGACGGCGGCGCGGCTCGTTGCAGAACTCGGCACGTTGACCGGGATTACCGATCCAGCCGCCGATATGGCGCGGTTCGACCGGCTCGGCCGCGAAGCGGTCGAGGATGCACGCGGCGAATGGCGCTTGCCGTCTGCCTATCGCGACGCACGTGCCCGCCTCGGCGGAGCGACGCGACGTGGCTAGCGCGCCGTCCGATCCCGGGATCGTAACCGGCCGGATCGACGTCGACGGGCGCCTCGTCGCCGCCGACCCGCCGCTCGCCACGCTTCAGACAGAGGCCGGCTCATCGCTTGGTGCCCGCCTGGCCCTGCCGCAAATAGCCGCGGTGGCCCGCCTCGCACGCCAGCTAGGCGTACCGGTGTCGCGCTCGGTCATCGCTGCCGGCGCGGCTCAGGATTATGACTTGTGGGTCCGCGCGACGCTCGACGGCGACGATGTAGCGTTGGCGATCGAGGGATGGCGTCCGCGTGCCCCCGCCGCGCCGCGCCTCGACCTTGTCCTTGCGGCCGATGATGACGAAACCGTGGCACGCGATCCCGCGACAGGCGAATGGGCGACCGATGCCGAACTGAAATTGACCGCAATCGCCCCAGACCTTGCCGAGCGGCTCAAGATCGATCCGGCGGACGCGATGGGCCAGCCGCTGACCCGCCTGCTCAAGCTCGACGAGGATGACGACGGCACGCTGCCACTGCTGGCCGGCCTCGCGTCCCGCGCACCCTTCGCAGGCCAGCAGGCGACCCCGCGCTCCGGGGACGGCGCGCCACTCCTGCTGTCGGGCGAGGTGCTTCGCGATGACTCCGGAACGTTCGCCGGATTCTCTGGCCGCGCGCTTCCACCGGCACCGGCGCTGTCGATCGTCCCCCCGGCCGACCCAGCGAGCAGCGACGGCTTCAACGCCGATCTCGACCGCGCGCTGCGCTCGCCGCTCGACCGGATCATCGCTGCTGCGGACAAGATCGTCGAGCGAAGCGACGGGCCATTGCGCAGCGACTATGCCGGTTATGCTGGTGACATCGCCGCCGCCGGACGCCACCTCCTGTCGGTGATCCGCGCGATGAGCGAAGGCGCCGCCGATCCGCACCGGGTTGATCTTGGTGTTTGCGTCGGCGAAGCCATCGGCCTGGTCGCAGCCGCTGCCGAGGCACGCCATGTCAAACTCCAGGTTCAGCCAGCGCCGGGTCCGATCCACGCGGATGGCGAGGCGCGCGGGATTGTCCAGGTGATCGTCAACATCCTTGGCAACGCCGTCCGCCATTCGCCGATCGGCGCGGCGGTGACGATCGCGCTGTCGTCAAGCGGCGGAAGAGCCTTCGTGACGGTCTCCGATCACGGTCCGGGCATCGCCCCTGCCGACCAGCAGCGCATCTTCCAACGTTTCGAGCGGGTCGATTCGAGCCAGCCCGACGGCACCGGCCTCGGCCTTGCCATCGCGCGGCGCCTCGCCCAGTCGATGCGCGGCGACATTCTTGTCGACAGCGCCCCGGGCGAAGGGGCTCGCTTCACGCTCGAGCTGCCGCTCGCCTAACGCGAGCTCACAGCAACATAATCCCGCTCGGTCGCGCCAACGTAAAGCTGGCGAGGTCGCCCGATCTTCTGCTCGGGGTCCGAAATCATCTCGTTCCACTGCGCAACCCAGCCGACCGTGCGGGCAAGCGCGAACAGGGCAGTGAACATCTCGGTCGGGAAGCCGATGGCATTGAGGATCACGCCCGAATAGAAATCGACGTTCGGGTAGAGCTTCTTGTCGACGAAATAAGGATCGCTGAGCGCGATATGCTCGAGCTCCTTGGCGACATCGAGCACCGGGTCGGAAATGTTGAGCTCTCTCAAGACCTCATCCGCGGTGGCCTTCATGACCTTCGCCCGCGGGTCGAAATTCTTGTAGACGCGGTGGCCGAAGCCCATCAGCCGGAACGGGTCGTCCTTGTTCTTGGCCCGGGCGATATATTCTGGGATGCGCTTCACATCGCCGATTTCGCGCAGCATGTTGAGCGCGGCCTCGTTCGCCCCGCCATGCGCCGGGCCCCACAGACACGCGATCCCCGCCGCCATGCAGGCGAACGGGTTTGCCCCCGACGATCCCGCGAGGCGGACGGTCGAGGTCGACGCGTTCTGTTCATGATCGGCGTGGAGGATGAAAATCTTGTCCATCGCCGCTTCGATGATCGGGTTGACCTCATAAGGCTCGGCCGGGACGCCGAAGGTCATACGAAGAAAATTGCCGGTGTAGCTGAGGTCATTCTGCGGGTAGAGGAACGGCTGCCCGACCGAATATTTATAGGCCATCGCGACCAGCGTCGGCATCTTGGCGATCAGCCGGTGCGAAGCGATCATCCGCTGCTTGGGATCGGTGATGTCGGTCGAATCGTGGTAGAAGGAGGACAGCGCGCCAACCACCCCGCACAGGATCGCCATCGGATGGGCGTCGCGGCGGAAGCCCCGGTAGAAGGTCGACAATTGCTCATGGACCATCGTGTGGCGCATGATCGTCCGGCTGAAATCAGTGAGTTCGGCTTCCCCGGGAAGCTCGCCGTGGAGCAGCAGATAGCTGACTTCCATGAAGCTCGACTGCTCAGCCAGCTGGTCGATCGGATAGCCACGATGGAGCAGGATCCCGGCGTCGCCATCGATATAAGTGATCGCGCTTTGGCACGCGGCGGTCGAGGTGAAGCCGGGATCGTAGGTGAAGCGTCCAGTGTCCGCATAGAATTTGCGGATGTCGACGACTTCGGGCCCGACCGTTCCGGGAAGGGTCGCGTAGCTTTTCTCCAGATTGCCCGTCTTGATGATTGTCAGCTCGGTCATTCGCTCGGCTCCAACTGATCGCTTATCCGCCCAATGCTTTCGTGCTGGCCAAGGTGCAAGAGCACGTCGAAGATTCCCGGTGAGTTCGTTCGCCCGGTCAGCGCCGCGCGGAGTGGCTGGGCGAGCTTGCCGAGCTTGAGCCCGGCGTGGTCGGCGACCGCGCGCACGGCGGCCTCGATCGCTTCTGGCGACCATTTGGGAAGCGCCTCGAGCGCGGTCCTCGCATGGGCCAGGTGGACGCGCGCCTCGGGGGTGAGAAGCGCCGTCGCAGCCGGCTCCATCATCAGCGGTCGCTCTTGGAATAGAAAGCGAGCACCATCAGCCAACTCATTGATATTATGCGCGCGCGCCTTGATCTCTGGCATGGCGCCGACGAGCTGTCCGAGCTGGTCCCCGGCGATCTCAAGCCTCGGCGCGACGAGCTTGGCGAGGCGCGCATCGTCGGCCCCGCGAAGATAATGCCCGTTGAGATTCTCGAGCTTCTTGTAGTCCATTCGCGACGGGCTCTTGCCCACATGATCGAGGTCGAACCACTCGACCGCCTGCTCGCGACTGATCACTTCGTCGTCGCCATGACCCCATCCCAGGCGAAGCAAATAATTCACCAGCGCCTCGGGCAATATCCCCATCTCATCACGATAGACATCGACCCCCAAGGCGCCGTGCCGCTTCGACAGCTTGGCACCGTCCGGACCGTGGATCAGCGGAATGTGCGCATAGCTCGGCTCCTCCCATCCCATCGCGCGAACAACGATCAACTGTCTGAAAGCATTGTTCAAATGATCGTCTCCACGGATCACATGGGTGACCCCCATGTCATGGTCGTCGACCACCACCGCGAGCATATAGGTCGGGTTGCCATCCGAGCGCAGTAGGACGAAATCGTCGAGCTCCTCGTTGGCCACCGCGACCCGGCCCTGGACCTTGTCCTCGATGACGGTCTCGCCCGCGCGGGGTGCCTTGATGCGGACGACAAAGGGCGCATCGGCTGGCCCGTCGCTCCGCTCGCGCCACTCGCTCGTCAGCCGGAACGGCCGCCGCTCGGCCTGCGCCGCCGTTCGCCGCGCCGCCAGTTCTTCAGACGTAAGGTAGCAGCGATAGGCCTCGCCCTTCGCCAGCAACTGTTCAGCGATCTCGGCATGGCGTCCGGCGCGGTCGTACTGGAATACCGGCGGTTCGTCCCCGCTGAGCCCAAGCCAGTCGAGCCCGTCGATGATCGCATCGATCGCGGGCTGGGTCGAGCGCGCCCGGTCCGTGTCCTCGATGCGCACCAGATATTTGCCGCCGTGGTGGCGGGCGAACAGCCAGTTGAACAGCGCGGTGCGCGCGCCGCCGATATGGAGAAAGCCGGTCGGCGAGGGCGCGAACCGCGTAACTACTGGCCTTGCGCTCACGCGGCCTTTCCTTTGTATTGAACATGAAATGGAGTGGGCCAGCGCCCCTAGCATAGCCGGTTCGCCGCTGCCACTGGCGGCGCTGCGGATGCGCGATCGGTGCGCAGGGCTGTTGAACCGCATCGAGGTTTTTCTCGACGATCAGCGCGATCAACTGCCGCTGTGGGGCGTGGCCGGAATCGGGACTGGAATCGCGCTTTGGTTCTGGTTGCCCGGGCCACTTCAGTGGCAGGCCCTTCTGTGCCTTGCGCTGAGCGCGACACTGGCCGGGTTTCTCCTCGTTCCGGGCCGAACGGGCGCGGCAACCGGCTGGCTTGGCCTGACGATCGCGATCGGGCTCGGGGTCGCGTGGAGCAACGCCCACTGGGTCGCCGCTCCGCGGTTGGCGCGGCCGATGATCGCCAGCTTTGACGCGACACTAATCCACGCCGAACCGCGCGTCGCCGACGGCAAGATGCGGCTGACCCTCAAGCCGAGCGACCCCGCCCTCCCGCCGCTTGTTCGGGTGAGTCTGGACCTCGCCAAGGCCCCCGCCGGGCTCGGTGACGGTGCGATTCTTCGCCTGCGCGCGCGCCTCATGCCGCCTCCCCAAATGGCACTCCCCGGCAGCCATGACTTCGCGCGCGACGCCTGGTTTCTGGGGCTCGGTGCGGTGGGCAAGGCGCTTGGCGACGTGCAACTGCTTCGTCCAGCGCCGCCCTCCGGGCTCGATGGCCTGCGCAGCGACCTCGATAGCCACATCCAGCGCGCACTCCCTGGCCGATCAGGAACCATCGCCACCGCCTTTGTCAGCGGCAATCAAAATGCCATCGCCAAGGACGATGCCGACGCGATGCGCCGCTCGGGCCTCGCGCACCTCCTCTCGGTCAGTGGACTCCACATCGCTGCGGTCGTCGCCGCGACGATGTTCCTTTCGCTGCGCCTGCTTGCGCTGAGCGAGACGCTCGCGCTCCGCTTCAATCTTGTGCTCGTCGCCGCAGCGGCTTCGGCCGCCGCCGGGATCGGCTATACGTTGCTGACCGGGGCACAGGTCCCGACGGTGCGCAGTTGCATCGCCGCACTGCTCGTCCTCGCCGGAATGGCAATCGGGCGCGAGGCGCTGAGCTTGCGCCTGGTCGCGGCAGGCGCGGTGGTCGTGATGCTGGTCGCCCCGGACTCGGTCGTCGGCGCAAGCTTCCAGATGAGCTTCGCGTCGGTCGCGACGATCATCGCGGTCCATTCGGTAGGACCGGTCAAAAGCTTGTTCGAGCGCCGCGAGGAAGGCCTGCTCCAGCGCCTCGCCCGAAACCTGAGTTCGTTGATCCTGACCGGGCTTGCGGTCGAATTCGCGCTGATGCCGTTCGCTATCTATCACTTTCATCGCGCAGGATTCTACGGCGTGATCGCCAACCTGGTCGCGATCCCGTTGACGACGTTCGCCTCGATGCCGCTCGAAGCGGCCGCGCTCGCGCTCGACCCGCTCGGGCTCGGCCACCCGCTGTGGGTCGCGACCGGATGGTCGCTCGACCTGCTGCTATGGGTCGCGCACCGCGTCGGGTCGATGCCCGGTTCGGTCGCGATGTTGCCGACGATGCCCACCTGGGTATTCGCGATCATGGTCTTTGGGGGACTATGGTGTGCGCTGTGGCGGGGACGGGTGCGCGGGTGGGGGCTGCTATCCATCCTGGCCGGCGCGCTGATTGCTGCGACTGTGCCGACTCCCGACCTGCTCGTGACCGGTGATGGTCGTCATGTGGCGCTGATCGAGCCCGATGGCACCCCGCTGATGCTGCGCGAGCGGGCCGGGGACTTTACCCGCAGCCAGATGGCGGAGAATGCCGGCTTCGATGGCGATACAGGATGGATCGAGGATCGGCGCGACGCTCGCTGCAGCAGCGAGGCCTGTCGGTTCGACATCGCGCGCGCCGGGCGGACGTGGCATATCCTGGCCTTTCGCTCAGCCTATCTGGCGCCGTGGAGCGAAACCATTGACGCTTGCGCCGCTGCCGACATCGTCATCGCTGACCGCCGCCTGCCGCGCGGCTGTACCCCGCGCTGGCTCAAGCTCGATCGCGTTATGCTCGGCGAGAGCGGGGGACTAGCCATTCGCCTGGCCGACCCCCCAACCATCGCCACCGTTGCCGATCGGCTCGGCGCCCACCCATGGGCGTCATGACCTTGCTTCAGCACCTCAGTCTCTGTTAACTTTGTTGCTGCAACCGCGCAACAGGAGCCAGGCCATGCCTCAATTCGTCATCGAACGGGAAATGCCCGGAGCGGGCCAGCTCGACGCTGCTTCGCTTAAGGGTGCAAGCGAGGGGAGTTGCGCGGTCCTTCGCCAGCTTGGGCCCGAGATTCAGTGGGTCCACAGCTACGTCACCGACGACAAGATCTACTGCGTCTATCGCGCACCGAGCGAGGCCTTGATCCGCCAGCATGCCGAAACCGCTGGCTTCCCCGCCAACAGCATTGCTCAGGTCCGCGCGACGATCGACCCGACGACCGCCGAGTAGCGCGCGGGTGCTTCTCCCAGCGCACTCCCGCAGTACCGATCATCAATAACGTCGGATCAGACCGGCCAGCCGTCCCTGAATCTGGACCTGTTCGGGCCGGTAGCGCTGGGCCTCATAATGGCGATTGGCAGGATCGAGGCGGATCATTTGTCCTTCGCGGCGGAAGGTCTTCAAAGTTGCCTCGGCGGAGTCGATCAAAGCCACCACAATCTCACCCTCGCGCGCCGTATCGACTCGCCTGATCAGCGCATAATCGCCGTCGAGAATACCTTCCTCGACCATCGAATCGCCCGACACTTCGAGCGCATAATGTTCGCCCGGTCCGAGCAGCGCGGCGGGGACCGCGAACCCCTCGGTTCCCTGCAACGCCTCGATCGGCGTTCCCGCCGCGATCCGCCCATGCATCGGAATTTCGATCATATCATTCGCCGCCGTACGGAGCTGCACCGGCGCGGGAGTTGACTTGGCGACAGCGGCTAGTTCCGGCATCTTCAAAATCTCGAGCGCCCGCGCGCGATTGGGCAGGCGGCGGATGAACTGCCGTTCCTCGAGCGCGGAAATCAACCGGTGGACCCCCGACTTCGACTTCAGATCGAGCGCCTCGCGCATTTCGTCGAAGCTCGGGCTGACCCCGTCACGGCCGAGCCGCTGATGAATGAAGTGAAGCAGTTCATGCTGCTTGGCGGTGAGCATCGGCGCGTCTCCGTCGCGTTCCTGTCGGAACAGAGGGGGAACGTGTAGGAAACGAGTGCGGCGTCGTCAAGCACCAAACCGCACCATATCGACAAAAGCCGCAATCAGCGTCCCGCCAGACTCGCTGGCTATGCTTTCGGGATGAAATTGTACGCCATGAACGGGCGCCTGGCGATGCCGCAGTCCCATCACCATGCCATCCTCGCTCCAGGCGTTTGCGACCAGCGTGTCGGGCAGCACGCAAACCGCCAGCGAATGATAGCGAGTTGCGACGAACGGTGAAGGGAGCCCGGCGAACAGCCCGCTGTCGTCGTGGCGGACCGGTCCGGCCTTGCCGTGGATCGGCGCCACGCGCTCGACGCTCCCGCCACAGGCCAGCGCGATCGCCTGATGGCCAAGGCAAACCCCGAGCAGTGGCTTCCCGGCAGCGATGCAAGCGCCTGCCACCGCTACCGAACATCCCGCCTGCTCAGGGCGCCCCGGTCCCGGCGAGACAATAATACCGTCGATTTCATCTGCGAGGACGTCCTCGACCTTAATGGCATTGCTCCGCTCGATCCGCACCTCGGCCCCTGCGACGCGCAGGTAGTCGACCAGCATGAAGGTGAAGCTGTCGACATTATCGACCATCAGCAGCCGCGGCGGGGCGGCCATTGCGCGGTCTATTGCGCCGCTGCGGGGCCGCCGGTGAGCCGTTGCTTGCTTGCTGCGATCGCGCTGGCGTTGCGCCGGACGCCGACCTCGGCCTTGACCGCAGCGAGGAATTGCTGAGCATATTCCTCCGACGCGCCCTTCTGGAATTCGGACTGGACGCGTCCGATCAACGCCGGCTGGGTCATCGCATTGCCCGGAACGACCTTGACTGCGCGAACCACCGCGAAGGCATTGGCGGCAGGCATTGCCACCATCCGACTCTTGCCCTCGGCGAGCGAAAACAGCATTTTGAGCGGGGGCAGCAAGTCCGGCGGGGCCTGTTCCAGCTGAAGCCGGCGCGCCTTCAACGGCGAAGCGGGCGGGAGCTTTACCCCTGCGGCCGCGATCGCCTCGGGAAAGGGCGCCCCACCCGCGACCTTGGCCGCGATCGCCTGCGCCGCCGCCCTTGCGCGGATCGTGGCCTGCTGTGCAACCCAGGCGGACGCGACAGAATCATGAACCTCGATGAGCGGTGGCGGTGCGGCGGCGACCTGCCTGCCTAGCGAAACCAGCGCGAAACCCGCATTGTTGGGCAAGGTCTCGACTACCGGCTTGTCGTCGGGGGCGAGCTCGAAGCCCGACTTCAACGCCCCGGCAAGCTCGGGCGGAAGCTTATACTGCGGGTCGCCGAGCGCCTTGCCCTGCGCCGTCAGCAGCGGCGTTTCGACTACGACAAGCTTTTTCTTTTCAACCACGCCGGCGAAGCTCTGGCCGTCGTCGATTGAATCCTGAACGCGATTGACGAGGTCGCCGAGCGCATTCTTTTTCTTCTCGACGGCAAGCTTGGCAATGATCTCGGCCCGCGCCGCGGCGAGCGTACGCCCGGCATCGCCCTTGACGCTCTTGACCCGAACGACGTGCCAGCCAAGATCGGACGAGACTGGTCCGACGATTTCCCCAGCCTTGACTGCGGGCGCAAACACCGCCGCCGCGACTTTCTCCCCCGCGAGTTCGGCGAACTGCGCCCGGGTCTGCGGTCCGACCGAGACATCCGCCGCGCTGAGGCCGGCGGGAGCCGCCGCCGCAGCTAACGCCCCGGCTTTGGCGCGCGCCGCAATTGCCGCCGCGACCTTGGCATCGGGGACCACCGCTTGACTAATGATTCGCGTTTCCTTGGGGCCGTAATCGGTCTGATGTGCCTTGTAATAGGCTGCAATCTCGGCGTCGCTCGGCACTGCCGCCGCGCCGGCCTCGACCGCACCGAACCGCGCGATCCGCAGGACGCGCTGCTCGGGGACGAGGAAGCGCGCCTTGTTCGCATGGTAATAGGCGTCGAGCTGGGCATCATCGGGCTTGAGCCCGGCGGCAAAGGTGCCGACCGGGATCAGCGACAATTCGCCCTGCCGCTCCTCGAGCAGCATCGACGCATAGGGGCTGCTCATCCCGACCGAAAAGCGGGCATTGGCTGCCGCGGGCGTGAGGATGAGCCGCTGGACGAGATCCGACCCGATCAGCCGCCGGAGCTGAGGGTCGGTCAGCCGCTGCTGGGCAAGAAATGCCTGGTAGCGATCGTCCGAAAATTTGCCGTCGAAACCTCGCGTTGCAGGAATCTTGGCGATCTCGGCCCCGATCAGCCGCGGCGACAGGACAAAGCCATGATCAGCGGCAAAGGCGCCGAGCGACGCGCGCTGGATCAGCTGTTCCACCACAGGATCGAACTCGGCCGCAAGGTCCTGATAGGTTGCGGCGGGATTTTGTTGACGCGCCCGGTCGAGCAGCTGTTGCATCGCGTCCCCGGCATCGCGGTCGGTCACCTCCTCGCCGCCCGCGCTTGCCAATGTGTCGCTGCCCAGCCCGAAGCTCGAGGTTTTGAGGGAGTTGACGTCCGACATGGCGAAGCTGGCGATGATCGCAAGCAGGAACACCACCAGGATTGCGGTGCCGACCTTGGACTTGGACAGGCGGCGGAAACTGTCGAGCATGGTAGGGCAGGGCCTCGCGGGGGACGGTCGGATTTTGCCGCCTTAGAGGCGGAGGCCGCCTTGGCGCAAGTTGATCGCCTTGCTAGGTCGCGCCCGAAGGAGAAGGCATCGCCATGTCCCACCGCAAACTCGTCGTCGGCAATTGGAAAATGCACGGCACCGCGGCCAGCATCGCGGAAATCGTCCGTATCGCCGCCGCGATTCCGCGCGGCGTCGATGTCGCGCTGTGCCTCCCGGCAACGCTGATCGAGCGCGCCGCGCGCGCTGCTCCAGGGTTCACGATCGGTGGGCAGGACGTTCACGCTGAACCCAAGGGAGCGTTCACTGGCGATGTCGCCGCACATCAGTTGCACGACGCCGGGGCGACGCTCGTCATCGTCGGGCATAGCGAGCGCCGCGATGGACACCGCGAGGACGATTCGACGGTCCGGGCCAAGGCCGTCGCGGCCATGGCGGCGGGGCTCGATGTCATCCTGTGCGTCGGCGAAAGCCTCGCCGAGCGCGACGCGGGCAGGGCCGTCAGGACGGTCTCGGCCCAGCTCGACGCCTCGCTTCCGCCGATCCCGCCGCGAGCGGTCGCTTATGAACCGATCTGGGCGATCGGGACCGGGCGAATTCCATCGCTGGGCGACATCGGCGAGATGCATCATGCGCTCCGCGCCCGCCTCATCGCGGCCCATGGCGCAGCGGGCGAGAAGGTCCGGCTGCTCTATGGCGGATCGGTCAAACCCACCAATGCCCCTGATATCTTCGCCGTGGCCGACGTCGACGGCGCTCTGGTCGGGGGAGCGAGCCTCACTGCATCAGACTTCCTGCCGATCGTCGAGGCGGCCGCGGCGCGCTGACTGTGCTCCGATGAACGCAACAGCGTTGAACATGACGCCGCGCGCGTCTATCTGCCCGGCATTCCCGCCGCCTGGCGCGCCCGACCATCGAAAGCCCCACAATGTTCACCTTCCTGCTTATCGTCCAGACGCTCGTCGCCGCCAGCCTGGTCGCGACGATCCTGATGCAGCGCTCGGAAGGCGGCGGGCTCGGCGTCGGTGGGTCGTCGTCGGGCTTCATGACCGCGCGCGGCGCCGCCGATTTCCTGACCCGCGCGACTGCCGTGCTCGGCGGGCTGTTCATCTTCCTCTCGATCCTGCTGGCCGCGATCGCCGGCGCGACCTCGGCCCCGACCAAGGTCGATACTTCGCTCGTCAAGCAGCAGACCGTCCCGACCGGCCCTGCGCCGGCCTTTGGCGAGCGGCCGGTACCCCCGGCCGAGACCGGCGGTGTCCCGAGCGCCAAGCAGACTGCGGCGGGCCAGCTTCCGGCCAACGGTTCGGCCCCGGCGGTCCCAGCCCAATAAGGGCTAAATTTCGTCCGAACGCGATTCGCGCGCTTGCCAGTCTGGCCTGCGCGTCCCTAAGGCTATCCTCCCATGACCCGGTATATCTTCGTCACCGGCGGCGTGGTCTCATCGCTCGGTAAAGGCCTGCTCGCCGCCTCGCTCGGCGCGCTCCTCCAGGCGCGTGGCTTCTCCGTCCGCATCCGCAAGTTCGACCCTTATCTCAACGTCGATCCGGGGACGATGTCGCCATATCAACATGGCGAAGTCTATGTCACCGACGACGGCGCCGAGACCGACCTCGACCTTGGCCATTACGAGCGCTTCACCGGGGTCGACGGCAAACAGTCGGACAATATCACGACGGGCCGAATCTATCGCGACATCATCGCGCGCGAACGGCGCGGCGATTATCTCGGCGCGACGGTGCAGGTGATCCCCCACGTCACCAACGCGATCAAGGAATTCGCGCTCAGCGAGACCGACGGGATCGACTTCATCATCTGCGAGATTGGCGGGACGGTCGGGGATATCGAGAGCCTGCCGTTCATCGAGGCGCTCCGCCAGCTGCGCAATGATCTGGGGCGCGACCGCACCGTCTCGGTCCACACCACGCTGGTGCCGTGGATTGCGGCTGCGGGGGAACTCAAGACCAAGCCGACCCAGCATTCGGTGCGTGAACTGACCAGCCTCGGCATCCAGCCCGATGTGCTGCTGTGCCGCTGCGACCGCCCGCTGCCGCAGAGCGACCGCGAGAAGATCGCGCTGTTTTGCAACGTTCCCGTCTCGGCTGTCATCCCCGCGCTCGACGCGCGTTCGATTTACGACGTGCCGCTAAGCTATCATGCCGAAGGCCTCGACGACGCGGTGCTCAGCGTGTTCCGCGTCGACGCGCCGCAGCCTGATGTCAGCCGCTGGGTCGATATCATGGACCGCCTCGATCACCATGAAGGCGAAGTCACGATCGGCGTCGTCGGCAAATATGTCGGACTACCCGACGCCTATAAATCCCTGCGCGAGGCTTTGGTCCACGGCGGCCTCGCCAATCGCACCAAGGTCAACATCCGCTGGCTCGACGCCGAACTGTTCGAAGGTGACAGCGCCGAACTCGCCGCCGAGCTCGAGCCCGTTCACGGCATCCTCGTCCCCGGCGGCTTCGGCGAGCGTGGCAGCGAGGGCAAGATCGCCTCGGTCAAATTCGCCCGCGAACGCGAAGTGCCCTTCTTCGGCATCTGCCTCGGCATGCAGATGGCGTGCATCGAGGGTGCGCGCAACACCGCCGGGATCGCGGCCGCCTCGACCACCGAATTCGGTGACACCGCTGAGCCCGTCGTCGGCCTGATCACCGAGTGGATGAGCGAAAAGGGCCTCGAGCAGCGCGCCGCCGGTGGTGACCTCGGCGGCACGATGCGGCTCGGCGCCTATCCCGCGACGCTGGGCGGCAACAGTAAGGTCGCCAGCATCTACGGCACGACCGAAATCAGCGAGCGACATCGCCACCGCTACGAGGTCAACACCCATTATCGCGAGCCGCTTGAGGCCGGCGGGCTGATCTTCTCGGGCACATCGCCCGACGGCACGCTGCCCGAAATCGTCGAGCGGCCCGACCACCCCTGGTTCATCGGTGTCCAGTTCCACCCCGAACTAAAGAGCCGCCCGTTCAACCCGCACCCGCTGTTCGCTGGCTTCATCGCCGCTGCATTGAAGCAATCAAGGCTGGTCTGACCTTGTCGGGGTGCTGAGGAGCCCCTAAGTCGCCCCCGATGCGATTGCTGTTCGCCCTCTTTGCGCTGCTGACGCTGACCCTCACGCCGCTTGTCCCGGCAGTGGCGACGACGCTCGCGCCCGATCACTGCGTCGCAATGAGCCACCACGGCAATGAGTCCTCTGCCGTCGATGCTTCGGCCCATCAATGCTGCACGCCGGCCATGCCCGCGCTCCCCGACCGGGCTGCCGAGGTCGGGCTCCCGTCCGAACTCGCCTACGCAGCGCCCGTCGCAACGGCGTTGACGCTCACGCTGTCCAACCGCCCGCAGATTGAGCTCCGCCCTCCACGAACCGCCTGAAGCGCTGCTTCACGCGCGAGCCTGTTCGCGCCTTCGTGGAATTTTCGGAGACTTATGATGATCAAGCTTCTGCTTGCTGGCACCGCATTGGTGCTTCCCGCCCTGACAACCCCCGTTGCCGCTCAGTCGATGTCCGGCATGTCGATGCCCGGCATGCCGATGCCGATGCCGATGCCTGCGAAGAAAGCGCCCGCGAAGAAGGCCGTAGTGAAGAAAAGCGTGGTCCAGAATCCGCGCAACCTCCCAACACGCGTCATCCCGGGCTCGACGCGGGACCTACCTTCTCACTCCATTCCCAAGGCAGGCAGGCTCCAGGTCAAATCCGGGACGACGACCGTGGAGAACGCTCCCGCCATGGATCCGTCGATGCCCGGCATGGCCATGCCCGCTACGCCCTCGACCTCGGCCGCGACGCCCCCTGCAATGGACCCCAACATGCCCGGCATGTCCCAAGGCACGCACGCCGTCGGCGATGACGCCATGGCGGCAATGCCGGGGATGGATCATGGCACCATGGGCGCAATGGCGATGAAGGGCGCGCTTGGCGCCTATTCGGGCACGCGCGAAGCCTCGGGCACAGCATGGCAGCCCGATGCCAGCGCCGACCCGGGAATCATGACCCAGGCCGGCCAGTGGATGCTGATGCTTCACGGCAGCCTCAACCTGGTCGCCGACACGCAAGGCGGTCCGCGCGGTGATGACAAAGTGTTCGTCTCGGGAATGCTGATGGGCATGGCGCAGCGCCCGCTCGGCAAGGGCACGCTGCAGTTCAAGGCGATGCTCAGCCCCGACCCGCTGATGGGCAAGGCGGGCTATCCTCTGTTGCTTGCCTCGGGTGAGACCGCCGACGGCACCACGCGGTTGATCGACCGCCAGCACCCCCACGACTTGTTCATGGAATTGTCGGCCAGCGTGTCGCAGCCGATCGGCAAGGGGGCCAGCGTCTTCCTCTACGGGGGCCTTCCCGGCGAGCCCGCCTTCGGCCCGCCCGCCTTCATGCACCGCGAAGCGATCATGGATTCGCCCGAGGCGCCCATCACGCACCACTGGCTCGATTCGACCCATATCAGCTTCGGCGTGCTTACCGGCGGACTTGTCGTCGGCAACGCCAAGCTCGAGGTCAGCCGCTTCAACGGCCGCGAGCCCGACCAGTATCGCTACAATATCGAGACCGGCCCGCTCGATTCGACCGCGGTGCGCCTGTCCTGGAATCCGACCGCGAACCTCGCGATTCAGGGCAGCTACGGCTATTTTAAGGACGCCGAGCAGCTTGAGCCCGGGGTCAACCAGAAGCGCCTCTCGGCTAGCGCGCTCTATTCGCGCGAAATTGCGCCCGGGACGAAGCTATCGGCGACGCTCGCCTGGGGCCGCAAGACGATCGACGGGGAGAGCGACGACGGCTTCGCGCTCGAAGCTGGCTTGAAGCACGGTCCGTGGACCCTCTTCAGCCGCGCCGAAGTCACCGAAAATCGCGAGTTGGTGCCGGACGTTGAACATGGTCCTTCATATCGCGTCGGCAAAGCGTCGCTCGGCCTGATCCGGGACATTCGCATTGCGCCCCATGTCGCGCTCGGCCTCGGCGGGCTTGTCTCGGTCAATGCCGTCCCGACCCCGCTCGCTGCGGCTTACGGCGGCAAGCATCCGACCGGCGCGATGGGCTTTGTCCGGTTGAAGCTGATGTAACGGGCGCGGAACGCTTTGGCGCCGGCGCGGTTACAGGCATATCTCAACGCGAAAGGGAAATCGCCATGCTCGCGACCATTGCCATCATTCTCATCGTCCTGTGGCTATTGGGGGCCTTCGCCTTCCATGTCGGTGGCGGCCTCATCCACATCCTGTTGATCATCGGGATCATCATCCTGGTGCTTCACTTCATCCGCGGGCGCCGGGTGGTCTGAAGACAAGCTGCTCGTCACCCCGGGACCGATCCCGGGGTGACGATAAGCGCCTCACGCGTCCTGCTTGGCCAGGTAGGCTTCGAGCGCGTCGCTTCCGCCGATCCGCTCTCCATTAATGAACACCTGCGGCGTGGTCGAAACGCCTTCCTTCTGCTTGTACGCATCGACCTCCTCGCGCGTCGCGAGGATCTGTTCGTCCACCTCATAGCCCGCCGCCACGAGCATCTCCTTGGCCCGCTTGCCGAACGGGCATTCATGCTCGGGCAGCAACATTCGGTACAGCGTCGCCTGCTTGGTCATATCGTTGGATCCTTCGTTGGAGAGTGAAGCCAGAGCGGCTGGCCGTGGCGAAGGTTCCAGCGATTGCGGGAAGCCACGCTCGTCCCTAAATGCGCGGTCATGACCAACAGCATCTCGACCCGCCTGCTCATCCTCGGCTCGGGCCCCGCCGGCTTGACCGCTGCCATCTACGCCGCGCGCGCGGGCCTCTCACCCGTCGTCGTGCAGGGCATTCAGCCTGGCGGTCAGCTCACCACCACCACCGATGTCGAGAATTATCCCGGCTTCCGCGACGTCATCCAGGGGCCGTGGCTGGTCGAGGAAATGCAGGCCCAGGCCGAGCATGTCGGCACGAAAATGGTGTGGGACCATATCAGCGAGGTCGACCTTACGCGCCGCCCGTTCCGCCTGACCGGTGACAGCGGCACCTATATTTGCGACGCTTTGGTCATCGCCACCGGCGCGCAGGCAAAATGGCTCGGCCTCCCGTCCGAGGAGCATATGAAGGGCAAGGGCGCGTCGGCCTGCGCGACTTGCGACGGTTTCTTCTATCGCGGCAAGAAGGTTGCCGTCATCGGCGGTGGCAACACTGCGGTCGAGGAAGCGCTCTACCTCACCAACCACAGCCACGACGTGACCCTGATCCACCGCCGCGATTCGTTTCGCGCCGAGAAGATCCTGCAGGACCGGCTGTTTGCCCATCCCGGGATCAAGGTTATCTGGCACAGTGAAGTCGCCGAGTTCGTCGCTGGTGGCACGCCCGAGGCGCTCGTCGGGCTCGACCTGCGCGATGTCCGCACCGGCGAGATCAGCCGCCTCGATGTCGAGGGCGCGTTCGTCGCAATCGGTCACCACCCCGCGACCGAGCTATTCAACGGCAAGTTGAAGCTCGATTCGGACAGCTATATCGAAGTCGAGACCGGGTCGACCCGCACCAGCATTCCCGGCGTGTTCGCGTGCGGCGACGTGATGGACAAGCTTTACCGCCAGGCGGTTACTGCCGCCGGGACCGGCTGCATGGCCGCCCTCGACGCCGAGCGCTTCCTCGCCGAACAGGAATTCGAAGCGCTCCAGGCGGCGGAGTAGCCGTTCGCCCCGATTGACGGCTCATCCTCGACCGGCCAGCTTGCCGAGATTGGGGGCAGCCACGATGAATGTCCAAAAGCCGCTTAGTCTGTGGGAAATCATTCTCTACGGAACGGCGATGAATCTGGGCATTCGCTGGCTTGCAACGGGAGCGGCGACGGGGCCCATCGCCTTGCCCATCTGGATCATCGCCGGGATCCTGTTCCTTGTGCCGCTCGTGCTGGCCACGCTGGCACTATCCGAACGCTTCCCCGGAGAGGGCGCAATCTACGCTTGGACGCGCGAGACCCAGGGGCCGCTACCCGGCTTCCTGTGCGGCTGGTTCTATTGGGCCTGCAACCTGCCCTTTTTTGCTGGGCTGCTGGTGTTCGCGGTCAGCCTGGTTGGCCGCAGCCTCGGCGGGGAGTGGGGCGGCTGGCTGCTCACCCCAGTCGGCACGCTCGTTGCCTCATCCGTCCTGATCGTCGCCATCGGCTTGATGCACTCGGGCGGGATCGGGATCGGCAAGTGGATGCCGCTGATCGGGGCCTGCGTCTCGCTTGGCTTTTTCGGGTTGATCATCGGCGGCGGCTATGTCCTTGCCGCCCGAGACGGTTCGGCGACCGATTTCGCCCACGCGCGCTATGTGCCGAGATTCGACGCCAACGCCGCCATCCTCTGGTCCACCATGATCTTCGCCTATGGTGGCGCGGAAGGAGTGGCGCTGATGCGCAGCCAGGCTCGCGGCGGGGTTCGAACGATAAAGGTGGCCGTCGTTGCAATTGGCATCGGCCTGATCGCCGCCTACGCGATCGGCACGGCGGCGATGCTTACAGTGTTGCCCCAGGACCGCATGTCGCGGCTCGGCGGATTGCCGGAAGCCTTGGCGGTGCTGCTGCAGAAGCTCAGTGTCCCGGCGCTGCTGCCCGCTATGCTGCTCGGCCTTGCGCTGGTGAGGCTCGGCGGGCTTAGCTCGTGGTTCGGGGTCGCGGCGCGCCTGCCGTTCGCCGCCGGACTGAGCCAGGCCTTGCCGCAAGCCTTTGCCAAGCTCAGCCCGAAGACCGGCGCGCCCGTCAACGCGATCTGGATGCAGACCGCGCTGACCATCGTCATTCTGCTCCTAAGCCAAGCCGGCTCGAGCGTCGCCGGCGCCTATGACTTCATGATCGCGATGGGCTCCTTGTCCTACGCTTTGCCCTATCTCTTCATGTTCGCCGCCTGGTGGATGGTTGGCGATGGTGGAGCCGCGAGGATCGGCGCCACGGTCGGCTTGGTCGTAACCCTGTCTGGAATTATCTGCAGTCTTATCCCGAGCCCGGAAGCGATTCACCCAATGGCTTCGATCCTCAAGCTCGTCGTCGCCACCATCGTCATGACGGCGTCGGGCGCCGCGCTCTACTTTGCCGGAGTCCGAAGGGCGATGGTCGCAGCCTACCGCTGAGCTAGTCGCTGGCTGAACGCCACGAGCCGCCCGAAGGTCGCGAAATCCTCCGCCTCGACGTCGTCATCTTCGATCAGCACGCCGAGCCGCTCTTCAATCCCGGTGAGCAGCGTCGCCACCGCCATCGAATCAAACTCGGGAAGTGCCCCGAACAACTCGGTGCCTTGATCGAATCCGCCGACGCGCGAAGCCGGTAGCGCGAGCACTTCGACGAGCAATGCGCGTAGCACGCGCTCGACCTCGGCTGAGCCGTCGGCCGATTGATATTCCCCCTGCATTGGCGGCCCCTAGGAAATACCGCGCACGGGAGCAAGGGCACCTCCGGTTGCATCGCGTGCGCGGGGCCTGCAAGACTTTGGCGGTGAATCCGGATCCGACACCTTCACCGCTCGACCATCTCGCGTGTCGCGGCGCGCCGGACGCAATCGCGCTGATCGCGGGGGGCGAGACGCTGACCTATGCGCAGCTCGATGCCAGGGTCGGCCGGACCGCTGCGACGCTACTCGAAACGCTCGACCCGGCCGACCGCGTCGCGAGCTGGATGGGCAAGACTGCGCTCGCCTGCATCCTGCCCCTTGCTGCCGCTCGGGCCGGGTTGGTTCATGTGCCGATTAACCCGATCCTGCGCCACCGCCAGGCCGCGCATATCCTCGCTGACAGTGGTGCAAGGACGCTGATCGCCAATCGCGCTCGCCTGGAGACGCTGGAAACAGGTGACGAGGCCGGAGCGAAGCTCGTCGCGGAGGATGAGTTTGCGGAAGGCGGAGACAGCCTTGGTCCGTCGGATCGTGACCCGAACACGCTTGCCGCGCTGCTCTACACCTCGGGCTCGACCGGTCGCCCGAAGGGCGTCATGCTCAGCCATGCCAACCTCTGGCTCGGGGCGGTCAGCGTCGCCCATTTCCTCGGCCTCGCCGCCGATGACCGCACACTATGCCTGCTGCCGCTGGCCTTCGACTATGGTCAGAATCAGTTACTATCGACGTGGGCGGCGGGCGGGACGGCGATCGCCTTCGACTATCTCTTGCCGCGTGACGTAGTCCGAGCGGTGCGACGCCATGACGTCACGACCCTCGCCGGGGTCCCGCCCTTGTGGCGACAGCTTGCCGATGCTGACTGGTCGGGCGGGAAGGGGGCGGGCTTGCGCACGCTGACCAACAGTGGCGGGCACCTCCCAGAGCCGGTAGTTCGGCGCTTGCGCAGCCTGTTCCCGGCGGCAAGACTCCATCTCATGTACGGCCTCACCGAAGCCTTCCGGTCAGCGAGCCTCGACCCCAGCCTGGTCGATGCCCACCCCGGCGCGGTCGGTAGCGCGATCCCGTTCGCCGAGCTGATGATCGTTCGCCCCGACGGCATGGAAGCGACGCATGGCGAGGAGGGCGAGCTGGTCCACGCCGGCCCGCTCGTGGGGCATGGCTATTGGCGCGACCCAGAAAAAACCGCCGAACGCTTCCGCCCCGCGCCGTCCTTCAGCGCGCAGGGCGGAACCGCGGTATGGTCAGGGGACCGGATGGTGGTGGGCGAAGACGGCCTGCTCCGCTTCCGCGCGCGCGACGATGCAATGATCAAGGTGTCTGGCAACCGCCTCAGCCCCACCGAGGTCGAGGAAGCAGCGTTCGCCTCGGGCGCCGTTATCGACGCTGCCGCGTTTGCGATTCCGCACGCCGACTGGGGTCAGGCGGTGGCGTTGTTTGCTGTTGGCGCCGGCGGCGCTGAACCTGAGCAGCGCCTGCTCGCCTGGTTCACTTCAAACACTCCGGCCTATATGAAACCACAGCGCATTCTGTGGCTCGAGGCACTGCCAACCGGCGCCACGGGCAAGGTCGATCGCACCGTGTTGGCGGAGATGCTGCGATGAAGGCGATCGGTCCGATCCCGCCCGGTTTCGGCGTCGCGAACGACGGCTCACTGGCAGTCGCTGGTCATTCGGCGGAGGCGTTGGCTCTTCGCGCCGGGGCAAGTCCGCTGTTCGTTTATGACAGCGCCCTGATTGCCGAGAAAATCGCCCGCTTCCGCACCGCATTCCCGTCCGTCGCGCTTCATTATGCCGTGAAAGCAAATCCTTACGCCCCCTTGCTCGAATGGTTTACAAGCCGCGTGGACGGCTTCGACCTCGCCTCGGCGGGCGAGCTTGCACGGGTCGCGGCGCTTGGCCTTCCGGTCAGCTTGGCCGGCCCCGGCAAGCGCGATTCCGAGCTTGAAGCAGCAATTTACGCAGGCGTCACTATCAACCTCGAAAGCGAGAGCGAAGCCGCGCGGGCATTGGCTATCGCGGATCGCCTCGGTGTGACCCCAAAGCTGGCGATTCGCGTTAACCCGCCCTTCGCGCTCAAGGGCGCGGGGATGAAGATGGGCGGGCAGGGGACCCAGTTCGGGCTTGATGCAGATCGAGTGCCGGCTCTCGTGCGTACCCTCCTCGCCGCCAACGCGGATTGGTGCGGGCTGCACGTTTACGCGGGCAGCCAGGCGCTTAATGCCGACTCGCTGATCACGCTTCAGCGCGAAACGCTCGCGCTGGTTGCAGAGATCGCCGCCAGGGCGGGTGCGGTTCCGCCGAACGTCAACCTGGGTGGCGGATTTGGCATTCCCTACTTTGCCGGAGACTCGTCCCTCGGCATCGAAAGTGTCGGAGAAATGCTTGAGAAGCTACTGAAAACGCAACCGAAGGCGATATCATTCTCGATCGAAATCGGTCGCTGGCTGGTCGGCGAGGCGGGCGTCTATCTCACCCGCGTGATCGACCGCAAGGTCAGCGGCGGGAAGACCTTCCTCGTCACCGACGGCGGGCTCCACCACATGCTCGCCGCCTCGGGCAATTTCGGCCAGCTCCTCCGCCGCAACTACCCGATTGCCAGCGCCACGCGGTTCGGCGATCCGGCGGCCGAGGAGGTCACCGTCACCGGCTGCCTGTGCACGCCGCTCGACCTGCTTGGTGACGAGGTCCTGCTGCCCCGCACCGAAGTCGGCGACCTGATCGCGATCTTCTGCGCTGGGGCCTATGGCCTGAGCGCGAGCCCGCAGGGGTTCCTGAGCCAGCCCGAAGCACGCGAAATATTTGTGTAGTTCGTCACCCCCGACTTGATCCGGGGCCTACCTTACCTTCGATACCGAGTAGGCAGGCAGGTCCCGGGTCAGGCCCCGGGATGACGGATCCGGATATGTCGCCCCCACGAAATACAACCCTTCCGGCGGGGCATTCAAACCAAGCGCCGTCCGGTCGCGCGCTTCCAATGCCGCCACCATTTCCGCCACGCTCCACTGCCCCCGCCCGACCATCTGCAGGCACCCGACCATCGACCGCACCTGGTGATGGAGAAAGCTCCGCGCCTCGGCCCTGATGTGAACTTCCTCCCCAACCCGCTCCACCGTCAGCAGGTCGAGCGAGCGCACCGGGCTGGGGGACTGGCAATGGGCCGAGCGAAAGGTC
>JBDSGJ010000006.1:0-57381 GCA_039919075.1 Sphingomicrobium sp.
CCAGGCGACGATGATCCGACGGCGAAACTTCAATGGAGATACCGGGGCGCATGTCCCCAGACTCGCATGCCAATCCATGCAGGGGAATCCCTAATCGGACTCAACCGTCAGGTTTTATCCACTAGGTCCGCAGGTGGATGCGCAGCTAGCTGCTGTTAGTGAGGCTTAGCTGACGCGAATTGGCGCCAATTCCGCTTTGAACAGCGCGCGAAACCCGAATAGCGCCGCCGTGCCGACCGACCCAAATCCGGCATGAATCAACCAGAACTGCGAATCCGCCATTGTTCCGAGCAACCCGCCCAGCCAACCGACCAGCAAATTTGAAATGACCAGGTGGATATAAAAGACCCCGACAATGAGACCGGCGAGGCTGCGCGGTGCAGCGCGGACGAACATGGCAAGGCCGATCGCGTAGAGCATCGCGAATCCTACGCCATCGAAAAACTCGAACGCGATCGCCCACCACAGGCTGATGCGCCCGCCCGTTGTCTCCGCGACGGCTGAGGCGGCAACTAGGGTGAGTGAGGCGGCAATGATGAAAAAGCCGGAAATAGCGACCTTCGTGATCTCGTCCGCATCATCACGCTGGCGGGCGAACCAGCGCCAGAACGCAAGGACCATGATCGCCGTCACGATGGCCATCGTCGTGTCGATCGACCCGAGCCAGCTTGCCGGCATTTGGTGCCCAAAGAACATGCGGTCGAAACTGCGCGCGCCCCAGATGATGTAAGCGTTATAGATCTGGTCGTTGATGACCGACATGATGCCGAACACAGGCACGATCCCGATGAGGACCGCAAGTGTGCGGCGATCAGTCGGCGTTATCGGCGCGCGCCCACCCGATGCACGCCGGGCGATCGGCGGGTCTGGCGGATAGTGGCGGCGCGTGGATAGATAGATGATCAGGGCGATGACCATGGCGATGCCAGCTGCGCCATAGCCGTAGTGCCAGCCGACCTCCTCCCCCAGCGTCCCACAGATGAGCGGAGCCAGGACTCCGGAAAGCTGAAACGAGGTGACAAAGATTTGGAATGCGTCTGATCGCCGAAGATCGTCGGGCGCGTAGAGTGCGCCGACCTGGGTCGCGACATTCCCCTTCATCAACCCGACACCAACGAAGAGCGTGGCCAATGCGATCAGGAATGTCGCATCGAACGCCATCAGGAAGTGACCGACGATCAGCACTATCGCCCCGAGGATAATGGTCGGCGTGCGGCCAAGAAAGCGGTCGGCGATCAAGCCGCCGAGCAGCGGCGTGGCGTAGCAGGCGGCGAGATAGAAACCATAGATGGTTGAGGCCAGCGCTTGGATTGTCATCGTATCGCCGCCGATGAAATGCCGCAGCGTGGTTAGTCCCCAAACATGCTCGATATGGCCGGGCTTGAGCAGTGACTGCGTCATGTAGAGCGCAAGCAGTGCCTGCATGCCATAAAAAGCGAACCGCTCGAAGCTGTAGGAAAGGCATAGATAGCCTAACCCGACAGGGTGCCCCAGGAACCCGCGCGAAACTTTCAGCTCGCCCGCGTCGTGGCCTGGATGGGTCTGTCGCAGGGGCTTCTCCTGTAAACTACTCTCGTGATATGAATATGTGCTTCTCGGTGCAAGCGCCTGAGATTTCGCAACGAACATTGTCGACTGCAGACAAAACACCCCCCGGGCGGCGAATGTGTACGAACATGCTGATCAGTGTGTAGTAGTAACGCTTTCGCTGCGCCCCGCGCGTTCTTGTGGGCTCGCCGGTCGCTTCCCTCCCTCGCGAGGCGCTCGCTGGTTGACAGTCGACGGCCCCTTGCCTAACCGGCACGCTTTCCGCGCGGGATCTCCTGCTGCGGTCAGTTTTCGTTGAAGAAAGAAGAAGTTTATGTTCGCAGTCCTGCGCACGGGCGGCAAGCAATATCGCGTTGCCCCGGGAGACAAGATCGTCGTCGAAAAGCTCGAGGGCAATGCCGGTGACAGCATCTCGCTTACCGACATCCTGCTCGCCGGCGAAGGTGCCGACTTCAAGTCGCTCGAAGGCCTGACCGTCGGCGCCGAGATCATTGCCCAGGCCAAGGCCGACAAGGTCGTCGTCTTCAAGAAGCGCCGCCGCCATAATTATCGCCGCAAGGCGGGCCATCGCCAGCAGCACACCATCCTGCGCATCGTCTCGATCGGCGACGCCAAGGCGGAGAAGAAGCAGGCGAAGCCTGTGCCGAGCGAAGTCGAGGCAACCCCGGCCAAGGCCGCTGCGGCGCCAGCTCCAGCCGCGACGACCGAAGCGCCTGCCGCCGAGAAGCCAGCGAAGGTCGCCAAGCCCAAGGCTGCTGCCGCCGCCCCCGAGACCTCGACAAATGAGGCAAAGCCGGCTAAGGCCGCGCCCAAGAAGGCTGCTCCCAAGGCCGCCAAGAACGCAGAGTAATCCAGCATGGCACATAAGAAAGCAGGCGGCTCGAGCCGCAACGGTCGCGACTCCGAATCGAAGCGCCTCGGCGTCAAGAAGTTCGGCAGCGAGGCTGTGCGCGCCGGCAACATCATCATCCGCCAGCGCGGCACGCGCGTCTATCCGGGCGCCGGGGTCGGCGTCGGCAAGGACCACACTTTGTTCGCGCTTATCGACGGCCGCGTGGCCTTCAAGTCGGGACGCCAAGGCCGCAAATTCGCGTGCGTAGACGCGGTGAATATGCCGGCGGAAGCCCAGGCAGCGGAATAGGGATCGGTCGCTGACGGGCCGTTCCCCAGAGGGGGTGGCTCCAGGCGATAACCGGTCAATCGGCTATCCAAAGGGAGAAGAGGGCACCCCCCTCTTTCTCCCTTTTTCTTCTCCCGAAACTGTAACGCGAGCCTGCTAGGCGCTCGCTCAGGGAGATGATCGATGTTCGCCAGGACACCAAGATTGTTGCTGAGACCAGGCTGGGCCGAAGACGCCCCGGCCCTGGCCCGCGCCCTTCGCGGCGAGGCCCGCAGCCCCAACGCCTGGTCGGACGCGCTCGCCGACGCCGAAGCGTTTCTGGCCGCGCCGGACGACCCGACCCTGCCGCGCTTCCTCGTCACCCTGCGCACGGCCGGAGCACCGCTGGTCATCGGCACCTGCGGCCTGACCCGCTCCGCCGCCGGGCACGTCGACCTTCACTGCTGGATCGACGAGCAGCACCGTGGTTTGGGCTTTGCCGCCGAAGCTCGCCGTGCCTTGTCCGACATCGCAATGACGCTGGGGCAGCACCCACTCGAGGTGCAACTCGCCGCCTAGGCGGGCTGCGCCTCATACGCCGCGATGAGCCCGCGATCATCCTCGTTCCACGGATGAAAGCCGGGCATGAAGAAGCTCACCCATGCGCCGAAGATCTTGCGCATCATCCCGGGCCTAACCCACATGTACCACAGAAGACGCGACCAGGCGCGAACGCCGGTGATCCCGTCCTGCCGAAGCAGCTCGAGCGCGCCCGCCGTCCGGTCGACGATGAAGTTGCGAGTGACAAGGAGCATGACCTTGGCCTTGACCTCCCACCGCTTGCGCCTCGGCCACGCCTTGGTCGCATGGAGCCATGTGTCGTAGGCAACCCCCTTGTGCTCGATCTCCTCGGTCGCATGCCAGCGCCACAGGTCGGCGGTCGCGGGATCGGCCCCGGCCAAGTGGCGCGGATCGGCGAGCAGCTCATGCGCCAGGATCGCGGTGAAATGCTCAAGCGCCATCGTCGCCGCCAGGCCGACGATCGGCGGCCGTGATTTGGTCAGTTCGAGCCGGTTCTTGACGGTCTGTTCGAGCGGCGCGAGGTCGTAGCCGGCGTCGGCGGCGCGGCGGTTGAACGCCAGATGCTCGCGGCTATGGATCACTTCCTGCGTCGTGAATGCGCGGATCTCGCTGGCCAGCGGTTCCGGCGCCCCGTTCCGAAAATTGCGGACGCTTTCGACGAAGAACGCTTCGCCAATCGGAAAGGTTGCCGACAGGGCATTGTACAGTGCGGAGGCATAGGGATTGCCCCCATGCCACCAGCGCGGGGTCGCTTCGTCGCGACCGAAACGGCGATCGCGCGGGGTGATGATCAGGTCGGCGGGCGTGGCACCATCGAAGCCGGTAAGAGCGTTCATACCGTGTAGATATGTTTAGCTGACATAAATGTCAACAGCGATGTGGCGGCTGACTAGGGCCGGCCTTTGCGATTAAGGAGCACAATGATCCGCCGCCGCCAGACCTCCGATGACGCCCGTGCTGCCGCCGTCCATGCGGCTCATACGCTGCTCATCGAAGACGGCGCCGCCGCCGTTACCCTGAAGGCGGTTGCGGCCCGGATTGGCCGGACTCACGCCAATCTACTCCACCATTTCGGCTCCGCGGCCGGGCTTCACCGCGCGCTGGCCGAGGAAATCGCCCGGCGAGTCGCGGACTCGATCACCGACGCCATCGGCCGCCGCCGCCGCGGCGAGGCGAGCCCGCGCGATGTCGTCGATGCGATGTTCGACAGCTTTGCCCGCGAAAAGGTCGGAGAGCTGGTCGGCTGGATCGCCCTCACCCGCCAGCGCGAGGCACTTGCCCCGATCACTCGAACCATCGCCGCCATCCTCGAGGATTTCCGGGCTGAGGCGATCCCGGTTCGAATGGATCATGTCGTCCACGGCCTTGTCCTGCTCGCGATTGGTGAAAGCCTCGTCGGCCCCGAGGTTGCTGCGGCAACCGGCGGCAACGAAGAGGCCGTCCGTGAGATTGCGGTGATCCAGATTGCGGCCTTGTTGGGTCGGCCCATTCCCCCCCTGCCGTCACTATCGCCTACACCCTGACCTCGGGCAACTTGGGTTATTGGCCTCCTTCGACTAAGGGCCGCCGATGCATTTTCTCGACCAAGCCAAAATCTTCGTGCGCTCAGGCTCCGGTGGCCCGGGAGCGGTCGCATTTCGCCGCGAAAAGTTCGCCGAATTCGGCGGCCCCAACGGCGGCCATGGCGGCAAGGGCGGCGACATCATCTTCGAAGCGGTTGCCGGGCTCAACACGCTGATCGACTTTCGCTACACCCAGCATTTCCGCGCCCCGCGCGGCAAAGGCGGCGCAGGGCAGAATCGCACCGGCGCTGGCGGCGACGATCTGGTCATCAAAGTCCCCGTCGGAACCCAGGTACTGGCCGACGATGAGGAACGCTCCCTGCTGATCGACATGACCGAGGTCGGCCAGCGCATGACCCTGCTTCGCGGCGGTGACGGTGGGCGCGGCAATGCCAGCTACAAGACCTCAACCAACCGCGCCCCGCGCCAGCATGGCACTGGCTGGCCGTCAGAGGAGATGTACGTCTGGCTTCGGCTGAAGCTGATGGCCGACGTTGGAATCGTCGGGCTCCCCAACGCGGGCAAATCGACCTTCCTCAACCGCACCACCAACGCCGTTGCGAAGGTCGGCGACTACCCCTTCACGACGCTGAAGCCCCAGCTCGGCGTGGTCAGCCACAAGCAGCGCGAGTTTGTCATCGCCGACATTCCCGGGCTGATCGAGGGCGCTGCCGAAGGTGCGGGGATCGGCGACCGCTTCCTTGGCCACGTCGAACGCTGCAGCGCGCTGCTCCACCTGGTCGATGCAGAGGGCGAGGATCCGGTTGACGCTTGGCGGATCGTTCGCGGCGAGCTCGATGCCTATGGTGCGGGCCTCGAGGACAAGCCCGAAATCATCGCGCTGAGCCGCACCGATCTGGTCGACCCCAAACAGGTCACCAAACTCCACAAGAAGCTCGCTAAGGCGTCGGGCGGCGAGGTCCACATCATTTCCGCCGCGACCGGCGACGGCGTGGAACCGCTGATCGAGGCACTGTTCGATCTCATCGGCGACGGCGCCAAGGCCGAGGTCGAGGCCCATGGCACGCCCGATGCTCCCTGGTCGCCGCTAGCATGATCGTCTCAGTCACTGGCGCGACGGGCTTCGTCGGTGGACATGTCCTGCGCGCCTTGCAGGATGCAGGCCACGGCGTCCGCGCCCTGACCCGCCACCCGCCCCGCCCGCGCGAGGGTGTAATCTGGGTCGAGGGCGATCTGGCGGACAGCGCCGCGCTGGTCGAAGGCTGCGACTGCGTCATTCATGTCGCGGGCGTGCTGAACGCGCCCGATGCGGCGGGCTTCGAGTCCGGCAATGTCGCGGGCACCGCGGCGATCCTCGCCGCCGCTGCCGCCGCAGGCGTGAGACGCTTCGTCCACGTCTCGTCGCTCGCCGCGCGGGAACCGGGCCTGTCGCTCTACGGAGCATCGAAGGCGCGGGCCGAAGCGCTGGTCAGCGACGCCCTCCTGCCCTTCGCAATCGTCCGCCCGCCCGCCGTTTATGGTCCTGGCGACCGCGAGACCCTCGACCTGTTCCGCATGGCGAATAAGGGCGTCGTCCTGCTTCCGCCGACGGGCAGCCTGTCGCTGATCCACGTGACGGACCTTGCCCGCTTGCTGGTCGCCCTTGCTGAAACTTCCGCGCCCAGCGACCTGACGCTTGAGCCGGACGACGGCACGCGCGGCGGCTTCACGCATCCGGAATTCGCCGCCTTGCTTGGCGAAGCCGTCGGCAAGAAGGTGTTTGCCCTGTCCGCCCCGCAGCCGCTGCTTCGGGTCGGCGCAGCGCTCGACCGCTTCATCCGCCGCGGCGCTGCCAAGCTCACCGCCGACCGCGTCGCCTATTTCTGCCACCCCGACTGGGTGTCTGATCCGGCCCTGGCACCCCCTGGCGCACTGTGGCGAGCAACGATCTCAACCGCCGGAGGGCTTCGCGAGACGGCGAAATGGTATCGCGCCCAAGGCTGGCTTTGATCCCGCCGCACCAGCGCCCCATTCCGTTGCGAAAGCGCCCTCTCCCCCTTAAGGCGAGCCGATGACCGACCGCGACACCACTCTCGACACCATCCAGCGCCTGATCGCTCCCTTCAACAAGAACGGCATCGCTGTCACCGAAGCGACCCGCTTCGCACAGGACCTCGAGTGGGACAGCCTGACCGTCCTCGACTTCGTCGCGAACGTCGAGGACGAGTTCGATATTCTCATCACGATGAACCAGCAGGCCGAAATCGAGAGCGTCGGACAGTTGGTCGACGCCGTGACCGAACTCGCGGGCGCCTAGATGGGCGACCTGTTCGACAAATTCGATCCGATCATCGAGGTGCGCCGTTCACTGCTAGCGACGGGGATGACCGATCCGTTCAACCTCGTCATGGAAAAGGTCGAAAGCCCGACCGTCGCAATCTGCAACGGCAAGCGCACGATCCTGCTCGGCACCTATAATTACATGGGTATGACCTTCGATCCCGATGTCATCGCGGCGGGCAAACAGGCGCTCGACGAATATGGCGCCGGCACCACCGGCAGCCGCGTGCTCAACGGCACCTATGCCGGGCACAAGGCGTGCGAGGAGGCGCTCAAGGATTTCTACGCGATGGACCATGCGATGGTCTTTTCGACCGGCTACCAGGCCAATCTCGGGATCATCTCGACGCTCGCCGGCAAGGACGACTATATCGTCCTCGACATCGACAGCCACGCCTCGATCTACGACGGCTGCGCGCTCGGCACTGCGAACATCGTGCCGTTCCGCCACAACGACATCGAAGCGCTCGAAAAGCGCCTGAAGCGGATCCCTGAGGGCGCTGGCGTGCTTGTCGTGCTCGAAGGCGTCTACTCAATGCTCGGCGACATTGCGCCGCTCAAGGAGATGGTCGCGGTCGCCAAGGCCCATGGCGCGATGGTGCTGGTCGACGAAGCGCATTCCATGGGCTTCATCGGCGAACATGGCCGCGGGGTCGCCGAAGCGCAGGGCGTGCTCGACCAGGTCGATTTCGTCATCGGCACTTTTTCCAAGTCGGTCGGCACCGTCGGCGGCTTCTGCGTTTCAAACCATCCCAAGTTCGAAATCTTGCGGCTCGTCTGCCGGCCCTATGTGTTTACCGCCTCGCTTCCGCCGAGCGTCGTCGCGACCGCCGCCACCTCGATCCGCAAGTTGATGCACGGTTCCGACAAGCGCGCGCACCTGCTCGAAAACTCAAGCAAACTCCACGCTGGATTGAAAAAACTCGGTTTCAAGCTTGGCACCGATACGCCCCAATCGGCGATCATCGCCGTGATCATGCCCGACCTCGAAAAGGGCGCGATGATGTGGGAAGCGCTGCTCAACGAAGGCCTCTACGTCAATCTCGCCCGCCCGCCAGCGACGCCGGGCAACATGACCCTCCTACGCTGCTCGCTGTGCGCCGAGCATTCGAGCAAACAGGTCGACGAGATCCTCGCGATGTTTGCGGCAGCGGGTCGCGCCACCGGTTGTATTCCGGCGTCGGTCAGCTGACTCTATCGCATTGCCGCCCAACAGGGTAGGCTCGCGCAATGACTTCGGGGGAAGACAGGTCGTTCGACTGGGGCCGCGGCTGGGCAGCGGCCGGCGGCTTGCTGGCGACGTTCATCCTCATCGGCATGGTTGTCCTCGTCGCCATGTCGAACAGCGCGCGCGACGCGGCGCTTGAGGCCGAGCGTCACGCCTATGACGTCAACCTTCTGACTCGCAACGTCGATGCCACGCTGCTGCGCTCACAGGCCGCTCTCGGCACCTTCGTGCTCGACGAGAAAGCGCCGACCAGCGGTAACATTTATTATAGTCAGTGGCGATTGGCTGGCGAGCAGATCAGCCAGCTCGACAAGCTGGTCGCCAAGGACCCCAAGCAGAGCAGCCGCGTCGACCAGCTCGAAGCGCTTTACGACCAGCGTGGCAACGAGTTCGCGACCGCAGCGCGCGCCGTGTCCAGCAAGATGGGCACTACTGCGATCAACTTCTATTATGCCGCGACCCAGTCTCCGGTCGGGCCAGCGGTGACCGCCAAGCTCACAGAAATCGCCGACAGCGAGCGCGCCACGCTCGAAACCCACATGGCACAGACGCAGTTTTTCTCGGCTCAGGCCGATCGGCTGACCGACTATCTAAGCTGGCTCGGCGTGCTCGCGGGGATCGGCGGGATCATCCTCGGCGCGGTCGCGATCCAGGCACTTCGCCAGAACGCGGCCGCCCGGCACGAGGCGGAAAGCGAATATGAGCGGTCGGCCCGGCTAGAGCAGGCGGTCGCCGAGCGGACCCGCGAATTGAGCGTCGCCAATGAATCTCTCAAGGCCGAGGCGATCGAGCGGCAATCCGCCGAAGCCCAGCTGCGCCAAGTTCAGAAGATGGAGGCGGTCGGACAGCTGACCGGCGGGATCGCGCATGATTTCAACAATATGCTCGCGGTTGTGGTTGGGGGAATCGACCTCGCCCGCCGCCGACTTAACGGGCCGCGCCGCGAAGTCATGGTCCATCTCAACAACGCAATGGATGGAGCGACCCGCGCCGCCGCGCTGACGCGCCGCTTGCTGTCGTTCGCCCGCTCCGAGCCGCTACTGCCCGAACGGGTCGACAGTTCGACCCTTGTCGAGGGCATGTCAGACCTGCTCGACCGGACGCTCGGCGAGCGCATTACCGTGCGGACCCAGCTTGCGCCCGACGCCTGGCCAACCTTCGTCGATCCCCACCAGCTGGAAAATGCCATCGTCAACCTGGCGGTCAACGCGCGCGACGCGATGGACGGCACGGGTACGTTGGTGATCGAGACTGCCAATGTGACGCTTGGACCCAATGCCGTTGGCGACATTCGCCCCGGCGATTATGTGCGCGTGTCGGTGACCGATACCGGGACCGGAATGACCGCCGAGACCTTGGAGCGCGCGTTCGAGCCCTTCTTCACTACCAAACCGGTCGGCAAGGGCACCGGGCTCGGCCTCAGCCAGATTTTCGGCTTCGCGCACCAATCGGGCGGCGAAGTCGGGATCGAGAGCGTGCTTGGCCAAGGCACGACGGTGTCGCTCTACCTGCCGCGGACCGAGGCCCCGGCGTCAACGGTCCGGCTCCATCCGGCGATGCAGCAGTTGCCGCGCGGCGAGATCGACGCATTCGTCCCCGGCGCACGGATCCTGCTCGTCGAGGACGATCCGCGCGTGCGCACCGCGACCATCGGCGCCCTTGAAGACCTGGATTATGCACCAGTCGCCTGTTCGAGTGGGGCCGAGGCAATCCAGCTGTTCGAGGCGGAGGTGTTCGACCTCGTCATTTCCGACGTCATCATGCCCGAGATGACCGGACCCGAACTGGTCCGGATCCTGAAGGCCAAGCGCGACGATATCGCAATCCTGTTCGTCACCGGCTATGTCGGCGAGGGCGAGACGGATGATCTCGCCGGTTACGAACTGCTGCGCAAACCATTCACCGTCGGCGCGCTAGCGAACGCGGTCGCGTCGGCCTTGTCACGCAGCGTCAGCGTATCGCACCCGAGCGGAGGAGCCGCGGCAGCAGGCTGATCGCAGCGAGCAGCGGATGCTTGCGCTGCCACGGCCTGACCTCGATCGCGGTGCCGGCGTGGCGATTGATTTTCCAGATGATGTAGTCGATCCCGCCGGCGTAGGTCGCACTGGCCTTGGCGAGGCGGATCACCGACAGCGCCTTCCCCTCGATCCGGCGGCGGGTCCAGCCGCTCGCCGAACGGACTGCAACGGCAAGCGCGGGCGCAGTGAACGCGCGATAGCGCTCAGGGTCCGCATCGACCACCGACGTCCCGCGCGTCTTCTTTTCGGCGCGAAGCTCGGCCGAATAGGTTAGCGCGAAGGCCTGCCGCCAAAGGTCGAGATCGTCGTCGAGATGACCGACCGACGGCAGCGCGGCGCCGAGCAGGGTCGGTGCGGCGCGGGCGATGGCGGCCGCCGCCTTTTCGCTCGCCGCCGCGTCCTTCGTCCACACCAGCCGCGAGGGCTGGGCAAAGCGCGCCCAAACCGACACGTTGCGCGTTTCGGGGCCGTTGAGACGGTGAAAGTCGGCTTCGCTCAGCACGGCATATTTGGCCGCTAGCCCGTCATGCTCGATCGGGAAGACGTTGGGCGGGATCAGGCGGTTGGCCAGGCGCAACCAGCGTTTGAGGTAGACGCTGCGATAGTCCGCCACGATCAGATAGAAATCGAGCATCAGCCCGTCGAGCTGGCTTTCGCGCAGGCACGATCCGTAGAACAGAACGGCGCGGCTGGCAGATCCATGCTTCGCCGCGATCGCCGCAGCAAGCGTCGTCACTCGCGCATCAACCGGCACCGCAAGCTCGGCGCGAACCAGCTCCTGCAGCGTCATCGGATCAGGCGGCGAGGCGAACGAACGACAAGGGCAGCGTCGAGCGGAGGGTGATCGGGCGTCCGATCTCGGCGCGGAAGGTCTCGCCGTCGAGGATCACATCGGACGCCTCGCCCTCGATCGAGATCTCGTCCGAGCCTTCGAGGTGGACTCCGGCGAGCTTCGAGCGGCTTAGCCTCCCGAACAAGCTCGCGGTTGCAGCGCGGAGCAAGAGGAATGGCCGCTGCTCGACCGCAAGCAGCTTCAGCCGACCGCGCTCAGACCCGCCGACATCCGAGGTCAGCAGCAATTTTTCGAGCGTGGTGACGAGCAGCAGCGCGTAGCGTCCCGACAGCTGGCCGCCGCGCCGTACCGAGACGCTGAGCGGAGTCGGCGCAGGCGGCAGGAAGCCCATCTTGAGGCCCGACAGCTGACGTACCATCAGCGCAATGGCAGCAATGACATGGCTGACGCCGTTGGGTAGTCCAAGCGGGTAAATCTTGTTGCGGCAATAGAGCATCGTGTCGGCCAGCCCGGCGCCGCCGAGGAACATGCCGATGACCGGCTTGCCTGACCCGTCGCCATGCCGAAGCGCGATCAACTCGCGCGCGACGAGGTGCGGTGTGAGATCACCTTGAGCCATTTCGACCAGCCGCTCGAACGCCGCGATAGGGTCACCGTGCGAGCCGAGATCGAGCGCGATCAGGTTGGTCTTGCCCGATGGAAGCACCGCCACCGGTGGCGGCGAATCACCGAAATGCCCGCCATTGTGAAGCTCGGTCAGCGCCGCCTGAACGGTGCCGTCGCCGCCATTGATGATCAGCATCGCCGGCTTGACCCGCGCGATCGTCTTGAGCGCTTCGCCGATCTGCTCGACCCGCTCGACCTCATAATGAAAAATATCGGGATGCTCGGCGCAATAAGCGCGCACGCGCGGCAGCTGCGCGACATTGCCGGTCGATTTGGGGTTCGACAACAAGGCAATGCGCGCGCGGCTCATCAACTTTTCACCGGCCTGATCGAAAGCCCGCGGGCATAAAGCAAAGTGATGTCGGTCCGCGTCATGCCATTGCCGACGCGGAAGCCGGTCCTGTTAAAGCCCGGCTTCAAGTTGAAGATGCTGAGCGACGGGTTCCGCGAATAGCCGCCCCCATCCGCCCGATCCTTTTCGTCATTGCCGTTGAGATCGTGGTGAAGCGCGATGGCATAGATCCCCGGGGCCGGAACCGCGATGCACACCGCGAGGGGCGCGGTGGAGCGGACTGGGACCAATACGTTGCGGAGCTTACCATGTCGCACGAGATAGCGCGCCGGATCGCCGTCGTAGAGCGTGACCTTGAGCATCCCGCTGGCCTGCTTGAAGCCACTCACGACAACCTCGACCGAGGGCTTGCCGGCCAAGCAGGCGGTCGCGTCGGACCCGACCACCGCAGCTGGCGCGGATGCAGCGATCGGGAGGAGAGCCGCAAGGACGATGATTGAACGAATGAAATTCCGCATGATTTTCCGAACCACTTCGCTATGGACTGACAGGAGGCAGCGCCCACAGCGGGGGCAGACTGCCCCGTTACGCTCTATGGCCAATCTTTGCGGCCAAATCATGGTGTTGGGACGACCAGATCTTGCCGGGATTGATCGACCGCTATCTTGCCCGCACGATCGCGGTTCCGTTGATCGGAACGCTGGTCCTCGCCTCAATGCTATTCGTACTCGACAAGATGCTGAAACTATTTAGTTTTGTCATCGACAACGGCGGGCCGGTGAAGATCGTCTGGCAGATGTTGGCGAACATGCTGCCCGAATATTTCGCGCTCGGCATTCCGATCGGACTGTTGCTCGGGATTCTGCTTGCCTTCCGCAAGCTGGCGACGTCATCGGAATTGGACGCGTTGCGCGGAATCGGGATCGGCTATGGTCGCCTGCTTCGAGTCCCCTATGCCTTTGCGATCGGGCTGACGCTGCTCAACCTCGCGATCGTCGGCTATATCGAGCCTTGGGCGCGCTATCGCTACGAACGGCTGCGGTTCGACCTGACCTCCGGAGCGCTGGGCGCGGCGATCAAGGTCGGCGAATTCAATCACCTCGGCAAGCGCATGACGCTTCGGATCGAGAGCAGCGAGAAGAACGGAACCAAGCTCAAGGGCATCTTCCTCCAGGTCGACGAGCGTCCGGGATCAACCGTCGCCGCAACCGCCGAAGAAGGTCGGTTTTTGGCGACCGATGACCCCAACACCATCCTCTTCCGGCTGCAAAAAGGTCGCCTGGTTCAAGAGATGGACAAGTTCGCCGCCCCGCGCAGCCTCGCGTTCGACAGCTATGACCTGCCAATCAACCTTCCCGCGATCGACAAGTTTCGCGGGCGTGGCAAGGACGAGGACGAACTGACCCTGATTGAGGTGGCGAAGCGCGGCTATGGGCAAATGCGCGCCGACAACGCCTATGCCGCGCAGGCCAACACCAATTACCGGCTGGTCGAAGCGCTGATGATGCTGATGCTGCCACTACTCGCGATCGCGCTTGCCGTTCCCCCCAAGCGCAGCACTTCGTCGCTCGGCATTTTCGTCGCGATTGTGATGGTCGTGACCTATCATAAAATTAACCAATATGGTGAGCAGATGGGGGCGCAGGGGCGCATTGATCCGTTAATTGCCTCATGGGGTCCGTTTCTGCTGCTGATGGCCTTGATCGGCTGGATGTATCATGTTGTCGCCCACCGTCCCGGGGGACAGCCGATTGGCGCGCTCGAGCGGTTCTTCGCGAAGGCCGGCAAGCTCGTCAAATTGCTGGCCAGGCGGCGCGTTGCAAAGCCCTTGGCCCGCGCTGACCCGGATGCCAACTTGTGATGAACCTTAACTTCATGCCCTCCGCCCCGATCGCGCGCTATACCATGCGGCTGTTCGTCACCCGCACACTGGCAGTGCTGGCAAGCCTCGTCCTGATCCTGATGACGCTCGACCTGCTCGGTGAAAGTGGCAAGATTCTCGCCGCGCCGGGCAATGGCCAGGCCCAGCTCGGCCACTACGTCGTTCTCCGCCTGCCGCTCCTGATCTCGCGCTTCCTCCCCTTCTCGGCACTGCTCGGCACACTTATCGCCTTTGCCGGTCTGAACCAGCACAGCGAAGTCATCGCGATGAAGGCGGCGGGGATTTCGGCGCATCAGATTCTCGCCCCGCTGATCCTTGCCAGCGCGCTGCTGGCGGGCGTCGCGTTCGCCTTCAACGAAACGGTCGTGGTCCACTCGGCCCGCGCGGTGAGTGCCTGGAGCGACGCCGATTATCACGCGGTTCCCGAAGAATCGGGGTCCCTTAGCAATGTCTGGATTCTCGACGGCGACGACCTTATCCGCGCCCGCCATGTCGGGGGCAATGGACTGGGCCTTCACCTCGAACGGGTCACAATCTACAATCGCGAGCGCGGGGAGCTGTCGCGGGTAATCGATGTCGCCCGCGCCGACCAGTTGCCCGGCGGCGGCCAGCAGGGGTGGCTACTTCGGGGGCTGACCACCTACGACTCGGCCATGGGGGTAGTCAGCCGCGCGGACCAGGCGGTCGGCCTGCGCGGGATCAGCCCAACGCGCTTCACGCTCGCGAAGGTCGATCCGACCGCGCAGGACTATTGGCAGTTGCGACGCTCGATCGGCGAGTTGGAGGCCGCGGGCCGCCAGACCGATGAGGCGCGCGCGGGGATGTGGCACAAGATCGCAGCACCGGTGTCGACCATGCTGATGCCGCTGCTCGCCGCAATCGCCGCCTTCGGGCTAGCGCGTTCGGGTCAGGTGCTGCTTCGCGCGACAGTCGGCATGGCGCTCGGCTTTACCTACTTCGTCGTGGATAATTTCAGCCTGTCGATGGGCAATGTCGGCATTTACCCGCCGTTCCTCGCCGCGTGGGCGCCGGTGCTATTGTTCTTCCTGATCGGCGAAACCGTGCTGATACGAAGCGAAGAGTGATCAATCGTCGAGCGTGATCCACACCGGGCAGTGATCGCTGGTTTTCTCCCAGCCGCGCACCTCGCGGTCCACTTCTGCAGAGCGTAGCCGCACGGCAAGCGCCGAACTGAGCAGGAAATGATCGATGCGAAGCCCGGCGTTGCGTTCATAGGCGCGGCGGAAATAGTCGAAGAAGGTGTAGATCGTCTCTCCCGGATGCAGTTTGCGCAACGCGTCAGTCCAACCTTGAGCGAGAAGCTTTGCGAACGCCTCTCGGACTTCCGGCGCAAATAGCGCATCGTCGACCCAGCGCTCGGGTTTGTAGACATCGAGTTCGGTCGGCATGACGTTATAGTCGCCCGCAAGCACCACCGGCGCGCCGCTCTCGAGCAGGGTTTGGGCATGGGCGGCCAACGCCTGAAACCATTTCAGCTTATAGTCGAACTTGGGTCCGGGGCGCGGGTTGCCGTTGGGGAGGTAGAGCCCGCCGACCAGCACCCCGCCGACCGCCGCCTCGATATAGCGACTGTGCGAGGGATCGGGATCTCCCGGCAGGCCACGCCGCGTTTCGACCGGCATTCCGATACGGCTGAGGATCGCGACCCCGTTCCAGCTTTTCTGTCCGTGCCAGATCGAATCATAACCCGCCCCCTTGATCGCCTCGACGGGGAATTTCTCGCTGGGTGCCTTGAGTTCCTGAATGCAGACAATGTCGGGCTTGGACGCACCGAGCCAGCGCAGCAGCACGGGCAGGCGGCCGTTGACCCCGTTCACATTATAGGTCGCGATCTTCATGTCCCCGCAACGCGCGAGGAAGGCGTCAGGCCCCGCCGCGCCAGCTGCTCAGCGCGAGCCGACCGACCAGTCGGCCAAGACCGCGATGATTGGCGCCATGGAACGGTGACTGTTGATCGAGCACCCCCGCCAGTCGCAGATGGGCCTCGCCGAGCGAATGATAGGGCAGGCTCGGCAACAGGTGGTGAAGCGCGTGGTAGCGCAAGCCAACCGGGGCCCATAGCGCGGGCAGCGTGCCGGGGGGCGGCACATTGACGCTGTCGAGATATTGCGCGGTGACGGTCATCGCCTCGCCGTCATTCTCCCACAAATGGGCCACCAGCGTGCGGACCTGATTGAGCAGCATCGTGCCCGACGCGACCCCGAGAAAAATCGCGAAAGCGCGCAGGGGCACCACCCCGGTGGCGACCAGCGCCAGCAGGCTGATCGACCAGAGGCTCGCAGCGCCCTCTTGCCACGCCCACATCCGGGCGAACTCGCCCTCGGGCGGGCGACGGCGGAACAGCGGGTTGATCTGAAGGCCCGAGAACCGCTCGACGACGATTTTGCGCAGCGGCGGGACGATGAGCGAGAATGGGGTCAGCACGGCAAAGCGGAAGATCAGCGCGACCGGCGCAAGGGTCGACGCGATCAGGAACAGCGGCAGCGTCCACGGCTTCATTAACGCGAGAGGGAGATATTCGGGGTCTTCGACCGTGCCATAGCGGGTGCGCGCATGGTGGAGCGTGTGGACACCCTCATAGAGAAAGGACGGGATGAGCAGCGGGACGCCGACGAGCAGATTCCACGCGAAACGGAAGCCGGATAGCGCCGTCCGGTGGATGTGTGTCAGTTCATGGATGAAGCTCCCAGCGCGATAAAGCGCGAGGATCGCGACCAGCGCAGCAAGCAGTGCGACAAGCGGCGAACCGGCCACTATCGCCACCCCCAGCCCGGCGTAGCCGAGCACTGCCGAGCCGAGCATGTCGGCCCAGTAGATGCGTGGACTGGCGGTGTTAAGCTCGCGTGTGAGTTCCCCCGCGGCGCGAAGCAAGGCCTTGTCGTCGGCGATGCGAACGCGCGCCGGGGCGGCGCGAGCGTCCGCCGGGCGGCGCTCCGTAAGGGTCATCTGGTTCATAAGCCTATGTCCGCGCTCGCATTTGCAGCAAATAGTGGCGCCAACATGGCGTTGCAATGAATGCGTTTGATAAGCGGGGGAGCGCCGGGGTTCACAACGTGTCGAGGAAATGGAGCACCAACCCGACGCTCCCGCCAACCAGCGTCCCGTTGATTCGAATATATTGCAGGTCACGCCCGACCGCGCCCTCGAGCCGGTCGGTGACCGTCCGCGCATCCCACCCGCGCACCGTCTCGCTGACCAGCTTGACGATCGACGAGCCATAGCTTGCCGCCATCCCCGCGACGGCGCGCCGAGCGAACTGGTTGATCGCGCGGCGCAGGCGCTGGTCGCCCTCGAGGCTGGTGCCGATTGACTTGATCACTTCACCCAGCCTGCCCGCCATCGCCGCGTCAGGATTGCGCGCCGCGCGGATGAGCGACGCCCGGCCCTTCTGCCACAGCGTGTCGAGCCACAGGCCGACGGACTGGTTGGCGAGCAGCTCGTCCTTCATCGCCTCGACCCGTGCGCGCGTTTCGGGGTTGATCTGAAGGTCATTGGCGAGCTGGACGAGCGCCTGCTCGATCTTGACCCGCACCGGGTGCGCCGGGTCGGTGCCCATCTCGACGGTCAGCTTGCGCAAGCCATCGACGACCGAGTCGGCGATCCGGCTGTCGATACCGGCAAGCTTGAGGATCCAGTTGGCGCGCTTGTGGACCATCTCGCGGATCAGGGGCTCATTGGCGTCGAGCGCCCGCGCCATCCAGCGAATCGCCGCGTCGAGCATCGGCACGTGACGCTCGTCGTTGATCGCGCTCGCCAGCGCATGGCCGATCAGCGGCGCGACCTCCATTGCCTTGAGCCGTGACGAAATTGCGGTCTTGACCAGCCCGCCGAGCCGTTCGTCGCCAAGGCTTTCGGCAAGGTCGCCGATCAGGCGCGAGGCGCCGCGGCGAATGCGCGTCTCCTCCCCCGCCGGCGCCTGAAGGAACCGACCCGCCGCGCCGGCGAGGTCGATGTTCCGCATTCGCCGCGCAACCACCGGCGCGATCAGGAAATTCTCCTTCAGGAAAGTCGCCAGAGTCTCGCCGATGCGATCCTTGTTGCGCGGGATGATCGCGGTGTGCGGGATGGGGAGCCCGAGCGGATGGCGGAACAGTGCCGTGACCGCGAACCAGTCGGCCATCCCACCGACCATCCCCGCCTCGGCAAAGGCCTTGAGCCACGCCGCCCACGGATAGCTGGACTCAAGGGAGCGCGCGGCGACGAACAGCAGCGCCATGACTACCAGCAGGCCGGTCGCGGCAGCTTTCATTCCCGCTGCGCCGGGCTGGGCGGGGTTGAAGCGGGAAAGCGGGCGCCGGATCATCGCTTTCCCTTAGGCAGCACAAGGCCGCCCTGTCACCTATTCGGCAGGCAGGGGCGCTATGGGCGCAGCCATCGGGCGATGCTCCTCGCCATTGTCGATCAGCCGCCCGAACCTGCGCCCCAGCCACGCCTCCAGATCAAGCGCGATCGAGAATAGCGACGGGACGAGCAGCAGCGTAAGCACGGTCGAGAACAATAACCCGCCCATCACGGTGATCCCCATCGGCGCGCGGAAGCTGCCATCACCGCTGAGCGAAAGCGACACCGGGATCATACCCGCGATCATCGCCACGGTGGTCATCACGATCGGCTGCGCGCGCTTGTGTCCCGCCTCGATGATCGCGTCGTCCTTCAGCATACCATGGTTGATCATCTCGACCGCGAAATCGATCAGCAGGATCGAGTTCTTGGCGACGATGCCGAGCAGCATCAGCAGGCCGATGAGCACCGGCATCGACAGGGGCTGACCCGCGATATGAAGTGCAATTGCGGCGCCGAGGGGGGCAAGCAACAGCGACCCCATGTTGACGAACGGCGAGAGGAAGCGGCGATAAAGCAGCACCAGCACCGCGAACACCAAGAGCACGCCCGACACCAGCGCGATGACGAAACTGACGATCAGTTCGGCCTCCCATTTCTGATCGCCGAGCGTCAGTTTCGTCACGTTCGCCGGAAGGTTCTTGACCGAAGGCAGGGCATTGATCTGCTTCCAGGCTTCGCCCGAGATGACCCCCGGGGAGAGATCGGCGCCGACCGCGAGTCGGCGCACCTGGTTGGTGCGCTGGACAACCGCAGGACCCGATCCAAAGCCAATCTCGGCCACTGCCTTGAGCGGTACCGAGCCACCGCTGGCGGTGGGCACGGGCAGGTTTTCGAGTGTCGACAGATCGCGGCGCGCGTCCTGCGACAGCGCCACCGTGATCGGCACCTGCCGGTCCGAAAGCGAGAATTTTGCGCTATTCTGTGAGATTTCACCGATTGTCGCGATGCGGATCGTCTGGCTCAGTGCTGCCGTCGTCACGCCCAGCTGGGCGGCCAGATCGAAGTGGGGCTTGATGCTGATCTCGGGGCGAACCTGCTCGCCCATGACGCGCGGTGCACGAATGACCTTCAGCTTTTGCATCTCGGCGTTGATTTTCTCGGCCGTGGCCGAAAGGAGTTCAGGGTCCTCCGAGCCAAGGAACAGCATGACGTCGCGCCCGCCGCCGCCGGGTCCGCCGGAATTCTTGGCCAGCACGGTGACGAGAGCGTCGGGTATTTGCGCCAGTTGCGGCGCAATCGCGCGCTCGAAGTCATAGCTCTTTTTCTTGCGATCCTTCTTGAGAACAACGTTGAGCGTCCCAACCCCCACATAGATCCGTTCGAACACCCGCTCGACATCTGGATCCTTGGCAATGATCCCAGCCGCGCGATCGGCGGCCGCTTCGGTCTGGGCCAAGGTAGAGCCCGGTGCGAGGCGAATGCTGACGTTGGAGAAACTGTCGTTGGTCTGCGGCTGGAAGGTCAACGGCAGCGTTGCCAACGCGACGGCGGTCAATGCCAGCGCGACCAGGCTCACCCCGACCATCCACCAGCGGTGATCGCGCCTGAGCGTCGCGATCAGCCCGCGCGAACCCCGTTCGCTACCTTGCGCCTGCTCTCGCCCGGTCAGCAGTGTCCAGCGCAGCACCGCCATATACCAACCCATTACCCGGCCCGACGCATGATCCTCGGAGCCGTGGGACTTTAGGAAATAGGCCGCGATCAAGGGCGTGATCATTCGCGCGACGAGCAAGCTCATGAGCACCGAAATGACCACCGGATAGCCAAAGCTGCGGAAGAATTGACCCGCTATGCCAGACATCAGCGCCACAGGCAGGAAGACACCGACGATCGCCATCGTCGTCGCAAGCACCGCCAGTCCGATTTCGTCGGCGGCATCCATTGCAGCTTGATACGCGCTTTTGCCCATCCGCATATGGCGAACGATGTTCTCGATCTCGACGATAGCATCGTCGACCAGCACCCCGGCGACCAGGCTGAGCGCGAGCAGCGACATGAAGTTGAGGGTCAGCCCCATCAGGCTCATGAACCAGAAGGCCGGGATCGCCGACAGCGGGATGGCAAGCGCGGAGATGGCGGTCGCTCGGCCGTCACGCAGGAATAGATAGACGACAATGACCGCAAGGATGGCGCCTTCGACCAGCGCTTGCATCGACGATTTATATTGCGACTTGGTGTAGTCGACCGTGTTCGAGATTTCGCTAAAGTGGATCTTGGGATTTTCTTTCTCGATAACACGCATCTCGTCCCAAGCGGCGTTGTAGACGCTGAGGTCCGATGTGCCCTTGGCGCGCGTGATATTGAAGCTGACAACCTGCTGGCCGTGGAGCTTGGCGAACGTCCGCTGCTCCTGATAACCGTCCGAGACGCGCGCAATGTCGGCCAGACGCACGGTTCGCCCGCCGACCGCAATTCGGGTCTGCGACAGGTCATAGGCAGTCTTGGCATTGCCGATCACCCGCACCGACTGTTCGGACCCGGCAATTTCGGCGCGGCCCCCCGTGGCGTTGGTATTGACCTGTCGCAGCTGGGCATTGACCTGCGCCGCCGTGATACCCTGCGACTGGAGCGCACTCGGATCGAGCGTGACCCGTATCTCGCGGTTGACTCCACCCTCGCGGTCGACCGACGCCACGCCACTCACGCCGCGAATCCGGCGGGCCACCTGATTGTCGACGTACCAGCTCAATTCCTCGAGCCCCATGTCGTTGGTTTCAGCGGCGACAAAGGTGATTGGCTCGCCCGCGACGTCGATCCGTTCAACCCGCGGTTCCAGAATGCCGTCGGGCAGATCGCCGCGAACCTGCGAAATGGCGTCGCGGACATCGTTTATCGCGCGGTCAACTGGCGTGCCGATCTTGAATTGCGCGAACGTCTGGCTGGTGCCTTCGCGAACCGAACTGTCGATCTCGTCGATCCCGGTCACTCCGCGAATCGCGGCCTCGATCTTCTGCGTAACCTGCGTTTCCATCTCGCTGGGCGCTGCGCCCGGTTGGGAGATCGTGATGACCGCTGCCGGGAAATCAATGTCGGGCTTGTTGTTGATGCTCATTGATTGGAACGCCAGCAGGCCGGCAAGCATCAGCCCGATGAACAGGACGATCGGCGGCACCGGATTCTTGATGCACCAGGACGAGATGTTACGAAAACTCATGACGACTCGTGCCTTTGCGCCGAAGCGGAGGGTTAGCGGGCGAGCGGATCTGCAGCGCGCACTGGAATGACCTTGCGCCCGGGGTTGAGGAAGGGACCAGCCGACAGGACGACCGATTCTCTGCCACTGAGGCCTTCAGCGATAATGACCCCGGACGCGTTGACCTCGCCGATCTTCACCGCGCGCCGCTCGACCAGATTGTGCGCGTTGACGACATAGACATAATTGCCGGTGACATCGCTTAGCACCGCGCTCTGGGGAAGCATCGGCGCGGTCGTCTGGCCGGCGGCGATCCTGGCTTCGGCGAAGCCACCGGGGCGGATCGACGGCGAATAGGGAATGGCGATCCTTACATCACCCTGGCGCGACTGTGGGTCAATCACCGGCGCCACCTGCCACACGGCCCCCGCAATCGGCCGGTCAAGCCCGAGAGGAGTTACCGTTGCCGGCATTCCGACGCGGATCGATGCGAGATCCTGTTGAGAGAGCGCCGCGCGCATCTCCATTTCACCGCCCAGCGCCAGGTGAAACAAGGCGCCCGAACCGGGGCTGACGATCTGCCCGACCTCGACCGCGCGCGACAGGATCAGGCCCGAGGTCGGCGCACGAATATCGAGCTGGCCGATCTGCGCTCGCGCGGCGCCAAGTTGCGCCTGCGCTACGCGGACCTGCGCCATCGCCGAGTCTCGTGCGGCACGCTTCGAATCGAGGTCAGCCTTCGACACGAAGCCACCGGTTACCAGGCCCTGGGCGCGTGCCATATTCGACTGGGCGAGCGATGCATTGGCCTGCGCTGCTGAGACTTGCGCAGCGAGTTGTGCCGCCTGCTGCGCCTGGACCGATCGGTCGACCACCGCCAGCGCCTGACCAGCATGAACCCAGCTTCCGGCATCGACCAGCACGGCCGTGACGCGACCGCCCTGCCCGGCGACCCCGACAGGTTGGTCGCGCCGTGCGGCCAGCGCGCCAGATGCGGTGATGGTCCGCGCGACCGAACTCTCGCCCGAGACGATGACGCTGACAGTTGGTACCTGCCCGCCGGTCGCGCCGTCGGCCGTCGGAGGAGCCACGTTCGAGGCATTGTTCCGAGTCATCATCATCGCCAGGGCAATCGCAACCGCGACGACAACAATCACCACTGCCCCGATCAGCACCGCGCGCCGCCGACTCGAGCGATCGACAACGATCAGCGTGTCCGAAGCATCGAAACTGGTCTCGCGATTCATTTCCGCCATTTCTCTCGGTCGTCCGCGCGCGGCCGCCCGGCCGCCTCAGACTGTATTAGCCAAATAAGTCAGTCCGAGCAACTCGCCCGAGTGTACCCGTGCATAATAGCTTTTTTCGACCAACGGCGGCACCCGTGTTACAAACCGGCGTTCAAGTGACGGATCGCGCGCCATTCGGCCCGCCAACAAGGGAAACGACATGCTCGGAGCTCATGGAATCTTAGGCTGGATCATCATCGGCGGATTGGCCGGCGCGATCGCCAAGGCGCTGATGCCCGGGCGCGACCCGGGTGGGTGCATCATCACCATCCTGCTCGGCGTCGCCGGGGCAGTGCTCGCGGGCTATCTTGGACGAATGCTGCATTGGTACGGGCCGAACGACAACGTCGGCTTTGTCGCCGCGATCATCGGTGCGTTCATCATCCTTTTTCTGTACCGACTCGTCGCCGGACGCCGCCGACTCTAGTCGAGACCGCAACGTTCAGCCTAAAGCCATCCCGTCATGCCCAGCGTGGCCGGGATTGGTCTTTAGGGAGTGTGGAATGAGACATTTGTTCAGCGTGTTGATTGCGGGCGCGGCTCTGGTGCCGGCCGCCACGGTCCGGGCACAGGTCACCGCGACGCTGGCCCAGCCGATCAGCGGCACCCGGCTCGATATCAGCGCGACCGGCGAAGCCGTTCGAATCCCCGACGTGGCCGTGATTTCGTCGGGCGTTACCACGCAAGCGGCATCCGCGACCGAGGCACTCGGCCAGAATAGCGCGCGAATGGAGCGTGTGCGCGCCGCATTGAAACGTGCGGGCATTGCCGATCGCGATATTCAGACGGCGTCGATCAGCCTTCAGCCTCAATATAAATATGTCGAGAACCAGGCGCCGATCCTGACCGGCTATCAGGCGTCGAACCAATTGAGCGTGAAATACCGCGACATTCGCAACTCAGGTCGGATCCTCGACGCGTTAGTCGCCGAGGGGGCGAACCAGATCAACGGTCCCAACCTGACGATCGACAAGCCCGAAGCGGCGCTGGACGAAGCCCGTGCGAAGGCGATCGCAGTCGGCCGGGCGCGCGCCGATCTATATGCCCGCGCGCTCGGAATGCGGGTCGCACGGGTAATCTCAGTCAGTGAGAACAGCGGCGGCTATACGCCGCCACAGCCGATGCTGCAGCGGTCGGCGATGGCCGAGGCGAAAACCTCAATCGATCCAGGCGAGCAGCAATTGCAGGTCGGTGTCGCGATGAGTTTCGAGCTTCAATAAGCACAAAAAAGGGCCGCGCGGTCATCCCGCGCGGCCCGATTTTCAGTTCAACTCTGGTCTAGCGGACCGAGCCGCGGCGAACCAGATTTACGATCGCCAACAGTACGATGGCGCCGAGCAGCGACCACAGGAAGGCAGTCACACTGAGCGGAGCGCCGTTCAGGCCCTCGCGATTGAAGATGAAGTTCGCAATCACCGAGCCGACGATGCCGACGACGACATTGAGGATGATCCCCTGCTGTCCGTCGGTGCGCATGATCATGCTGGCAATCCAGCCGCAGATACCACCGATGATCAGCCAGATAAGAATACCCATGAGAAGTTCCCTCCTGTTCACGGCCGCCCGTTAGGACGACCTTCCGGCATCAAGACGCGTGATGCCCGCATCTTGTTCCGCATGAGCAACGCTCTGTCTAGTGTCGGTGACGAAACGATTTGGAATCGACACTCAGACGCCACTCCGAACGGGAGCCAGGATGGAGCTTTTTTGACTTAATAGCGCTGCTGGCGCTCATATTGCTCGCGGTAATGCTTGATCCGCGTCACGCGCAGCCCCGGCATTCCGCTGCGATCGACCGCGCGCTGCCAACTGGTGAACTCCTCGAGGCTCAGCGTGTAGCGCTGACATGCCTCGTCGACGCTCAACAGCCCACCGGCGACCGCGGCGACCACCTCGGCCTTGCGCCGGACCACCCAGCGAGTCGTGCCCGCTGGCGGCAGCGAATCGAGCGTCAGCGGCTCGCCGAGCGGGCCGATCACTTGCGCGGGGCGGATCTTCTGATTTTCTAGCATGGGCTTCCTCGGTCCTGCACTTCCTCTACTCTCGGCACCGTCATTAATCCGCTGCGTTGAAGATATTCGTAAGGTCGCTGGTAAACGCGTTCGTCATGCTCCCTTACCTCCCCTTAACCCTGCTTCGCGCGCCTCTGCCGCCAGGTCGGCGGCGTCGGCGTCCCCCGCGAACGCCCCGCCAAGCGACTGCCCGGCATCGCGCCAGCCGTCGCCCGCCGATAGATAGCACGCGATCGCGGGCTGCCTCTGTCGCTCGGGCAGCGCGGCATCGGCCAGCGCCCGCAGCAGCTCCGGGAGGGCAATCGAGCCCTCGCCGACTTTCTGAAACTCGCCTTCAAAACGTGACAAACTGCCGTCCTCAATCGTGATCGACAGGGGCTTGGCTAGACCAACAGGGTGAACATCGGGTAAAGGCCCGGCTGCGATGTCCCCCGAGTATATGATCGATTTCGGCCTCTTGCGGGCGCCGAACCAGGCGCGCATCGTCGTCGCGATGTCGGGCGGGGTCGACTCTTCTGTCGTCGCCGCCCTTGCCGCCAAGACCGGCGCCGAGGTGATCGGCGTGACGCTCCAGCTCTACGATCATGGCGCGGCGGTGAAGCGCTCGGGCTCCTGCTGCGCGGGGCAGGACATTTATGATGCCAAGACCGTCTGCGACCGGCTCGGGATCGCGCATTATGTGCTCGATTATGAAAGCCGCTTCCGCACCGGCGTAATCGATCGCTTCGCCGACGAATATGCCAGGGGCCGCACCCCCGTTCCCTGCTCGCTATGCAACCAGGGCGTCAAATTCACCGACCTCATCGCCTTCGCCCGCGAGCTTGGCGCCGACTGCCTCGCCACCGGCCATTATGTCCGCCGCGTGGTTGGCGCGGACGGCATCGCGCAGCTATGGAAGGGGCGCGATCCGGCGCGCGACCAGAGCTATTTCCTTTACGGCACGACTGCTGATCAGCTCGATTACCTGCGCTTCCCGCTCGGCGCGCTACCCAAGGCCGAAGTCCGCCGCCTGGCCGCCGCCGCCGGCCTCGTTGTCGCAGCGAAGCCAGACAGCCAGGACATTTGTTTCGTGCCCGACGGCGATTACGCCGGACTGGTCAAGCGGCTCCGCCCTGAAACTGCCGCCCCTGGCGACATCGTCGATCTGTCCGGCCGCACGCTCGGCCAGCACGCGGGGGTGGTCCATTATACCGTCGGTCAGCGCCGCGGGATCGACATCGGCGGTCAGCCCGAGCCGCTCTATGTCGTCAGGATCGAGCCCGACGCACAGCGCCTCGTCGTCGGCCCGCGCCGCGCGTTGGCAGTCGCTGCGGCACGGATCGAGGCGCTCAACTGGATCGGCGAACCGGCAAGCTCGGTAAGTGCCAAGGTGCGTTCACTCGCAGCGCCCGTGGCGGCGTGCTGGGCAGAGGACTGGCTGCGCTTCGACGACCCCCAATTCGGAGTCGCCCCGGGCCAGTCGGCGGTTTTCTATGACGGCGAGCAGATGCTTGGCGGCGGGACCATATCCGAAACGCAGGCGGCCGAGTGCGCCGTCGCGGCTTAACCATTCTCTTGGACGGTTATCTCGGAATTCTGCCATAATATAACTGGTTATCGAGCGATTATGCCAGTCTTCTCGGGCTTTTCTTAACCTCCAACAGCGATTCTTGGGCGATCTCTTGGAGACCCGCTCATGGTTCGCTTCCTTCGCCTGCTGCGCGATCAGCGCGGCGCCACCGCCATCGAATATGCGCTCGTTGCCGGGCTCATCTCGATCGCCGCGGTCGCCGCCTTTCAAAGCGTCGGCTCAAGCCTTACGAACACATTCAGCAACGTGTCGACAAAGCTTGGCTGAACCGAATGAACGCATATCACCTCGTCGATGTCTTCGGGACGAGGCCGTTTTCAGGTAACCCGCTGCCGGTAGTTGCCGCTGCCGACGACCTGCTTGAGGAAGAGATGCAGCGGATCACGCGCTGGTTCGGCTATTCCGAGACCGCCTTTCTTCAGACCCCGACGGACCCCGCCGCCGATTATCGCGTGCGCATTTTCACCCTCGACCGCGAATTGCCCTTCGCCGGGCACCCGACGCTGGGTTCTTGCCACGCCTGGCTGGCTAGCGGCGGACACGCGCGCAATCCGGCGATGATTGTCCAGCAATGCGGGGCCGGACAGGTCAGCCTGCGCCAATTGTCGGATATGCTCGCCTTCGCTGCACCGCCGCTCATACGATCGGGCGCCGTCGACGATAAGATGATCGCCGAGATCGCGAGATTCCTCTCGATCGACCCGGGCGCGATCGTCGATTCGCAATGGGTCGACAATGGTCCCGGCTGGGTCGCGGTCCTGCTCCCCTCCGCCGAAGACGTGCTTGCCCTGAATCCCCCCGCCAACTGGCCGCAGCGGATCGAGCTTGGCGTCGTCGGACCGTGTCCGCCGGGTAACGACGCCGCCTACGAAGTGCGTTCCTTCTTCAGCGGGCTAGGCAGCGCGATCATCGAGGATCCGATCACTGGCAGCCTCAACGCCAGCCTCGCCCAATGGCTCACCGACAACGGCCGATTTACGGCACCCTATCATGCACGCCAGGGCACCGCGATCGGTCGCGACGGCTGGGTCAGCGTGACCCGCGATGACTGCGGCCGGATCTGGATCGGCGGGCGAACCACGACCATTGCGTCGGGCCAAGTGACGCTCGCCTAGCTGCTTTCGGTCAGGTGCGAGGGCAGCATCGTCTCGCGGTCGGTATGTCCCTCGGGGTCAAGGTGGATGAGGATCTCGGTATTGGGAAAGCGCTCCTGCAGCGCCTCCTCGATCAGGTCGATGCGGTCATGCGCCTCGCGCACGGTCCACTCGCCCGGCACCCACAAATGGAACTGGACGAAGCGGTGGGTACCGCTGCTGCGGGTCCTGAGATCATGAAGCCCGGCAAGGTCGGGGTAATCGGCCGCCGCCGCAAGGAAGGCGGCACGGTCCTCCTCGGGCCATTCGCGGTCCATTAACTGCGCCAGCGCCTGCCCCGACGAGTGATAGGCTCCCCACGCCAGCCACGCCGCGAGGATCAGCCCGAACGCCGCGTCCGCCCCGCGCAGGTGGAGATACTGGTCGAGGATGAGCGCCACGATGACCGTGCCGTTGAGCAGCATGTCGGACTGGTAGTGAAGTTTGTCGGTGGCGATCGCGACCGATCCGGTACTCCGCACGACATGCGCCTGGAACATCGTCAGTGCGAACGTCAGCAGTATCGCGATGATCGACACCCCGATGCCGAGGTCGGCGTGCGCGGTCGCCGCGCCATGCTGCAGTCGATCGACCGAGCGCCACGCGATAGCGCCCGCCGAAATGGTGATGATGAACACCTGCACCAGCGCGACCAGCGCCTCGGCCTTGCCATGCCCGAAACGGTGATCGCTGTCGGCTCGCCGCGCCGCGACGCGCACCCCGACCAACGTGACCAGACTTGCCAGCAGGTCCAGGCCGGTGTCGGCGAGGCTCCCCAGCATCGCCACTGATCCGGTCTGCGCCGCCGCCCAGCCTTTGAGCCCAAGCAGGATCAGCGCCGACGACACGCTGGCCAGCGCCGCGCGGGTCGACAGCGACGAGCGCTGGTCGTACGCGAGGTGAGAGTGCCCGGCGGTCACGGGTAAAGCATACTCTCGCGCCAGCCGTCCCCGTCGCGCGTGAACAAGCGTCGCTCATGCAGCCGGTGCGCGCGGTCATTCCAGAATTCGATCGCGTGCGGGGTCACTCGAAACCCCGACCAGCGCGGCGGGCGGGGGACGTCCTGCCCCTCGAAGCGCTGCTCGACCTCGGCAAAGCTTGCTTCGAACGTCTCGCGCCGATCGAGCGGTCGTGACTGGTCGCTTGCCCAGGCGCCAAGCTTCGAGGCGCGCCCACGCGTTACGAAATAGGCGTCCGCTTCACCCTCTTCGACTGCGCTCACCGCGCCCTCGATCCGCACCTGGCGGCGAAGCGACTTCCAGTGGAAAAGCAGCGCGGCATTGCGGTTTGCGGCAAGCTCGCCGCCCTTGCGGCTGTCGAGATTGGTGTAAAAGACGAAGCCGCGCTCGTCATGGCCCTTGAGCAGTACCATCCGCACCGACGGGCGCCCCGCGTCATCTGCAGTTGCCAGCGCCATCGCCTCGGGATCATTGGGCTCGGAGACTTTCGCCTCGGCCAACCAGCTCTCGAACAGCGCATCGGGATCATCGCTCATGATCCGGCCTTAGTCCCCCGCCGCGCCGCGCCGCAACATGCTTGTCTCCGGCGCGAGGGGAACCCATTTTGCAGTGACTGTCTTATCCGCCTAAGGGACCACATGGATCTATATCAACGCCTGGGGATCAAGCGCGGCGCGAGCGAGGCCGAGATCAAGAAGGCCTATCGCAGCCTCGCCAAGCAGCTCCACCCCGACCGCAACAAGGACAACCCCAAGGCCAATGAGCGCTTCAGCCAGGTAACGCACGCCTATGACATGCTGTCCGACAAGGACAAGCGCGCGCGTTATGACCGGGGCGAGATCGACGAGGAGGGCAATCCCAAGGTGCCGTTCGGCGGTAGTCACGGTGGCGCGCGTTCGGGCGGGAGCCCGTTCGGCGGCGGCCCACCCCCCGGCGGCGGCTTCGACCAGGCGCAGGCGGCGGACCTGTCCGACCTGTTCGAGGGATTGTTCGGCGGCGCGGCGCAGGGCGCGCGACCGGGGGCTGGTGGCTTTTCGGGCTTCGGCCGGCGCAGCGCTCCGCCGCAAAAGGGCGCCGACGTTGCTTATCGCCTCAAGGTCCCGTTCGTCGACGCCGCCGCGCTCAAGCCGCAGCGAGTGACCCTCGCCGCCGGCAAGACGCTCGACCTCAAGCTGCCCGCCGGAGTCGAGGATGGCGGCAAGATCCGCCTCTCGGGGCACGGCCAGGAAGGCCCCGGCGGCAAGGGCGACGCGATCGTCCAGATCGAGATTTCCCCCCACCCTTTCTACGTCCGCGATGGCAATAATATCCGCCTGACGCTGCCGGTAACGCTCCCGGAGGCGGTGCTCGGCGCCAAGATAAAGGTGCCCACCCCCGATGGCGCAGTGATGCTGTCGATCCCCAAAGGCGCCAGCTCGGGCAAGGTCATGCGCCTCAAGGAACGCGGGTTCACCGACAAAAGCGGGAAACGCGGCGATGTGCTGGTGACGCTCGCGGTCGACCTGCCGGCCAGCGACGCCGCGCTCGAGGCCTTTGCGAGCGAGTGGAGCGGCGGTGGCAACCCACGGGCCGCACTGGGCGTCTAGTCGCTGAATGTTGGACGTCTCCCCCCAGTCGCCCGAGGAACGGCGGAAACGCGCCGCCGACTTGCGGGCGAAGTTTGGCAGCGACGTCGCCGAGAAGTTCAGCGCGCCTGCGACCAGCTGGGCAATAATCAAGCGGGTCGCCATCGGGGTTTATTCGGACGGCTTCATCCACGCCGGCAACCTCGCCTATCTCGCGGTGCTGGCGCTGTTCCCCTTCTTCATCCTCGCGGCGGCGGTGGCGCATCTGCTCGGCCAGAGCCAGGATGCGATCCTGACCGTCAACAGCGTGCTTGAGCGCCTGCCCCCCAACGTCGCCGAATTGATGCGCGACCCGATCCGCGAAGTGCTGACGGTCCGCACCGGACCCTTGCTGTGGTTCGGCGGACTGGTCGGGCTGTGGACTGCGGCGAGCTTCGTCGAGACCATCCGCGACATATTGCGGCGCTCCTACGGGGTTCATTATAACGCGCCCTTCTGGACCTATCGGCTGAGCTCGATCGCGCTGATCCTGGGCTCGGTGATCCTGATGATGGTCGCGCTTGGGGCATCGGTGCTGCTGTCGTCGGTCCATGAAGCCGTGGTCAACTGGTTCCCGTTCGCAGGCGGCCTATCGACCGAGCTCGGCCTGTCGCGCTTCGTCCCCGGGCTCACCCTCTATTTCACCTTCTACGTCCTGTTCTACGCGCTCACCCCCTCGCGCTATCGCAAGATGACCTGCCGCAAATGGCCTGGCGCGCTGTTCGTCACCGCGTGGTGGCTCGCGGTCGTCGAGATCCTACCGCGCGTGATCAGTTCATTTGGCGGCTATCAGAAAACCTATGGCAGCCTTGCCGGAATCATGGTCTCGCTGATCTTCTTCTTTTTTGCAGGCCTCGGCGTGACGATCGGCGCCGAACTTAACGCGGCACTGGCCGACGCCGGGGGCAAGGCGCTAAAGGGCGAAGTCTATTCGGGACCGTACAGCGATCAGCTCGAGGTCGAAGAGCCGCAGGATGGCGAGGATGCCGCGCCGGGGGCGGTAGCAATCGCGCCGATCGTGCCGGTCACAGGGGGAAGTGAGATATGACGGGATTGATGGCGGGTAAGCGCGGGTTGATCATGGGCCTTGCCAATGATCGATCGCTGGCGTGGGGGATCGCGAAGAAGCTCGCCGAACATGGCGCCGAACTTGCCTTCGCCTATCAGGGCGACGCACTGGAAAAGCGGGTGCGCCCGCTTGCTGCCGAACTGGGATCGGACCTGCTGATCGATTGCGATGTGTCCGACATGGCCGCGCTCGATGCGGCGTTCGATGCGCTCAAGGCTAAATGGGACAGCCTGGATTTCGTCGTCCACGCCATCGGCTTTTCGGACAAGAACGAGCTGCGCGGCAAATATGTCGAGACCAGCCTCGACAATTTCCTGATGACGATGAACATCTCGGTCTACAGCTTCGTCGCCGTCGCCGAGCGCGCGCGCGCCATGATGATGCCCGGCGGGTCGCTCCTCACCCTGACCTACTATGGCGCCGAGAAGGTCATTCCCCACTACAACGTAATGGGCGTCGCCAAGGCCGCACTCGAAACGTCGGTCAAATATCTTGCCGCCGACCTCGGCCCCGACGGCCTGCGCGTCAACGCGATCAGCGCGGGCCCAATCAAGACCCTCGCCGCCTCGGGTATCGGCGACTTCCGTTACATCATGAAGTGGAACGAATATAACAGTCCGCTCCGCCGCAATGTGACGATCGAGGACGTCGGTGGAGCGGGGTTGTACCTGCTGTCGGACCTTGCGTCAGGCGTCACCGGCGAAATCCATCACGTGGATGCTGGCTACAACGTCATCGGGATGAAGGCGGAGGACGCCCCGGATATCGCCACGGTCTGAAACGCACTTCGCGGGCTCAGAGCCGTTTTAAGCGGCTAATGGTATGAATATGCTCGGACGACTGCAGAGCGACCAAATTTGAGAACCTCCTTCATTTTCATTTCAGCCGAGGTTCGAGACATTCCCCGCCCGACCAGGACCGAGACCGCCGAACGACGAGCAGAGGCTTCTTCGGCAAGGCAGGAGCGGCTCAACGTGACGGCAAAGTCAGCGGTCGATTGTCCGCTCGCATGCGCTGCCCGCGCCGTCGCAAACAAGCAGTTGGTCAGAACCGCATTGCGTTCGTCCGCGCCGTCCATCGGAGTTGCAGCGAGCAGAAGCAAAGGCATGAGCATGACGACCGACCTCACCCCACGAACGGATCACGGACCAGGATCGTGTCCTCGCGCTGCGGCGAAGTGCTGACCAGCGCTACCGGGCAGCGGATCAGCTCCTCGATTCGGCGGACATATTTGATCGCCTGTGCAGGCAGATCAGCCCAGGACCGGGCACCCGCAGTCGTGCCTTCCCAGCCCTCGATCTCCTCGTAGATCGGCTCGACCCCCGCCTGATCGGCCGCGTGGGCAGGAAGATAGTCGAAGGTGCGCCCGCCGATGCGATAGCCGGTGCAGATCCTGATCGTCGCGAACCCGTCGAGCACGTCGATTTTGGTCAGCGCGATGCCGGTGATGCCCGACACCGCCGCCGCCTGCCGCACAAGCACCGCGTCGAACCAGCCGCAGCGCCGCTTGCGCCCGGTAACGGTACCGAACTCATGACCGCGCTCGCCGAGTCGCTGGCCGGTCTCGTCGTCGAGTTCGGTCGGGAAGGGGCCCGATCCCACCCGCGTCGTATAGGCCTTGACGATTCCAAGCACGAAGCCCGCCGCACTTGGCCCCATCCCGCTGCCCGACCCCGTGGTGCCCGCTACCGTGTTCGACGAGGTCACGAATGGATAGGTGCCGTGATCGACGTCGAGCAGCACCCCCTGCGCGCCCTCGAACAGGATTTTTTTGCCCGTTCGCTGCGCCTCGTCGAGGTCGCGCCACACCGGCTTGGCAAAAGGAAGGACGAACTCCGCGATGCCGGCGAGGTCCGCCTTCAAGCGCGAGCGATCGACCGGGGGCTCGTTGAATCCGGCGCGCAGCGCGTCGTGATGGGCGCATAACCGGTCAAGCTGGGGGTCGAGCTGATCAAGATGGGCAAGGTCGCACACCCGGATCGCGCGGCGCCCGACTTTGTCCTCATAGGCGGGCCCGATACCGCGCCGCGTAGTCCCGATCTTGCCCGCGCCTGAGGCGTCCTCGCGAAGCGCATCGAGGTCGCGATGGATCGGAAGGATCAGCGGGCAGGTCTCGGCAATCATCAGCACGTCGGGCGTGATCGCGATTCCCTGCCCGGCAATGCGCTCGACCTCGGCCTTGAGCGCCCACGGGTCGAGTACCACGCCATTACCGATCACCGATGGCGTGCCGCGCACGATCCCCGACGGGAGCAGCGACAGCTTGTAGACTGCATCGCCGACCACCAGCGTATGCCCGGCATTATGCCCGCCCTGAAAGCGCACCACGACATCAGCACGGCTGGCGAGCCAGTCGACGATCTTGCCCTTCCCCTCGTCGCCCCACTGCGCGCCGATGACGGTGACATTCCCCAAGCTCTTGATCCCTTCGATTGTCGGCGCGCTCTAGTGCCACAATGCGCGAAGCGAAAGCGTCAGAACTTCAGCGGCCGCACCAGCTTGACCCCGGCGAGCGCTTCGACCTTGCGCACCACGTCGGGTCCCACCGGCTCATCGACCGATAGCAACAGGATCGCATCGCCGCCGACGATCCGCCCCAAATGGAACGTCCCGATGTTGATGTTAGCCTCGCCGAGCAGCGTGCCCAGGCGACCGATGAACCCGGGTCGATCCTCGTTGACGATGTAAAGCATGTCGCCGGCAAGATCGGCCTCGACCTTGACTCCGAACAGCTCGACCAGGCGCGGTGCCGAGTTGCCGAACAGCGTTCCCGCCACCGTCCGCTCCCCTGCCTGCGTCCGCGCCGAGACGCGTACGAGCGTATGATAATCGCCCTCCCGATCATGGCGGACTTCGCGCACGTCGAGCCCGCGCTCCTTGGCCAGGACGGGCGCATTGACCATGTTCACGCTGTCCGAATGGACCCGCATGAACCCTGCAAGCACCGCCCCCGTGATCGGCTTGAGGTTGAGCGCAGCAGCGGCCCCTTCGGCCTCGATCGACAGGCAGCCGATCGAACCGTGGGCGAGTTGGCCGACCAGACTGCCGAGCTTCTCCGCCAGCGCCATATAAGGTTTCAGCCGCGGCGCTTCCTCGGCCGACAGCGACGGCATGTTCATTGCGTTGGTGACTCCACCGAGCAGGAGATAGTCGCTCATCTGCTCGGCGACCTGGATCGCGACGTTGACTTGCGCCTCACTCGTTGAGGCCCCGAGGTGCGGGGTCGAGATGAAGTTGGGCGTGTTGAACAAGGGCGAGGATTTTGCGGGCTCGCTTTCGAACACATCGAGCGCTGCGCCCCCAACCTGACCGCTGTCCAGCGCCTCTTTCAAGGCTGTCTCGTCGATCAGTCCACCACGCGCGCAGTTGATGATCCGAACGCCCTTCTTGGTCTTGGCAATATTCTCGCGTGACAGGATATTGCGCGTCTGATCGGTCAGCGGCGTGTGCAAGGTGATGAAGTCGGCCCGGGTCAGCAGCTGGTCCAGTTCTACTTTCTCTACCCCCATTTCGACCGCACGTTCGGGGGTCAGGAACGGATCGAACGCGACGACCTTCATCTTGAGCCCGAGCGCCCGGCTCGCGACGATCGAACCGATGTTGCCCGCGCCGATCAGCCCGAGCGTCTTGGCGGTCACTTCCACCCCCATGAAGCGGTTCTTCTCCCACTTGCCCGCCTGCGTCGAGGCATCGGCTTCGGGTAGCTGGCGAGCGAGCGCGAACATCAATGCAATGGCATGTTCGGCGGTGGTAATCGAATTGCCAAACGGGGTATTCATCACCACCACGCCGCGAGCGGTCGCGGCTGGAATATCGACATTGTCGACCCCGATCCCGGCGCGGCCGACGACCTTCAAATTGGTCGCCGCCTCGAGGATCGCCTTGGTCACTTTGGTCGACGAGCGGATGGCAAGCCCGTCATACTCGCCGATGATCGCGGCCAGTTCCTCGGGTGTCTTGCCGGTGATTTCATCGACATGGATTCCCCGCTCGCGGAAGATTTGCGCCGCGCGAGGATCCATCGCGTCGGAGATAAGGACTTTGGGAGTGGTCATGAGAAAATGCTCCGAAAAGGAGTTAAAGCGTATGTGGTCCCCGGGCGTGCGGGAGCGGCGATCAGGCGGTGAGTTCAGCCCAGGCCCAATCGAGCCATGGCCCCAGCGCCTCGACATCGGCCGTGTCGACCGTCGCCCCGCACCAGATGCGAAGCCCCGGCGGCGCATCGCGATAGCCGGCAATGTCGAACGCCACGCCCTCGGCCTCGAGCAGCCCGGCGAACTTCTTAATGATCGCCTCGTCTGCGCCCTCGACCGTCAGGCACACCGACGTTTTCGACCGCGATGCCGGATCGGCCGCGAGGTGCCCGAGCCACGATCGTTCTTCGACGATCCGGTCGAGCGCCGCCGCATTGGCATCCGAACGCGCAATCAGACCATCGGCGCCGCCGATCGACTTGGCCCATTCGAGCGCGAAAATCGCATCCTCGACGGCAAGCATCGACGGCGTGTTGATCGTCTCCCCCTTGAACACGCCCTCGGCGAGCTTGCCCTTGGACGTCAGGCGAAACACTTTCGGCAAGGGCCAGGCGGGCGTGTAGCTTTCCAGCCGCTCGACCGCGCGCGGGCCAAGGATGAGCACGCCATGCGCGCCCTCCCCGCCCAACACTTTCTGCCACGAAAAGGTCGCGACATCGATCTTGTCCCACGGGATGTCGTAAGCGAATACCGCGCTGGTCGCATCGGCAAAGCTCAGCCCCTCGCGGTCGTCGGCAATCCAGGCTCCATCGGGAACGCGAACGCCCGAAGTCGTCCCGTTCCAGGTGAACAGCACGTCGCTCTTCCAGTCGACCTGCGACAGATCGGGAAGGTGACCATAATCGGCGCGGATGACGGTTGGCTCGAGCTTCAGCTGCTTGACCGCATCGGTCACCCAGCCTTCACCGAAACTCTCCCACGCCAGCGTCGTTACCGGACGCGCGCCGAGCATCGTCCACATCGCCATTTCATAGGCGCCCGTGTCGGATCCAGGCACGATTCCGATGCGATGGGTGTCAGGCAGACGAAGCAATTCGCGCATCAAGTCGATGCTATACTGCAGGCGCGCCTTGCCGATCTTCGACCGGTGCGACCGGCCAAGCGAATCAGTAGCTAGTTTTGCGGGTTCCCATCCCGGAGGCTTGGCGCACGGTCCGGACGAGAAGTAGGCGCGCGCTGGGCGCGTAATCGGTTTCAACAATTCAATCTCTCCTTACAGAGAGCTCGCGCCGCGTTGGGACGGCGTGGCCCGAGGCGGCTATTAGCGAAGGCCTAAATTTGTGCAAGTGCGAGATTCGCGAAGCCGGTTGGCGAGCCGCTGACTAACCTTACGCAAGACATACAAACGGTTCACCGCAAGAGGCGGACGGTTCATCCCGCCGAGCGGAACTAACTGTTGAATTGCTTAACCATTCAGGGTCTCAAGTCCTCGCCACCCGATCGAAGGGCATTCGAACGGGTCGGCAGCGGGGCTGGGGAGCTCCAATGCAATCGGGATGAGGCGGCGAAGCGATTCGCCGCATCGGACGAGTTTGGAGCAACGATGACCGCAGTGTTGGCCGTATCGCAATCCGTGCTTCGCAATCGCGATGTGTTCATCCACGACGGCGCGACTCTTCGTCGACTGCGCTTTTCGGTTCCGGTCCAGCTGCTCTTCCTTGCGATCCTCGCCGCGCTTGTTGCTTTCTCGGGCTATTCCGCAGCGCGCCTGTTTACCGGTAGTTCGGTTACGCCGAGCACGCTTCCCGCCGCCACCGAAGCGCGCGCGCGCCAGATCGAGCAGCGCCAGTCGTTGATCGAAGCCGCCTTGGCCGGGCGCAAGCTCACCACCGTCGCCGCCAATTCCGATAGCTTCGCCCGCGTCGAGCAAGCCCAGCTGCAGCAGGCGGCGCTCGTCGCCCGGGCGCTCGACGTCCGCTACCAGGTTACTGCTACCGAACTGAAGCGGCTCGGCCTGACCCCCGCACGGATCGGCGAGACCGGCACCGGCGGACCGTTCGAAAGCATTAAGGGCGACCCGACCTTCAAGTCGCTGTTCGCCAGCTGGAAAAAGCTCGACAGCCTCCAGGACGGCGTCATCGCCGTGCCGTCGGACAAGCCGGTCAAGACGGCCGCCTCCTTCACCTCGGGCTTCGGTGTCCGCACCGATCCCTTTGAGGCACGCGCGGCGATGCACCCCGGGATCGATCTTGCCGGCCCAATCGGCACCCCGATCTACGCCACCGCAGACGGCGTGGTGATGCGCGCCGGATGGAACTCGGGCGGCTACGGCAACCTCGTCGAGCTCGATCATGGCAAGGGCATCGCCACCCGCTACGGCCATATGTCGGCGATCCTCGTCTCGGCCGGGCAACATATCACGCGCGGCCAGCAGATCGGCCGCATGGGCTCGACCGGCCGTTCGACCGGCAGCCATCTTCATTACGAAGTTCGCGTCGACGGTCGCCCGGTCAATCCGATCCCGTTCATGAAGTCGACCGATTATCTGCTCGCGATGCGCGCCGGATCGGGCGCGTCGCTCGACCAGGTCGCGATGGGTGGGCCCAAGCGCTAAGCTTGCTGCGCGCCATCAGCGACCGGAAAGTTGCTGATCGGGCCTATGCCCCCTATCTCTACGATATGACCGACATTCAGCTCACCCTAAGCGCCGCCCGGCGCGTCGCCGCGATCGCCGCCAAGCAGGCGCTCCCGGCGGTGCTTCGCCTGGCGGTCGAGGGGGGTGGTTGCGCCGGCTTCAGCTACAAATTCGCGCTCGGGCAGCCCGAAGCCGACGACATTCAGACCGAGACCGACGGGGTGCGCCTCGTCGTCGACCCGATGACGCTCGACCTCGTGCGCGGATCGGCGGTCGATTTCGTCGAGGACATGGGCGGCTCGGCCTTCAAGGTGACCAACCCCAACGCGGCGTCGGGCTGCGGCTGCGGTTCCAGCTTCTCGATCTGATGCTTGCCCGCTAGGCAAGCGCGCATGAAAATCGCGACCTACAACGTCAACGGTATCCGCGCCCGCCTCCCGCGCCTGCTCGAATGGTTGGAGCGCGAGGCGCCCGACGCGGTGTGCCTACAGGAACTTAAATGCGCCGACGAATCGCTTCCGATCGGTGACATCGAGGCCGCGGGCTATGGCGCGGTGTGGCACGGGCAGAAGGGCTTCAACGGCGTTGCGATCCTCGCGAAAGGCGACACACCTGCACTGCGCCACATCGGCCTTCCGGGCGACCCCGACGACAGCCATTCGCGCTATATCGAGGCCGAGGTCGCGGGGGTCGTCGTCGCCTCGCTCTACCTCCCCAACGGCAACCCCGTCGGCACCGAGAAATTCGCTTACAAGCTCGCTTGGCTCGAGCGCCTGCGCATCCACGCCGCAGAACTGCTGATCGCGGAGACCCCGACCGTGCTCGCTGGCGACTGGAACGTTATCCCGGAGGACCACGACGTCTTTTCGGCCAAGGCCGTCGCGAAAGACGCGCTGATCCAGCCCGAAACCCGCGCCGCCTATCGCCACATCCTCTACCAGGGCTGGACCGACGCCCTGCGCGCGCTCCACCCCAACGATCCCAAGCTATGGACCTTCTGGGACTATACGATGGGCGCGTGGCAGCGCGATTTGGGCTTCCGCATCGATCATCTGCTATGCAGCCCGCAAGCCGTCGACCGCCTGCGCGCCGCCGGGGTCGACCGCTGGCCACGGGGAGAAGAGAAGGCGAGTGACCATACCCCGGTGTGGCTCGAGCTGGCCTAAAGCGCCTTTTCGTAAATTCGGTAGGTGTGGTTGATTGTCGCCCCCGGCAGTTCGGCGATCGACATCATCCCCTGGTTATCCTCGAGGATCCAGCCGAACTCGCCATGAGTCGCCTCGAACTTGCCGACTGCGTCGCGTCGGATATGCTCGATCAGCATCAATGCAAGTTGCCCGGCAAGCCGCGTCCCATGAAGCTTTTTCGCGACCCCCATCAGCGGTACCCGAATCCGCTTGGTGCGCGGCTTGCGCAGTCGCCACAGCAATTTGACGAACCCGAACGGAAAAAGCTCGCCGTTTAGATCCTTGGTCAGATCATTGACGTCGGGAATGGTCAGCATGAATGCTACAGGTTCCCCGTCGAGCTCGGCAATCCGCACCAGCTCTGGATAGATTATTGGCTTCAACTTCTTGCCGGCATAGGCAATTTCCGCGGGAGTCAGCGGGACATAGCCCCAATTGTCCGACCAGGCGTCGTTGAGCAGATTGAGAATGATCGCCGAATCGCGCTCAAACTTCGATTTGTCGACCGGGCGCAGGACGATGCGCGGGTTCTTTTCACCCGCCGCGACCAGCCGCGCCATGACCCCCTCGGCTTCGGGCCGGATATCGACCTCATAGGTGAGAAGGTCCTTCGCCTTGGCGTAGCCAGCGCTCTCGATCCACGCCTGATGGGCCGGGCGGTGATGACCCATCATCACCATCGGCGGCTGCTCGAACCCCGAAATCAGCAGCCCCGGCTCGTCCCAGATCGACAGGCTGATCGGCCCCATCGCGCGCGTCATTCCCTGCTCGCGAAGCCAGCGCTCGGCCGTCGCGATCAGCACCCCGGCCACCTCGCCGTCGAGCGCCTCGAACATGCCCCATTGGCCCGTCCCCGCGCCCATATGCTCAAGCACCAACTGGTCGACCTGCGCACTAATTCGACCGACGACCGTTCCGTCGCGCTCCGCCAGCCACAGCTGCGCCTTGGCGTGCCCGAACCAGGGGTTCTTCGTGGGATCGATCAGCCCATGAACCTCGTCCTTGAGCGGCGGGACCCACGCCGGATCGTCGCGATATACCGCCCATGCAAAGTCGACGAACGCCTTGCGATCGGTCTTGGTCTCGACCGGCCGGACTGTCACGCTGCCCATGCTAACCCGCACTCCGCCGTTCGATCGTCGCGCCGACGGCGGACAGTTTTTCCTCTAGCCGCTCATAGCCGCGATCGAGATGATAGACGCGGAGCACCTCGGTCTCGCCCTCGGCTGCAAGCCCTGCCAGCACCAGGCTCATCGACGCGCGAAGGTCGGTCGCCATCACTTGCGCCCCGGTCAGCCCCGCGACGCCGTGAACAATCGCCGAGCGCCCGCGCACGTCGATATTCGCCCCCATCCTTCGAAGTTCGGGCACATGCATGTAGCGGTTCTCGAAGATCGTCTCCTCAAGGAAACTCTCGCCCTGCGTCAGGCACAGCATCGCCATGAATTGCGCCTGCATGTCGGTCGGAAATCCCGGGTAAGGAGCGGTCGAAATGGCGAGCGGCTTGAGCGGCTTGTCGGCGGTGACGCGCATGCCCTTCTCGGTGAACTCGACCACCAGACCGGCCGCGGCGAGGGCATTGGTGATTGCCAGCATGTCTGCCGCGCGCGCGCCCACCAACTCGATTGACCCACCCGTAATCCCCGCCGCGCAGGCATAGCTGCCCGCTTCGATACGGTCGGGCATGACTTCATATTCGCAGCCATAAAGCCCCTCCACCCCATCGACGATCAGGTGCGACGATCCGATCCCTTCGATCTTGCTCCCCATGGCGACGAGGAGGTTGCAAAGGTCGACAATCTCCGGTTCTCGCGCTGCGTTGAACAATTGAGTCCGTCCGCTCGCCAGGCTTGCCGCCATCAGTGCATTTTCGGTCGCGCCGACCGACACGACGGGAAAGCTGTAATCACCGCCCGGCAACCGCCCCTTTGGCGCGGTCGCCTTCACATAGCCCGCGGCCAATTCGATCTCGGCGCCCATTGCTTCCAGCGCGCGCAGATGAAGGTCGATCGGCCGATCGCCGATCGCGCAGCCGCCGGGGAGCGACACGGTCGCCTCACCCGCCCGCGCCAGCATCGGCCCAAGCACGAGGATCGACGCGCGCATCTTGCGGACCATGTCGTAGGGCGCGACCGTCGATGCGATCTCACCGGCATGGAGCGTCATCCGCCGCCCGATCTCGCCCTTTTTGACCCCTTCGACCTTGGTCGAGGCGCCAAGCCCGTTAAGTAGATGCGAAAAATTGTCGACGTCTGCGAGCCGGGGCAAATTGGCGAGCGTCAATGGTTCGCTCGTCAGCAGGGCGCACGGCAAAAGCGTCAATGCCGCATTCTTCGCTCCCGAAATCGGGATTGATCCTTCGAGCCGCTGCCCGCCGACAATGTGAATTGAATCCATGATGCGCTTTACCGCGTCGCGCGCCAGTCACAAGGGGCGCCCATGTAGGGCCTGCCTCAGGCCTTCTCCAGCGTGCACTGCAACGGATGCTGGTTCTCGCGCGCGAAGTCGATCACCTGGCTGACCTTGGTCTCGGCGACTTCGTAGGTGAACACGCCGCACACCGCGAGCCCCTGCTGGTGGACCTGAAGCATGACCCGCGTCGCATCCTCGATCCCCATCGAGAAGAAGCGCTGAAGGCACAGCACGACGAATTCCATCGGCGTATAATCGTCGTTGAGCATGAGGACCTTATAGTCGCTCGGCTTCTTGGTGCGCGGGCGAGTGCGAGTGATGACCCCGGTTTCACCGTCTTCGCGGCGTCCGCCATCGCCACCGCGACCGTCGTCGTCCCCCTGATCGCCGCCCCGTCCCGGTTCGTCGCCCGCCATGCTGTGTCCGATGATCATTATGCCTGATATGGCGATCCGGCCCGTCGCTGCAAGGCGTCAATGCGACCTAAGGCCTCGATCAACGTAGAAGCGGCCGCCTCCCCCTACATCGGGGAGACGGCCGCTTGACTGCAAAACCGAGGAGAGAGGAGGTCAGGCAGTCAAACCCATTCAGGCGGTTAGTTCGCTGAACTTCTCGGCGTTGACGCTGGCGCGGCTCGACAGCGGCTGCACGGCTTCGCCAGCAAGCTTGACCATATGCTCGGTCAGCTTCGAGCCATCGGCGACCATGCGGTCAAACGACGCCTTGAGCATGTCCGACTGAAGCTGGAAAAACTCAGTCGGCGACTTGGCTTCGGTCAGGGTCTTGACCGCAGCGGTTGTCTGCTCGACGCTCGACTTGGTCGAGGCGACGATCTCGGTGCCGAGGTCACGAACGCCGGCGGCGGCGATCTTGCTCGACTCGACGACGGCTTCCATGTTGGCCTTGGCCGACTCGGTCAGGGTCTCGGCGAATGCCTGGCCCTTGCGAACGACTTCCTGGCCCTTCTCGCCGGCACCAGCAAACAGCGTCTGAAACTTGTCGGCACCGGGAACCGCAGTGAAACCGGCAAACCAATTGGTCGTGTCCATGATCTTAAGTCCTTGTGTGTAAGTGGGAGTAAACGGAGTCTTCGGCAGTGTCTTCGTCAGGGCCACGGCCGGGATAACGGCAGGAGCAATCTTGCGAACATATTTGCGCTTGGCGACCGGGGTCGGAAGCTTGATCCGCGGCTTGGGGCCGCGTTTGGCACCAACCGGTTTCGCCAGCACTGGTGTGGTCTTTTTCGCCGTCGACGCCGAGACCGGAGCGTTGGCCACTGCCTCGACTTTCGCAGCAACGAGCGTCTTGGCCGAAGCCGACTTTTTCGCTGCGGCCGACTTCTTAGCGGCTTTAGCCTTTTTCGCCGCAGTCGGCTTGTTGGCCGCCGCTGACTTGGCAGCCACCGGCGCCTTGGGCTCGGCGACCGCCTTGATGATCGGGTCGGCTGACACGACGGCGGCCTCGACCGCTGCCTCGACGGGCGCGACGACGGCGTCGACTGTCTTCTCTACCGTATCGACCGTCTGATCAGCGATCGCTTCGGCTGCTTGAACGGCGGGGGTGGCGGCGGCTTCACTCATTCCTAGCTCCTATGTTGCGCTGCACAATAACCGAGTCTCGGATGATAATCAAGTAAAATGTTGCAGTGCAGCATAGGCCGCTTGACGGCCCGCCCGGCGCACGCCAACAACGGTCATGGACCTCGACCAGAACAAGGCGATCGGGCGCAAGCGGCGCGGTCTGCTAATCGTGCTTTCGTCGCCCTCTGGCGCGGGCAAATCGACCATCAGTCGAATGCTGCTCAACTGCGACCACGACGTGATCATGTCGATTTCCGCGACCACTCGGCCGATCCGGCCCGGCGAGATTGACAGGCAAGATTATCATTTCGTCGACAGCGCAGAATTCCAGCGAATGGTCGCGGCCGACGAATTCGCCGAATGGGCGCCCGTCTTCGACCATCATTATGGCTCGCCCCAGGCCCCGATCAAGGCCGCGCTCAAGGCGGGCCGCGACGTGCTGTTCGACATTGACTGGCAGGGCACGCAGCAACTCCACGCGGCGATGGGCGAGGACCTCGTGCGCGTCTTCATCCTGCCGCCGTCGATGGCCGAACTGGAGCGGCGCCTTACCGGTCGCGGCACCGACAGCGCCGAGATCATCGCTGGCCGAATGAGCCGCGCGGCGAGCGAAATCAGCCACTGGGCCGAATATGATTATGTGCTGATCAACCAGGACAGCGACGCCTGCCTCGCCCAGGTCCGCGCAATCCTCGCCGCCGAACGCCTGAAGCGCTGGCGTCAAGGCGGGCTGGTCGCGTTCGTGCGCGACCTCATCGCGGGGTAGAAAACGGACGCCGCAGCCTTGGCCACAGCGCCGCACTCTGCCAATGCGATGCTACCAGAAAAAGCCCTCGATCACGTCGACCACCTGTCCCGAGTAAATGTCGATCAGTAGCGCATCGTCATAATAGCGGACCCAGCGGTACGGCCCATAGACTGGCGGCAGGCGATACTGCCACGGATCATCGAGCCAGTAATTCGACTGGTAATAGCCCGCGTAGAGGCGAAAGCCGATGCTTACCCGGCGATAACCCCAGCCGAACGGATCGTAATAACGCCCAAGGTTGAAGATCGACCGGTTATGCTGGCGATAGCGCCGCCAGTCATATCGTGAGTCGCGGCGCCAGTCGTTCGTCCATTGCCGACCCTCGTTCGATCCGGTCACCACATGGTGGTAGCCATCCTGAGTGCCCGCATGTTGGCCCTGATAGCCATCGCGTGAGCCGCTCCACTGGCGCTCGCCACCATTCCGATTGCCATAGCGGACGACCGGTACCGGCCGAGCCTGCTCCGGAACCGCATTCCAGCCGCCGCTGGGTGACTGGCGGACGTGATCGCTCCACCGCGTTGCCGGGGCAGTGCCATCGCCAGCCTGCTCGGCGCGGCGCTGCTCGGAGCGCTCGCGCCAGCGCGAGGCTTGCCCCGCATCGGATGCCTGCGCAGCTTGGGAACGCTCCCAATTGCCGCGCGGCGCTTCGGACCGCAGAACTTCGACGGGCCGCGCCTGGTAACGTGGCGTTTCCGCGCGCGGCGCTTCAGGATGAGGCGCTTCAGCTTGCGGCGCTTCGTAGCGGCGGACTTCCATCCGCGGCGCTTCGGCACGGGGCGCCTCGGCATGCGGCGCCTCGGTCCGCGGCGCGTCCGGCGCCCGCTCTTGCCGTTCCTCGCCGCGCCCGCCACGGCGCGCGTTCCACCCGTCCTGCGGCTCGGCCATCGCCGGCCCCGCAACGGTCGCCAGCGCAAGCATGAGTATCAATCGACGCATTACAGTCTCCGTGAGACAAACAGGCCACGACGGCCGTCAGGAACGACTATTGGGCCGGAGCAGATGAGCGATCGCTGAATGATGGAGATGCGGATTTGCCGGGCATCTGAGCGGGAATGGCAGCGACTATTTCAGCTGCCCGCGCAATTGCCTTCCGGATCCGCGGCGTGGCGCCGCACGCGCAGATGTTGGGGAGCGCCGCAATTTCCTCATCACTCGGACGCGGACTGGCCGCGAGCAATGCGGCAATGGCCATGATGAACCCGGGATCGCAGAAGCCGCACTGGCTGACCTGCTCGGCCGCCCATGCCTGCTGAATCGGATGCGCACGGCCTTGCGACAGGCCTTCGATGGTGGTGATCTGAGCGCCCTCGAGCGCGGTGATCGTCACCGTGCAGCTCATCACGGCGCGCCCGTCGATGATGACCGTGCACGCCCCGCAGTCGCCGCTGTCGCAGCCATATTTGGTGCCCGTAAGGTTCGACGCATCGCGCAACGCCCACAGCAGGGGGGTCTCCGGGTCGAGCTTGTAGTGAATCGCCTCGCCATTGACGGTCATGCTGGTCATCCAGTGGGCCTAGCGCGGCGCCGCGGCTTGCAAAAGAGGCGGCCGCCACCGACAAGCTCGCATGACCCGGCTCGCGACCCGTCTCGGCATCATCGGCATCGCCGAACGCGGCGGCGGCGACGCCTTGCCGATCACGTTCCTCCACGGGGTTGGCTCCGACAAATCGGCCTGGCTTGCACAGCTCGCCGCGTTCGGGACAGAACGGCGCGCCATCGCGCTCGATTTCCCGGGCTATGGCGAAAGCGATCCGGCGAGCCCTGACAATGCCCCTGCCCACGATCGCTTCGCCGATGCGATCCTTGCAGCCCTCGATGCGCTTGTGCTCGACCAAGTGCACTTGTGCGGCTTGTCGCTCGGCGGAGTCGTCGCCCTCGCCCTCGCCCATCGCGCGCCCGACCGGATCGCCTCCCTTACCCTCGCCGACAGTTTCGCGCGCCACCCCGACGGCGAAGCAATACTGGAGCGGTCGCTCGCCGCCAGCGCCGACATGCGCGCGCTGGCTGCGGCGCGCGTCCCACTCCTCCTCGCACCTGGGGCAGACCCGGTGCTTGCCGCTTCTCTGTTGTCAGTCATGGCCGCAATCGACCCCATCGCTTTCCGCCTCGCCAGCGCCGCCGTGTGGCCCGCCGACCAGCGCCACCGCGCCAGCCTGATTGGCGTTCCGACCTTGATCCTGTGCGGCGACGAAGATCGCGTGACCCCGCCGAAGCTGAGCGATGAATTGGCGACCATGATCCCGGGCGCACTCGGAGTCCGTATCGCCGCCGCCGGCCACCTGCCTAATCTCGAGCAGCCTGCCGCCTTCAACGCGGAACTCGGTCGCTTTCTGTCCGAATGCGAAGCGAAATGTGCGGGTTAGCGCGCCTTTAACCATTCCCCTTAGCGGACCGTTTTCCCTGGCCTGCGACAAGCGGGGTCATGGACCAAGCCGCACTTCGCCCGGCCTTCCGCCGGCTTTCCGCCGCGCTCGCTCTTGCAGCGCTCCCCGCGCTTGCGTCGGCGCAGACGGCCAGCATGTCGGCCGCGTCGTTCGGCATCAGCAAGAGCCAGGCAATCCTCGGGACAACCGGCGCGCTAGACCGGCTGCTCGCCCAGCAAGGCGCCGCAGTGCCGTCGCCAACCAGCTTCGTGGCCAATTCGCTCTCGCCGGCTTCAGCGGCCGACATACTGGTTCCCGCCGTCGTCAGCGGCCCCGTCTCGGCCGATCGCCCGGATGTGTTCAACAGCGTCGCGCTGCCGATCGGGCGGACTCCGCTCGAGGCCCGCTGGTCACGGGTTGAGCGCGGCGCGCCCGATGCACCGGCCGCGAGTTTCGCCGCCTCGCTCGGCAATCGCGATTCGCTGCACCGACTCGAAGCCGTCAACATCTACGTCAATTCGCGGGTCCATTTCGTGGACGACAGCGTCCAATATGGAGTCGCCGATTATTGGGCGCCCGCCGCCCAGACGCTGCACCGCGGCAAAGGCGACTGCGAGGATTTCGCGATCGCCAAACTGGCCATGCTTCGCGCCGCCGGCTTTGCAAGCCGCGATCTCTATCTGGTAATCGCCAAGGACCTCGTCCGCCGCCAGGATCATGCCGTTGCCGTCGCCCGCGCCAATGGGCGCCTGTGGGTGCTCGACAGCGGCACCGACCAGCTGCTCGATAGCGCCGAGGTCCCGGACTACCGCCCGGTGCTGAGCTTCTCGGCAGGGCACAGCTGGACCCACGGCTACCGCCGCGCAATGCCGCCGGTGATCATGGCGAAGGCGCCCGAGTCAGCCCCGGCACCAGTGTCAGTCGCGACGCTCCAGACGATGCTGTTCAACGCCAGCCTGACGTGGGCGAGCGATCAACGCTCGCGCAGTGCTTCGCTCTTGGCCTTCAACACCGGCTTCAACAGGTAGCTCAGCACGCTTTTATAGCCGGTGATGATTTGGGTATCGGTCATCATTCCCGGCGTGATCGGCAAAGGGCGACCCTGCGACATCAGGTAGCTGCGATTGGTCTCGACGATCACCGTGAAATAGGCCTCGCGCTCCTTGTCGTCGTAGACTGAGTCGGCTGACACCTGGACCACGCGCCCGTCGAGCCCGCCATAGGTCGAGAAGTCGTAGGCGGTGACCTTGACCAGCGCCTTGTCGCCGACTTTGATGAAGGCGATGTCGCTCGGCTTGACGCGCGTTTCGACCAGCAATTTCTCGCCGAGCGGGACGACTTCCATGACCTTCTGGCCCGGCTGGACGAAGCCGCCGATGGTCGTCACCTGAAGATCATTGACGACGCCTTCGACGGGCGAGCGGAGCTCGGTGCGATCGAGCTTGCCGCGCGCACCGCGTAGCGACTGTTCGTTGACTGCAATCTTCTGGTTGATTTGGCTGGCTTCGTTCAACGCGTCCTGGCGGAAGCTGAATTGCGCCTCGGACGCCTGCGCCTGCGCCTCGCGGACTGCGGCTGCGGCCCGGCCCTGCTGTTCGCGCGCTGCAGCGATGCGGCCCTGGAGGTCGTTCACTTCCTTGCGCTTGTCGAGCAGTTCGGTCTGCGGAACGATATTCTTCGCGGCAAGCGGCTCGAGCATCGCCACCTGGCGCAGGGCAATCGCGAGACTTCCCTGAAGTGAGTTGATCGTCGCCTGCGCTTCGGACCCGTCGCGGCGCCGTTGGTCGGCGGTCGCGGCGAGCGCAGCCACCTTGCTGCGCAATGCCGACTGGCGGACCGCCTTCAGCGTCGCCTCCCCGCCGCAATCGCCGCCGGTGCAATTGTTGCCCCCGCCTGTACCTTCGGACTCGAGCCGCGCCGAGCGCGCCGAGAGCGACTGGGTCTCTGCTTCGATCTGGCCGAGCGCCGACGAACTCTCGGTATTGTCGAGCCGCGCCAGCAATTCGCCGCGATGGACCCGCTGGCCCGAGCGGACGAGCAGTTCGAGGACTCGCGAAGGATCCGATGCCTGGATCAGCTGAACCTTGCTCGACGGGATGACCTTGCCCTGCCCGCGCGTCACTTCATCGACCTGCGCGACCATCGACCACAGCAGCAAAATGGCAAAGCCGATCGCGACGATGACGATCACCCGCGCCGGGGATGACAGCGGGCGGCGGCGGCGCTTGTGCGCGCCAGTGTCAGTGAAGAAGGGGATCGAAGCCATGATGATTCCTGTCAGCGCGACGCGACAATCACGACCGCAGCGGTCGGGGCGGCGGCGGCAACCTTGGTTGCGGTCACCGAGGGTGCAACTTTAGATTGCTGCGCCGCGATCCGCGCGGTGGCACTATCACTGTCGGTCGGTCCCGGAATGTTGAGGGTCCAGCCCTTGCTGGTGTCGAGCAACCCGCCAACGTCATTTGCGGCGCGCGCGATCGGCGGGCCCGCGGCAACCAACGGAACATCACTCAAACCCGATCCAGACCCACCAACAACCGCCTGGCGAAGCGCCGGGCGAAGCGCGGCGGGATCGTTTGGCTCGCCAATATAGCGACCGGTGAACGCAGCGGCAGTGCCCCACGCTCCCGGCCAGCGATAGAAGATATGCGCCCCGAGCTTCGCCACCTTGGCGAGCAGCGGTGCCCAGCGCGGCGCGACATAGTCGGCATGGTAATGGGTCGCCTCGCCGACCGACTTCTCGACATAGCCGTCGAGCGCCGCCTCGGCGACGGCTTCCGATTCCTTCCACGCACTCTCCGACGGACGCCGATAGAGCGCGCCGTCGCAGACGAAGCTGAACTGGCACACGGTGCCGGTCGATCCCTGGTAGACGACGCCGCAGATCGATTTGGGGAAGGCCGGGTGCCGTGCCCGGTTGAGCACGACCTGAGCAACTGCGCGACGGCCCTCCATCGGCTCGAATCCAGCCTCATAATAGACCGCCTGGGTCAGGCACAGCAAAGCACGGCGGTGATCGGTCGAGCTGTCGGCGACGCTGAACGCCCGCGCGGCCTGCAGCGGCGCCGCCGTGAAGGGCAGCGAGGCGTTGATCAGCTGGGCGTCCTTGCCCGTTGCCCGCACCGCCGCTGCATTGGCGCCGGTCGTCGCCTCGACCAACACCTGAGCCTGGCGCTGGGCGATAACGACCGAGACCGCCTCCGGGTGCGCCACGCCACGCGTCGGCATCATCGCGAACAGCGCTGCGCCCGCGATGGAAAGCGTCCCGACGATGGCCAGCGAGGCTTTCATCAGGCGATTCACTGCGAATTCTCCGGTTGCGCTTGCACCGGCTCGGCCTGCTTGGCCTCACCCTGCTGCGCCGCTGCGTTCAGTTTGGCGATCACCTCGTCACGCGGGCCGTCTGCAATCACGCGGCCAGCGTCGATGACGATCAGTCGGTCGACAATCGACAGCATCTGATGACGATGCGTCGACACAATCAGCGTCTGGTCGGAGCCAAGCGCGGTCCGCAGATGCTCAATGAAATACCCCTCGGTCTGGGTGTCCATCGCCCCCGTCGGCTCGTCGAGAAACAGCATTTTCGACGGACTGACGAGCGCACGGGCGAGCAGCAACATCGACCGCTGTCCGCCCGACAATCGCGATCCGCGCTCGCCGACGGGAAGGTCGAACCCGGCGGCATCGCGCGACAAGAACAGGTCCGCGCCCGAACGGACGACCGCGTCGATCAGCTGCTGGTCATCGGCCTGCGCCGCGCCGAGCATGAGATTGTCCCGCACCGTGCCCGAGAAAAGCTCGGCGTCCTGGCCGACGAAGCGGAAGGCGTCACGGATCTGGTGGGGATGGAACTGGCGGCTGTCGAGGCCGTCGATCGTCATCTCGCCGTCGGTCGGCGGATAAAGGCCGCACAGCAACCGGCCGAGCGTCGACTTGCCCGAGGCGACGCGCCCGATGATCCCGATTCGCTCGCCCGGCCGGATCGAGAGATTGACTTCGCTCAGGCTGTCGCGCGCCGCGCGGGGATAGCGGAAGCCGACGTGAGCGAGATCGATCGTCCCGGCGCGGACTTCGGGGACAATGCTGCGCGACGCGACATCGCGCTCGTCGGCGGCCTCCATCATTGTCTGCAGCGAAGCGAGCGTGGTCAGCGACTGACGCGCGCGAGTGACGAGGAAGGCGAACTGGCCGATTGGCGCAAGCGCGCGACCGGCGAGCATGACGATCGCGATGATCGCGCCCATCGTCATCTTGCCGTCGTTGAACTGGTAGAAGCCGCCGATCAGCAAGCCGATGCTGATCAGTTGCTGCGCACCCGAGGCAAGGTTGATCGCAACCGAAGTATGGCGCCGCATCCGCTCCTGCGTGCCCGCGCTCATCGCCGCATAGCGCTTCCACCGGCCGAGCATCTGCCCCTCGGCACGCGCCGCCTTGAGCGTCTCGATCCCGCCGATCGATTCGACCAGGACGCTATGCTGGAGGCTCGAATCGGCCTGCGCGTCGAGCGCCGAGCGCCCCATCGAGCGTTGCAGGCTGATCCCGGCAATGAACATCAGGATGATGCCAGCGATTGGCACAATCACCAGCCAGCCGGCAAGCACCGCGATGAAGACGAGGAACAGGACGAGGAAGCTGATGTCGACCACCAGCACGACGGTCGTCGACGCAAAGAAGTCGCGAACATTCTCATATTCCGAGACGCGCTTGGCGAGCGCCCCCGTGCTGCCGGCCTTGTCGGCCAGCGGCAGGTTCATGACCTTCTCGAACAGTTTCTGGGAAAATTTGGCGTCGAGCCGCCGCCCTATCTCGTCGATCAGCCGCGAGCGTGACAGCCGCAGGGTGAAGTCGAACGCCAGCGCGATGACGACACCGAGCGCCAGCACCCACAAGGTCGGCACCGCCTTGTTGGGGATCACCCGATCATAGACGTTCATCGTGAACAGCGGCATTGCAAAGGCGAGCAGGTTGACGATCAGCGCGGCCAGCATCACTGGCCAAAATTCAGCGCGAACCTTCCACACCTCCGACCAGAACCAATGCTTGCGCTTGGCCTCGTCCCACGGCCGCTCGGCGAGTCGCTCGCGGGTCGGATCGGTTTCGACGACGATTGCATGACCGGTGAAGATCGGCTCGAGCTGGTCGAGCTCGGTCCACATCGGCTCGCCGACGCCGGGTGCATAGACCAGCCCCTGTCCGGCCTTCATCTCGATCAGGACGATCGCCCGCTCGTCGTCAAGTTCGAGGATGGCGGGCAGCTGGCGATCCGGCCAGCGCTTCAATTTGCGATGGATCGCATGGCCGCGCATCCCGACCTGCTCGAGCGCCGATTCGACCTGGTGGAAGGGCAGCTTGCCCGTCTCGGACAAAGCGAGACCCGCCCGCAGCAGGACCGGCGAAGAAGGCCGGTCCGACTGACGAGCGAGGTAAGCGAGACAGTCGAGGACGGGGTCGAGCTCACGCGCCGAAGCGCTGTCCAACCAGTTCATGATACTCAACTAACCGTCCTCATTCGATTTACTGGCCGGGGCGCGGCGCGGGCGGACCCATCACCGGCAACGGCATGCTTGTTTCGACCAGGTCCGACGGCGGGATCGGGTTGACGCGGAAGCGATTCCGCTCGCTGCTCCAGCTTTCGGTCGGCTTGGTCACGCCGAGCGCTTCGGTCAGCCGATTCTCGGCCGCAAGCACGCGATATTGCGCGTAAAGCTTGGCGAGTGCGGCGGTCTCGTGCTGCGCCTGGACATTGTAACGCGTATTCTGCGTGTCGAGGACGTCGAGCAACGAGCGCCGACCGACGTTGAACTGCTCGCGATACGATAGCAAAAGATCATCGCTGACCTTGGACTGAATCGCGAGCTCGTTGGTCAGCCGCGTCTGGTTGGCGAGACGGCTCCACGCCGTGCGCGTGTCTTCCTCGGCTGCGCGGGTCATCTGGAACAGTCGACCATGCACCTCGTCGGCGCGGCGCGCCTGCTCGCGCACATTGGCTTCCTTGATCCCGCCGTTGAACACGTTCCAGCGCATCACGACGCGACCGAGAAAGTCGGTGGTGTGCCCGCGAAACCCATCCATGTCGTTGCCGTAGCGAGCCTGGCCCTCGAGGTTGAACTTGGGCCCAAGCTCGCCCTTGGCGCCGTTCACGACCGCGCGCTGTGCAGAGAGATCGGCAAGGGCTTCCTGGACTCGTGGATTATTTTGGCGCGCGATCGCCTCGGCCTCGTCAAGCGTCGGGGGAAGAAATTGCGACAGGTCGGGCGGCATCGACACCTGGTCGACGGGGATCCCGGTCAGCGTGCGAAAGGTGATTGCGGCGGTATCGAGATCCTCATTGGCCTCGGTCACCCGCGCCCGCGCGGCCTGCAGCCGCTCTTCGGCCTGCTGCTGGTCGGCAACCGAAATCGAGCCCTTCGAAACGCCTTCGCGCAGGTCCCCGGCTAACTTCTCGTGGAAGGTCACATTATCGGTCGCGATCGCCGACAGGCGCTGCTGGAGCAGATAGTCGATATAGGTCCGCGACACGTTGAGCGCGACATATTGCGAACGCTCGTCGACTCGCGCGCCGGCACCATCGACCCGCGCCGCCTGGCGCTGAAGCTCGGCGCGGCGGCTGCCGCTATCGAACATCAGCCAGTCGAAATTGGCGTCGCCCTCGACCGGGTAAAGCGTTTGGTCGGCAATCCCGATCGAACGGCGCGTCGGGTTGCGCAGACGGCGCGCCCCGCCCGACAGCTCGATGTTGACCTTGGGGGCATATTCGCCCTGCGCCTGGACGCGCTCTTCGCGAGTCGCCTGCTTGTTCGAGACCGCCTGGCGAATCTCCGGGTTGGTATTGAGCGCGGCCTGGACCGCATCCTTCAATTCGATCGCCATTGCCGGCGTGGCGCAGAGCAGCAACGCGCCCGGCAAGATCATCGTCCAATGCTTCGTATTCATGAGGAACCCCCTTCTGGTCTTAAGAACGGCGGCCCCCGAGTCCACGCGGGAGCCGCCGCTTGGTTCAGCCGGCGTGTGCCACCGGCAGAACCGCGTCGTGATGAAGCATTGCGGCTTCCATCATGTTTGTGTGGAATGTCGCAACTTGGAAAGCCGCCACGTCGGCACTGTGCCAAGCCGGAACGGCTGCCCCGGACTGGCTTGCCGCCTGACCCGTCGCTGCCTGGTCGCCGTCGCCATGGCCCGGCAACGCATTGATCAGCGCGTCGAGCTGCGTCTGGCCATGGCCAGTTCCCTGCGCAAGCGAGGCGACCAGTTCCTTGGCGACTTCCCCGGCATGCTGAACACCGGTGCCGGTCAGGCCCGCCGCCGCCAGCGCCGCCGCCGACGGCATTGCCACCATCGCCGGAGCAAAGGCCGCATGGACCGCCGCCGGAGCCGGAGCATCGGTCGCCGACAGCAAGGCCGTCGCCGAAGCGGTGGCATGACTGTTGCTGTCGGTCAGCGGATGCGTATCGTTATCGGCCGTGAGATCCGCATGGGTCGCACCCGGGACCGCAGCCTCGGTCTCAGGCTCGACCGCCTCCTGCGTCTCGCCACTGATCCACTGATGCCCATCGTCAGTCGGCTCTGAAGCAACCGTGCCCACGCCCTGCTGCAGATGGTCATCAAGCGCCGCAATGGCGGTTTCGCTGGCCGGTGGCGAAGGATGCGCCGCCGCCTCGGTCGCAAGCCCCGCCGCCGCGAGTGCGGCCATGAGGGTCAACGAATTGCTGTTCGCCGCGGCCAGCTTAAGCTGGTCGGTCGTGGACAGGCTAGTGGTGGTCGTCGCCGTGGTCGTGGTGGCCACCGCCCCCGTCGCGAAGCTCGCGTCGGCCAGCATTCCTGTGTCCCCGTCAGTCGTAGTGAAGCTGCCCGTTCCGGCGACCACAACCTGGCCACTGGCCGCAGTGTAGTTCACCCCGTCGGTCGTCAGGTTGATCGACGCGATCCCCGCCGCTGTGAGCGTCTGCATCTCGCCGGCATCAACCACGCCATTGCTGTTGGCATCCTGCCAGACGGCAAAGCTGGCGAAGTCGGCATCGGCCGCCGACAGCTTGCCATCACCGTTGGTGTCGTAGAGTTTCAGCCCATCGAGATCGCTGCCGCTCGTGGCGAACATGATCTCGCTACCGCTCACCTGGCCGTCGTGATTGGCGTCATGAACGAGGATACCGTCATCCGGCGCCGCCCATGACGTAGCCACCTTGCCCGCACCATAGTCGAACGTGACGCCGGCATCGGCGGAAAGGAAATGCACGCCGTCGCCATTGAGGTCGAGTATGATTGGTGGGGCAGTCGGCGCGATTGCCACCGTCTTGATGACGCCATTCTCAAGATACTGGATCGTTGGCGTAACGCCCAAATTCATGTTGGCGACAGTCACATAATTATCGCCACCACCGTTAAGATCGACCTGAATTGCGCCACTAGTATTCGAGACGCGCACATAGCCACCGGTGATCAGGTTCGTTCCGACCGCCACATTGAGGATCTGCGTAATGTCGACGATGTCGCCAGCAGCATAATCCTGGATGATGTCGATGTTCCCGGCGCCATTGGTGATCGCGGCATTGCTGAGTACAAAGGTATCGTTGCCCGCGCCGCCGTTGAGCGTGTCCGCCCCGGTGCCGCCGACCAGCGTGTCGTTGCCGGCACCACCGATGAGCGTATCGTTGCCCGCTCCGCCATAAAGATAGTCATTCCCAGACCCGCCGGTGAGCGTGTCGTTGCCGGCATTGCCCGCCAGCACGACGGCCTGTGTCGCTAGGTGCTGGTCGAGCGCATCCGGTGCGGTCGTTCCGACGGCACTGCCCGTCAGGTTGGGCACGATCGTCGTCGTCAGCATCGCGGCCGCATAATCCCCATCGCTATCGGTCGCGACGACGGTGAAGTTCTGGTCGATCGGCGAAGCGACCGACGCCGCCCCGATCGAGAAGATACCAAGGTCAAACGTCCCCAGCGCACTTTCAACGACCACGGCCGAGAAGCTGCTCGCTGTGCCGATGGAATAACCGTCGCCCTGCTGTAAATCGTGGATCGTCACCGATCCGTCGGCGTTGCGGGTAACTGTCGCGCCATAAGCGATAGTTTGAGTCTGGGTGGCTAGTAGCCCGGTGATATCGACAGTGGTCGAAGCCCCGGTCAGATAATCCGTGACCGTCACCGAGGTAATCGGGACAATCGCGTCGGTGGGTGACGCGCTGCTCGGCGTCGTGTCCGGCGCGGTTGCCGAAGTTGTGGTCGACAATAGCGCGGTGATCTTGAGGTCGACCAGCGTCGTTTGGCTGCCCTGCACGCGCACGATCGTCTCGGTGAAGCCTGTCGTCAGGGTATGGCCAGTATAGCCGAAGCCAGTCGGGGTCCCCGCCTGCGTAACCAAGCTATTGACGAAATCGATGCGAACCGCCTGGCCAGGATCGATCGAATTGCTGTTGACGCCGATCCCCGTCGAATTGGTATTCACCGTTCCCGCGGTTCCCCCGACGTTGGCACGGCCCGATATCAGCGCATCGATCGGAGTTGCTGGATCATTGGCGCCAATCGCGGCATAATTGGTATTGCCCGCGCTGGTGCTCGTCAAATCGGCGAAGCTCGTCTGTGTGCCATTGGTGATAACGGCGTTGAGGTCAAAGCTGTAAGTCCCATCGGCGTTGAGCGTCACGTCAAAGGCGTGGGCCCCCGTCCCGATGGAACTGGTCGTCGCATAGACCTGGTTTGTACCATTGCCGAAGAGGTAGAGCGTCTGCCCACCGACCTTCAGCGTATGACCGGCGGTATCGGTTGCGATCGACCCGTTGACGATCTGGAAGGTCAGGCTGCCAAGCCCGTCTGCGCCCATGTTGACGTTGAGGTTACCAATCACCGGCAGCTGATCGCCGTTCAATTCGGCAACTCCGTCGGGCGTGAATGCGTGGGGACCATCGTCGAGGAAGGTGACGAGGTTGCCGATCGCCACGGGCGTACTTGTCGCCGTGTCGCCGTCACCGTCGGTCGCCGTCACCGTCGCGGTGATCAGCCCACTAAGCGTCAGCGCGTCGTTATACGCCGCCGCCGTATTGCCATCGACGAGATGCTCGAGCGGCACATTTTCAGTGACGGTCAGCGTCCCGTTGGCATTGATGTGCACAATGAAGGCGGTCTTGACCAAGCCGTCATTATAGGTCCCGGTCACGGTCGTGGCGTCGGTCTGGACCAAGGTGATCGCGTAGTCGCCAACCGCCGTCTTTAGCGCGGTCGTCGTCCCGACTGCCTGGATCGCGTAGGTCAAGCCGCCGCCAGCAGCCGGCCCATCCGCACCGAAGGCTGCCGTCGCCGACAGGATCGCGCCGGCGCTGGTCACCATGATCGGGAAGCCACTGCCAACAGCGACACTGAAGCCCGCATTCGCGGCACTGGTCTCGTCGAGCGTAACGCTCGAATTGCCCGCAACTCCGCTCAGCGAAGGCCCATCGTCGAGGAAGCTGATCTGGTGCGAGATGTCGACCGTGTTCGATACCGCCGTGTCGCCGTCGCCATCGGTCGCGGTCACCACCACGCCGAGGCTGCCCAGCACCAGCTGGAGCGGCTCGCTCGTGTCGCCAAGCGTCGCCGTGCCGTGATGAAGGCTCAGATACTGATCGACCGTCACCTTGCCGCCGCTGTCGATCGTGATCGCGAACGCCGCCTGGCCGACGAACGTGCCGCTCTGGACGATCCCGACCACCGTGCCGTCGGCCAGCTGGACGAGGTTGATCGCCGTCCCGTCGGTCAGCGTCACGCCCGAACTGGCCGTGGTCACCGACAAGGCATAGCTCAGGCTCGAGCCCACCGCCGGACCATCGGCCCCGAACACGGCATTGGCAGTGACTACCGACGACCCGCCAACACCATGCGCAATCGCGCCGCTGCCCGCCACATCGGGATCATTGCCCGCGGTCGCGCCAACGAGCGTAATCGTACCCACCGCTGGACCGCTCTCGTCAAGCGTCACCGTTCCCGTGGCACTGTTCGCTGGCGCGAGGTGGGGCACATCGTCGATTACCGTGACATCGACCGTCCCCGTCGTCGTGTTCCCGTCGGTGTCCATCACCGTGTAGGTGAAGTGCTGCACCGGGATTTCATTATTGGTGCCGTCATTGGCCTGCGCGCCGATGATGGGGCTGGTCAGCGTGAAGCTCCAGTGGCCGCTCGAGTCGAGCGTGAACGTTCCATAAGCCGTCGTGGTCGTCTGCGGCGTATAGCCGTTAGTCGCGGCGAAATCGTTGACCAGCGTCCCGCCAGTCAGTTCATCGGGCGACGTCGGGTTTGAACCGACCACCGTACCAGCGGCATATTCGCCCGGATCCTTGACCATATCGAGCGCGGCCTCATTGACCGTTCCCGT
>JBDSGJ010000007.1:0-59546 GCA_039919075.1 Sphingomicrobium sp.
CGACGGTGGCGGGGGCGCCGAATGAAAGCGTGACCGAGCCGGCAGCGCATTCGTCGATCAGCAGCGCGACAATCTGCTTCGCCGAACCGTCGCAGAACAGCTGGCCGAGGGTCTTTTCATGCCAGGCGATGCCGTGGCGCTCGACGACGCCAAGGAAGTCGGCCGGGGTGTAGCGGCTCAGCGCCGAGCGGGCGAAGTGGGGGTTGGCCGAGAGGAACCGATCGGGGGCGGTGTGGAGGTTGGTGAAGTTGCAGCGCCCGCCGCCCGAGATGAGGATCTTCTTGCCCGGCGCATCGGCGTGGTCGATCACCAGCACGCGCCGCCCCCGCTGCCCGGCGGTCGCGGCGCACATCAGGCCCGCCGCGCCGCCGCCAAGGACGATCGCGTCAACGGCGCATGGCGTCATTTCTGGTGGGCGGGCTTCTTGCGCGGCTTGTAGGGCGGCTTGCCGGAGGCGGGCCTGCCCGCAGCGGGATGCGCGCCACCCGGCTTGACGCTCAGCATTCTGTTGCCGGCCGGCTTGATATAGGTCTGGTTGGTCCGCGTCTGGGGCGGCTGGGCCTCGCCGCGTTCATTGTGCGAGGGAGCCCGACGGTTGCCGGGGGGCGGACCGGGCGCCGGCTCGATGCGGATGCCGGCCTCGTCCTCGCTGCCCGGGTTGGCGGTGCGCTTGACTGCGTCGCGGAACTTGGTTTCGGCCGGGCGCGCCAGCTGGAACCAGGTTTCGGTCGGCATGATGCGGATCGCGCCGATCTGGTTGCGCGAGACATGGCCGCGGCGGCACAGCAGGGGCAGGATCCAGCGCGGGTCGGCCTGGTGCTGGCGGCCGATGTCCATGCGGTACCAGGCGGCGTCGTCGAAGTCGGAGCGGTCGCGCGGCCCGTCATCCGGGTCGCCGCGCAGATCGGGCTCGCCGCGACCGCCGCCGACGGGCTGGCGGGGGGAGATGTCGATCAGCTCCTCGGGCTCGGGCATGCTGCCCTTCTTGGCCGCGAGCAAGGCAAGCGCGAGGTCGGTCGGGGTCATCGCCTCGACCAGTTGCGCGGCCAGCGCGCGGTCGTCGCCGCTCGCCTCGACCGGCACGGCAAGCTCGGCCAGCAGCCGCTCGCGATCCTTGGCGCGGATCGCCTCGGCGGTGGGGACCTGAACCCATTCGGCGGCAATGCGCGCGCCGCGAAGCATTCCCTCGACGCGGCGGCGGCGCGGATAGGGGACGATCAGCACGGCGGTGCCCTTGTTGCCCGCGCGGCCGGTGCGGCCCGAGCGATGCTGGAGGACTTCGCCGTCGCGCGGGACCTCGACGTGGACGACAAGGCTGAGCGAGGCGATGTCGATCCCGCGCGCGGCGACGTCGGTTGCGACGCAGACGCGGGCGCGGCCGTCGCGCAGCGCCTGGAGCGCGTGGTTGCGTTCGCTCTGGCTATGCTCGCCCGACAGCGCGACCGCCGCAAAGCCGCGCTCGACCAGCGTGGCGTGGAGGTGGCGGACATTGTCGCGCGTGGCGCAGAACAGCATCGCGGTCGCGGCCTCGTGGAAGCGCAGCAGGTTGATGACGGCGTGCTCGATCTCGGATGGCGAAACGGTCACCACCTGATAGCTGATGTCGCCATGGCCATGATCGTCGCCGACGGTCGAAATGCGCAGCGCATCCTTCTGATAGCGGCGGGCGAGCGCGACGATCGGCTTGGGCATGGTGGCCGAGAAGAGAAGGGTCTTGCGCTCCGCCGGTGTCGCGTCGAGGATCTCCTCAAGGTCCTCGCGGAAGCCCATGTCGAGCATCTCGTCGGCCTCGTCGAGCACGACATATTGCAGCGCCGACAGGTCGAGCGCGCCGCGTTCGAGGTGATCACGCAAGCGTCCCGGCGTGCCGACGACGATGTGCGTTCCGCGTGACAAGGCGCGGCGCTCCTCGCTGGCGTTCATGCCGCCGACGCAGGTCGTGATCTTGCCCCCGGCGGGCTTGAACAGCCATTCGAGCTCGCGGTTGACCTGGAGCGCAAGTTCGCGCGTCGGGGCGATAACGAGGGCCAGCGGCGCGCGCGGCGGGCCGTTGCCGCCGACCTCGAGCAGCCGCGTCGCCATCGCCAGCCCGAAGGCGACCGTCTTGCCCGAGCCGGTCTTGGCCGAGACGATCAGGTCGCGGCCGAGCGCCTCCTCCTCGAGCACTGCGGCCTGAACGGGGGTCGGTTCAGCATAGCCCTGCGCTTCAAGGGCTTGGGCGATCAGCGGGGGAAGTTCGGGAAAAGGCATGGCACTCAATGGTTGCGCGCCCGGCAGAGCGGGCGGGGGGAAGAGACGGCGCGGGGACGCGTGACGGCGGCAAACTCGCTGGGCGAGGCCGGCGCGGGCAGTCCCTAGCCGCAAATTGCTAAAACCGCCACCCCGCTGGCCATCGCTGCTGTCAACGCTTAGCCTGACCCGGCCATGGCCACGAACCAAGTCCAACCTGCGCCTGCGGTCTCCGGCCACGAGCTTCGGGCGCTGGCCGACAACCTTCCCTATCTGGCGTGGATCGCCGACGCCGACGGGGCGATCTTCTGGTACAATAAGGCGTGGTGCGATTATACCGGTCGCCTGCCCGAGGAAGCGCTCGGACGTGGCTGGGGGTCGGTTCATCATGCTGACGATCTCGCGGAATTGACCGCCGCATGGGCCGCCGCGTTGACCAGTGGCGACAGCGTCGAGATGACCCTTCCGCTACGCCGCCACGACGGCGTCTTTCGCCCGTTCCTGACGCGGATCGTGCCGGTCCGCGGTTCGTCGGGGGAGATCGTCCGCTGGTTCGGCACAGATGTCGACGTCAGCGAGCAGGTCGAGAATGCGGAAAAATTACAGACCCCAGAAGACGATTGGCGAAATCTCTTTGATGAGATGCAGGAGGGCTTCGTGGTCGTCGAAATCGTTAGCAATCCGGCCGGCGAACCGATCGACGCGATCGTCGTCAAGGCCAACCGTCAGTGGGAATCGCAGATCGGGGCTCTGTACAATCATTCGGTTGGCGGGCGGATCGTCGCAAGCGGTTGCGCGGGGGCTCTTGAGCGCGTCAAAATCTATGCCAGCGTCGTCTCCACCGGGCTCCGGCGCGAGTTCGAAGTGTACGACAGAAACTTCGGGCGGACCTATGATATCCGCGCCTATCGCCACTCGCCGACGCAATGCGCCGTCCTGTTCAATGACATCAGTGCTCGCAAGGTCGCCGAGCAGGAGGCGCGCCAGGCCCAGGCCGGTTTACTGCGCGTATCGCGCTTGAGCGCGATGGGGGCCATGGCCTCGACCCTGGCACACGAGCTCAACCAGCCGATTGGTGCGGCGAGCAATTTCATGGCGGCCGCCGACGAACATCTCAAACGCGCAGACAAGGTCGATGCAGACCTCCTCAAGCGGCTGTGCCGAAGCGCGATTGCCAGTTGCCAGCGCGCCGGCCAGATCATCCACAGCATGCGTGAATTCACGGTCAGCGGGACAGTGACCAAATCCCCCTGCGACATTCGCGAGCTGATCAACTCCTCGATAAGGGAATATTTCGGAGGGGGCTCCGCGGCGCCGGTGGCAATCGATGTCGAGTGTCCGAGCGACCTGCCATCGGTGGAGTGCGATCGCATCCAGATCATCCAGGTTTTACTCAATCTCTACACCAATAGCGATCAGGCGATGACCGGCATCACGCCCAAAGCAATCAGGATTTCGGCAAGTTGCTCAAGTGACGCCATCGAGCTTCGCCTCGAGGACAAGGGTCACGGGTTTCGCGATCGCGGCTATGAGGAATTGTTCGAGCCCTTCTGGACAACGAAGGACGTCGGCCTTGGCCTTGGCCTGCCACTGTGCCGAACGATCGTCGAGGCGCACGGCGGGACGATCACCGCCGAGGCCGCGCCGAGCGGCGGCGCGGCCTTCTTCATCGTGCTGCCATTGTCGGCTTCGCGGCCGGTGAAGCGGACGGCGCGGCAGCGGTCCAACCCGCCGGCGTGACCCGCCACACTCGATTGCCGACGTCATCCGCAAGCAGCAGCGCCCCGAACCGGTCGAACGCCACGCCGACCGGTCGGCCGCGGCTCTTGCCATGGTCGGCGTCGCGGAAGCCGGTGACGACATCCTGCTTCATCCCCGACGGGCGGCCATTCACGAAGGGCACGAACGACACTTTGTAGCCCGACGGCGAATAGCGGTCCCAACTGCCATGCTCGCCGATAAATGCGCCACCCTTATATTGCGGGAACAACGGGCTGGTCGAGAAGGCCAGCCCCAGCGCGGCCACGTGGGAGCCGAGCGCATAGTCGGGCTTGATCGCCTTGGCGACGAGGTCTGGGCGACGGTCGGGCGGCGCGATGCGCGGGTCTTCATGCTGGCCATAATAGCTGTAGGGCCAGCCGTAGAAGCCGCCGTCCTGCACGCGTGTCATATAGTCAGGCACGAGGTGCGCACCGAGCTCGTCACGCTCGTTTACCACCACATAAAGATCGTTGGTGCCGGGGTAGAAAACCGGGCTGTTGGGGTTGCGCAAGCCGGTCGCGAACAGCCGCCAGCGGCCCGAGGCGCGGTCGATCTCCAGGACCGAGGCACGGTTGATCTCGGCGTCCCAGCCATTTTCGATAATGTTCGAATTTGAGCCGACCGTCGCGTAAAGCCGCTGTCCGTCGGGGGACAGGACAAGGCTCTTGGTCCAATGATGGTCGATCACGCCAGCCGGAAGCGGGGTAAGCAGCTTGCCCGGCTGCTTGATCTCAGTGGTCGAGCCCAGCGCATAAGGAAAGGTCACCACCCCGTCGGTGTTGGCGACGTATAGGGTGTTGTCGATCCACGCGACCCCGAACGGTGACTTGAGCTTGTCGACCAAGGTTGTCACCAATTCGGGCACGCCATCGCCGTTGGCGTCGCGGATGAGGGTGATGCGGCTCGCCGACTTGGTTCCGCCAGGATAGCTGCTCGCCTTGCCCTTGATGATCGAAGTGATCGGATCCTTGGGGCGCTTGATCGGCTCGGGCGGCGGCCCCTTGGCCTGGACGACGAGGATGTCGCCGTTGGGTAGTGTGTAGAGGAAGCGCGGGTGGGCGAGGTTGATGGCCAGCGCCTTGATCGCCAGGCCGGGAGCGACCGTCGGCAGTTGATTATCTTTCCAGCCGATCCCGTTGGACACGTTGATCGGCGGCAGCAGGAACGCCTTGGGATCGGGCAGTGCAGGGTTTGGCCCGACCTGGCTATTCTCGTCGAACGCCGGGTCGTTGCAGCCCGACAGGGATGCGATCAGGGCGGCGGTGAGGAGGAGGGCGGCGCGGTTCATGCGACATACTCCGCATCGGAAGTCGTTCGGGCAACCGCCGGACGGCGGTCGAGTATGGCGCCGATGAAGCCGCCGACGTAGAGCAGGATAACGACAACCAGGCTGAGCAGGGTGCCCTCAGGGACAACCGCGGTCCACCCATCGCGGCTGTGCACGAAGGCGTTCAGCAGCCCGAGGAGCAGGGCGAGGATGGTGAGCCCGAAGTGCCAGCCGAAGCCTCGTCGCCCGCGCGGTCCGGTCGCCCAGTCGACGACCCCGGCGAGCACTGCCAACCCGCCGGTAATCAGCGCAGCAACGATCAGCCAGATCGAGAAATATTGCCACATCAGGTTGGCGGTCTGGAGATATTCGTAATCGGTGATCAGCGCGAGGGTGAAGAAGGCGGTCGGGAAGCCACCGAGAAAGCGATGGAGCGCACTTGCACCGCTCTTCGCGGTCGAAGGCAATGACGAACGACCTTCCTCCGGGCGGCGATCTTCGACGCGGCGTTCCGCAACTTCTTCGGCCATGGGCTAAGTTTCCTCTCGGCGGCAATACGAGCGACAGCGATTGCCTGTTCCGTTGACCCTTCGAATTGATCGCGCTCCTCGCTGGAAGTTTCGCGAGCTATTTGATCGGTTGCTTTTCGAGTTTTCGGGCCAGTGTCCGGCGATGCATCCCGAGGCGGCGCGCGGTCTCCGAAATGTTGAAGTCGGTTTCGGCCAGCATCTCGTGGATCCGCTCCCATTCAAGCGTCTTGATCGAGGTCGGGCGCTCGGTCAGCGGTACTGCGACATTCCCCGCCGCCTTCTCGAACGCGGCTTCGATGTCGTCGGTGTTCGACGGCTTGGCGAGATAGTGGCAGGCGCCGAGCTTGATCGCCTCGACCGCAGTGGCGATGCTGGCGAAACCGGTCAGGACGACGATCAGCATCGCCGGGTCATGGTCATGGAGGCGCTGGACGCAGCCAAGGCCCGAGGCGTTACCGAGCTTGAGGTCGACCACAGCGAAACCCGGCGATGCTTCGTCAAGCAAGGTTTCGAGTTCGACCGGACTGTGCGCGACCCACGCTGCGTAGCCGCGCCGTTCGAACGAGCGTTGCAGCGTTCGGGCGAAGGTCACGTCATCCTCCACGATCAGCAGGCGGCGTGTTTCGGTCATGCTTGCTCCAGGTCGTCAGGTAAGCGATCGCGCGCCAGCGGCAGCACCAGTCGGACTTCGGCCCCGCGCGTGGCGCGATTGCGCGACTCAAGCCGGCCTCCCAGACGACGCACGACATTGTTGGCGAGGAACAGGCCGAGGCCATGGCCCGAACCCTTGCTCGACTGGCCCAGCCGGCCAACCATCGCGAGCTGTTCGGGGGCAAAGCCGGGGCCATCGTCGGCGACCGAAATGGTCAGCGCATCGCCGGTGCGGAAGGCGTGGAGCGCGACCCCCGCCGGGGACGCCTCGGCACCATTGTCGAGCAGGCTCCAGATTGCCTGGCGAAGCTCGGGACTGGTGACCATATGCGCTCCGTCGAGTTCGTCCCAACGCGTGTCGAGCGCGACTGCGGTGTGGGTCGAGCGCCAGGTTGCGACAACCTCTTCGAGGAAGCTGCGGACCGCCGCGCTTTCGATTGCCTCGCCGCGCGGTTCGCCCGCCGAATCGAGGATGTCAGTGACGATCGACTTACAGCGCTCGACCTCGGCCTGCATCTCCTCCAGCTCGCCGACCAGCTCGGCGTCCGACGCGATCTTCGGGATCCGGCGCCAGTCGCTGAGGATCACCGATAGCGAGGCGAGCGGGGTGCCGAGCTCGTGCGCCGCGCCGCTCGCAAACAGCCCCATTCGAACGATGCCGTCCTCCTCTGCGGCGTGTTGGCGAAGGTCGGCAAGATAGGTGTCTCGCGCGCGCAAGTTTCGCGTGATGCGGGTGATGAACTGGGCGAGAAGGATGCCGATCAGCGCGAAGCTGATCCACACACCAAGCGCGTGGAGATTGGCGACTTCCGGCCCTACCTGCGACGGAAAGGACAGCGGAATACTGACCAGCGAAAGCCCCGCGTAACACAGGCTGGTCAGCGCAACGAGCACCCACACCGACCAGCCGTCGAGCAGGATCGCGCCGAGCACGACCTGGAGCAGATAGAGCGAGATGAACGGATTTGTCGCCCCGCCGCTGAGGTACAGCTGAGCGGTCAGCGCGCCCATGTCGAGCAGCAGCGCAAGCATCATCTCAATGTTGCGGACGCGATGGCGCGCCAAGGCGAAGGTCGCTGCGAGGTTGGCAACGGTGAGCAAGCCGATGACGCCGAGCATTGCCGCGAGCGGGAGCGGGACGCCGAGACCGAGATTGACCGCGAGAATCGTGACGAGCTGCCCGCCGACCGCGATCCAGCGCAACTGGATCAGCTGGCGCATATTCTCGGCGGCGGCGATCTCGGGCGACGGGCCGCCGGGCGAGCCGATCCAGCGGCGCGTCAGCGCTAGCAGCGGCGCGTCCATCAGCGGCGCTCCGGGGCGCGGACGACGAGGGTGAGGCCGAAGAGGCTGACCAGCGCCAGTCCGAACCAGGTCAATGCATAGACAAGGTGCGCGTTGCGGAATGCGATGACGGTCAGCCCGCCGAGCGGATAGCCGCCGGGGTTGGGGGTGGAGTCGGCGTCGATGAACAAGGGCGCAACCTCGCCAAGCCCGCGCGCGCGCGCGATCGCGCCGACATCGCGCGAATACCAGCGGTTGGTGGCGGGGTCGTTGTGGCGGAGGAAGCCGCCGCCCGGTTCGGTCATCCGCAACAGGCCGGTCAGGATGACCGGACCCACGGAGAGCCCGGCGCGGCGGGTGGCGGGGTCCTTGCGCTCGGGCGGGACGAAGCCGCGGTTGACGAGGACTAGTCCGTCGGCGGTGCGCAGCGGAGTGATTACCCACCAGCCGGGGCCGGCCTCGGTCACGGCCTGAACCAGTGTCTCGCGATCGTTGAGCAACACCCCCGCGAGGCGAAGGTGGCGGTAGGAATCATCACGGTCGTTGATGCGCGGCCAGGTGGCGCGCGCGGGGAGCGGCTGGGCGGGTGCGTGAACTCGCGCTCCGACCCGGGCAATCAGATCGAGCTTCCACGAGCGCCGCTCGACCTGCCACACGCCAAGCCCTGCGAAGGCGATCGCAAGGAACAGGCACAAGGCTGCAAGGGTGGACCGGTTCACGGCGCGTTGGCCATGCTCCCGCCCATCGGCATCATGTTGCTGTTCAGATGAACCATGATCCATAGCGAGCCGCCGATCACGATCGCAATCATCACTGCAGCGAAGATCAAGGCGAGCAGCGTCCATCCGCCCTCCGACCGGCTGTTGACGTGAAGGAAGAAGATGGTGTGGACGACGATCTGGACGAAAGCGAGGCCGATGATCGCGATTGCGGTGGTCAAGGTCGAGGCGAGCGTGCCGGTCATCACCAGCCAGAACGGAAGGAAGGTCAGCACCGCCGACAGGCCGAAGCCGATCAGATAGCTGCGGCGCGAACCATGGGGCGCGGCAATCGCGCCGTCATGGTTCGAGTGGAGATCGCTCATCGCAGCACTCCCAGCAGATAGACGAAGGTGAACACCCCGATCCACACGACGTCGAGCAAATGCCAGAACATGCCGAGACACATCAGGCGGCGCTTGTTTTCCTCGATCAAGCCGCGCTGGCCGACCTGGACCAACATCACAGCGATCCAGACGAGTCCGAAGGTGACGTGGAGTCCGTGAGTGGCGACGAGGGTAAAAAACGCCGAGAGGAAGGCGCTTCGCTGCGGCGTGGCGCCCTCAGCGATCAGCCCGGCGAACTCGTGAAGCTCGACCCCGACGAAGGCGAAGCCGAACAGCGCGGTGACGGCGAGCCAGGCCTGCACCGCTCGGATCCGGCCCGACTCCATCTCGATCATCGCCATGCCGTAGGTGATCGACGAGACGAGCAGCAAGGCGGTATTGAGCGCGACCAGCGGCAGTTCGAATATCTCGCGGGGGGACGGGCCACCGGCGTAGCTGGTGCTGAGCACGCCGAAGGTCGCGAACAGCGTGGCGAAGATGAGCGCGTCGCTCATCAGGTAAATCCAGAAGCCGAGCATGGTCGCGCCCGCGCCATGCTCGTCGGCGTCGGTCAGGTAAAAGATTGGCTCGTCCGCCGGAAATGCCGTGGTGGTGACACTGTCCATATCAGGCTCCCACCGGCGCGAGGTCGGTTCGCTCGGCTCGGGCGACCTCATCGGGCGGGATGAAATAGTCACGGTCGTAGTTGAAGCTGTGGCCGATCGCGACCGCCAGCAGCGCGACGAAGCTAACCGCAGCAAGCCACCAGATATACCACACCATTCCGAAGCCGAGCGCCAGCGCGAGGGCGGAGATGATGACTCCCGCCCCGGTGTTGCGCGGCATATGAATGCGGCGATAACCGCCGGTGGGACGCTGGTGCCCGCGCGCCTTCATGTCGTGCCACGCGTCGAGCTTGTGAACCACCGGAGTGAAGGCGAAATTATAGGCGGGCGGCGGCGAGCTGGTCGACCATTCGAGCGTCCGCCCGCCCCACGGATCGCCGGTCAAGTCGCGATACTGCTCGCGGCGGACGATGCCCATGACGATGCTCATCACGAAGCCGAGGATGCCGATGAGGATGATCAGCGCGCCGATCGCGGCGATGATAAACCAGGGCTGCAGCGTCGGATCGTCGAAATGATGAACCCGCCGCGTCGTGCCCATCAGCCCGACGATGTAGATCGGAGTCCAGGCGATCCAGTAGCCGACCACCCAGCCCCAGAAGGCGACCTTGCCCCAGAAGGGATCGAGCTTGAACCCGAACGCCTTGGGGAACCAGTAGGTCATCCCCGCGAACAGCCCGAACACGACCCCGCCGATGATCACATTGTGGAAATGGGCGACGAGGAACAGTGAGTTGTGAAGGACGAAATCGGCCGGCGGGACGGCGAGCAGCACCCCGGTCATCCCCCCGACGACGAAGGTCAGCATGAACGCGACGACCCACATCATCGGCAGTTCGAAGCGGATCTGGCCACGGTACATGGTGAACAGCCAGTTGAAGATCTTCGCCCCGGTCGGGATGGCGATGACCATCGTCGCAATGCCGAAGAAGCTGTTGACGCTCGCCCCCGAGCCCATCGTGAAGAAGTGATGGAGCCAGACGAGATAGGACAGGATGGTGATGACGACCGTCGCGTAGACCATCGACGAATAGCCGAACAGGGGCTTGCCCGAGAAGGTCGCGGTGATTTCGGAGTAGATGCCGAACACCGGCAGGACGAGAACATAGACCTCCGGGTGACCCCAGATCCACACCAGATTCCAGTACATCATCGGATTGCCACCAAGGTCATTGGTGAAGAAATTCGTGCCGACATTGCGGTCGAGCAGGAGCAGCGCGAAGGCGCCGGTCAGCACCGGGAAGATCGCGATTGCCAGCACGTTGCTGCACAGCGCGGTCCAGCAGAACACCGGCATCTTCATCATCGTCATTCCGGGCGCACGCATCTTGATGATCGTGGTGACCATGTTGATCGACGACAGCGTCGTTCCGACCCCGGCGATCTGGAGCGCCCACAGATAATAATCGGGCCCGGTATCGGGGCTGTTCTGGAGGTTCGAGACGGGGACATAGTTGAGCCAGCCGGCGCGCGAGAATTCGCCGACGAACAGCGACACCATCGTCAGCAGCGCGCCCGCGACGGTCAGCCAGAAACTCAGATTGTTGAGATAGGGAAAGGCGACGTCGCGCGCGCCAATCTGCAATGGCATGACGAAATTGACCAGCCCGACGATCAGCGGGATCGCGACGAAGAAGATCATGATCGTGCCGTGCGCGGTGAAGATCTGGTCGTAGTGGTGCGAATTGAGATAACCCTGATTGGCACCAAACGCGATCGCCTGCTGCGCGCGCATCATCAGCGCGTCGGCAAAGCCGCGCAGCAGCATGACGATGCCGAGGATGATGTACATGATGCCGATCTTCTTGTGATCGACGCTGGTGAACCAGTCGCGCCACAGCCAGGCCCACAACCCGAACTTGGTCACCGCGCCGACGACGACTGCGCCGAGCGTCACGACGACGGCGAAGGTTATCAGCAGGATCGGCTCGTGGATCGGAAAGGATTCCCACGACAGCCGGCCGAAGATGATCTTGAGGAGGGTTTCGGACATTGTCGCTCAGGCCTGCAGGGTGGCGGTCATGGGAAAGCGCTGCGACAGGTCGCGATTGCGCGGCGAGGCGGGATCGGTCGTGCCAGGGGCGCCCGGCTGGCGCGGCTTGGTGACATTGGGTCCGGGGGCGATGTCGTGCGGACGTTTGAACAAGGCGCCGTCGGGCTTCGCGCCGGGTGCCGGGATCGATCCATTCGCCGGGGGCATCATCCCGCCGCCAGCACCGTCATGCGCCATGACGTCCTTCATGCACGGTGTCCCGGGGATCGCGCAGCGGTTGACGATGCGGTCGAAGAGCCCGGGTTGGACCGTTGCAAAGCGCATTGCGGGCACCTTTTCGCTCGGCCTGACCAAGGCGAGATAGTCGGCGGTGGCAAGGGAACGGCGGCTGCCTTTTGCTTCCGTCACCCAGCGGTCGAACCCCGCCTGATCCATCCCGCGCAGTTTGAAGCGCATGTCGGAGAAACCGGCCCCGCTATAGTTGGCCGAAAACCCCTCATACTCGCCCGGCCTGTTGAGCACCGCATGGAGCGTGCTCTGCATCCCCGGCATGGCGTAGATCATCCCCGCCAGCGTCGGCGCATAGAAAGTGTTCATCATGTTGGTCGAGGTGATGTCGAAGCGCACCGCGCGGTTGACCGGAAGCGCCAGCTCGTTGACCGTGGCAATGCCCTGCTCGGGGTAGATGAACAGCCATTTCCAGTCGAGCGAAACAACCTGGATGTGGAGCGGCCTGACCTTGGGATCAAGCGCCTGGCCCGCGACCTTGTCGATCGGGCGAAACGGGTCGAGCAGATGCGTACTCGACCAGGTCAGCGCGCCGAGGCAAATGATGATCAGCAGCGGCGCCGACCAGATGAACAACTCGAGCGAAGCCGAGTGATGAAAGTCGGGATCATAGGTCGCGGCGCGATTGGTGGCGCGATAGTGCCAGGCGAACACAACGATCAGGATCAGCACGGGCACGATGATCAGCAGCATCAGCCCGGTCGAGGCGTAGATGATGTTGCGCTGTTGAAGCGCGATGTCGCCCGCCGGGTTGAGCACCGCCCGCTGGCAGGCGCCGAGTGCGAGCGTCCCCGCCGCCAGCAACATATTCCTTCTGTTCCGTGGCAAACCGCTGCGCATGTCAATTCCGATAGGCGGCTCCGTGGTGCCGCTACAGTGGACATTTTGTCCAATCCCGCCGAACCCTGCTTGTCGGCATAGGGACCAGGCGGGGCAAGCGCCGCGCTCCGGGAGCGAAGCAATGAGTGCAGACAGTGCCGCGCCGACCTCGACACCGCTCGAACGCGATGCGCGGGCCCTGACATCGCGCGATGGCATTGCACCGAGTGAAATCGCAATTGGCGTGATCATCGGGCGGACCAGCGAATTTTTCGACTTCTTCGTCTATGCCATCGCCTCGGTGCTGGTCTTCCCGTCGCTCGTCTTCCCCTATGTCGATGCGGTCACTGGCACGCTCTATTCGTTCGCGCTGTTCGCATTGGCGTTCGTCGGGCGACCGTTCGGGACACTCATGTTCATCGCGATCGACCGCACTCATGGGCGCGGGGTCAAGTTGACCATCGCGCTGTTCCTGCTTGGCGGCTGCACGATGGCGATCGCGCTGCTACCGAGCTACGCGCAGGCCGGGCCACTGGCGGCGGTACTGCTCGGGCTGTTCCGCTTCGGTCAAGGCGTCGCGCTCGGCGGCGCCTGGGACGGGTTGCCGGCACTGCTGTCGCTTAACGCCCCCGAAGGCCGGCGCGGCTGGTATGCGATGATTCCCCAGCTTGGTGCGCCGCTCGGGCTGATTGTCGCCGCCGGGCTGTTCGCCTATTTCCTCGTACTGCTGTCGCCCGAGGATTTCCTCAGCTGGGGCTGGCGCTATCCCTTCTTCGCCGTGCTGGCGATCAACGTGGTCGCGCTGTTCGCCCGGCTGCGGCTGGTAGCGACCCCGGAATATGAGCGATTGTTCGAAAGCCGTGAGCTGCAGCCCTCGCCGGCGTTCGCGACGTTGTTTGCCGAGTGGCGCATGATCCTGCTCGGCGCGCTGGCTCCGCTCGCCAGCTTCGCGCTGTTTCACCTCGTCACGGTGTTCCCGCTGTCGTGGGTCACGCTCTACGCGCGCGAGAAGCCCGAGCGGTTCCTGCTGATCGAGATTGCCGGCGCGGTGGTGTGCGTGCTTGCCATCCTCGCTTCCGGGATCGTCGCCGATCGCGTCGGAAGGCGCGCGGTGCTCGGCGTGTCGGCGGTGCTGATCGGCGCCTATAGCGGGTTCGCGCCGCAATTGCTTGGCGCGGGCGGGATCGGCGAACTGATCTACATGATCGCCGGTTTCGCGCTGCTCGGGCTGGCGTTCGGCCAGTCGTCGGGCGTGGTCAACGGCAATTTCCCGCCCGAGCGGCGCTACACCGGAGCGGCGATCGTCGCCAATTCGGCCTGGCTGATCGGCGCCGGATTCGCGCCGCTGGTCGCGCTGTTCCTGGCGACCCATTTCGGCCTGTGGTCGGTTGGCGCCTATCTGCTGTCGGGCGCAGTGTGCACCTTGGGCGCGCTTGGCATCAACAAGGAATGGGCGCGCAAGGCCGCCTGAGTCATTCGGAAAACGGCCCGACTTCGCTTCGCCGCCCGAGCAGATAGGCGTCGGCGACGAGCCGGAACGGCGACAAATCGACGTCGCTCTGCCGGGTCGCGAGGAGCTCGGCGAAATGGCGGTACATCAAGGCATATTCTTCCTCGTGCCCGACATCGACCGGCTGACCGTCGACCGCCATCCGCGATGCGCCATGGCCGACGAGGAGGGTGCCGGCATCGGTTTCGACAATGATGTCCCAAGTCTGCTCGCCAAGCTGGTCCCAGTCGAACTCCACCGCGACGGGGCCCTCGAACGGACCGGTCAGTACAAGCGAGGCGGCGATCGGCGCCGCCTTGTTCGACGGAAAGCGGAGCGCCGACGAACGCACGACCAGCGGGCCGGGCAGAATGCGGGTGATCACCGAAAGCGCATTGATCCCCGGATCGAACACGCCGATTCCGGGCTCCCACACCCATGCCTGGCCGGGGTGCCACTGGCGCACATTTTCCTTCCACTCGACGCGGACCGCGCGAATGGCTTTGCCCGTTAACCACTTTCGCGCAGGCTCGACTGCGGCGGCTTCACGCGCATGCCACGTCATGTAGAGCAGGCGGCCCGAAGCTCGGGCCATTCCCGCGAACTGCTCGGCCTCGCTCAGCGTGGCTGCGGGCGGCTTCTCGAGCAGGACGTCGAGCCCGGCCGCGAACGCATCGCGGACCAGCGCGAGTCGGCCGATCGGCGGGGTACAGATGGCGATCGCCTCAACCCCGAGATTAGCCGCCATCATGTCGGCAATCGTGTTGAAGGCAGGCGCCCCGTCGCCGTCGGTTGAGCCTCGGGTGACCGCCGCGACAAAGTCGAATGCGGGATTGGCTTCGATGTGCGGGATATGCTGGTCACGGGCAATCTTGCCGACTCCGGCAATGGCGATTCGAGTCATGGATCGGGCTTTCATTGTTCGGTCGGTCAAAAGATCAACCCGCGGGCGAAGGGAAGGATGCGATTGCAACATTAGCCAGTTGCCACCCGGAAGGTTAGGGGGTCGCAACTCAATTTATCGCGAGCATGCCATGACCACCCGGATCGACGACGTCCGTATCGACCAGATCAAGGAATTGTCCCCACCGTCGCACCTGTTGCGCGAATATGGGCTGAGCGCCCGCGCCGGGGAGACGGTGGGCGCAGCGCGCGACGCGATCCATCGCATCATCCATGACGAGGACGACCGGCTACTGGTCGTGGTCGGTCCTTGCTCGATCCACGACCCCGCCGCAGCGAAGGATTATGCCAGTCGCCTCGCCGCCGAGCGGACCCGCTTCGCCGGTGACCTCGAGATCGTCATGCGGGTCTATTTTGAAAAGCCGCGCACGACGGTTGGCTGGAAGGGTCTGATCAACGACCCGGGACTGGACAACAGCTTCGACATCAACCGCGGGCTTCGCCTGGCGCGCGAATTGCTGCTCGACATCAACGAGTTGAGCTTGCCGGCGGGGACAGAGTTTCTCGACATGATCACCCCGCAATATGTCGCCGACCTCGTCTCGTGGGGCGCGATCGGGGCGCGCACGACGGAGAGCCAGGTCCATCGCGAACTCGCCTCGGGACTGTCATGCCCGGTCGGATTCAAGAATGGCACCGACGGCAATTTGCGAGTCGCGCTCGATGCGGTCCAGGCGGCATCGCAGCCTCACCACTTCCTGTCAGTGACCAAGGGCGGCCATTCGGCGATCGTCGCCACCCGGGGGAATGAGGACTGCCACGTCATCCTGCGCGGCGGCAAAGCCCCGAACTATGATTCGGCCAGCGTGGCTGCGGCCTGCGCGGCGTCGGCGGCGGCCAAGCTGCCGTGCCGCCTGATGATCGATGCCAGCCATGGCAACAGCCAGAAGAAGCACGACAATCAAGGGATCGTGCTAGGCGATATCGCTGATCAGCTTGCGAGGGGCGAACAGCGCATTTTCGGGGTAATGATCGAGAGCAACCTGGTCGCGGGCAACCAGTCGATGACTCCGGGCGAGCCGCTGGTCTATGGCCAAAGCATCACCGACGCGTGCATCGGCTGGGAGGCTACGCTGCCGTTGTTAGAACGGCTGGCCGGCGCGGTGATCGAACGACGGAAAAAAGTCGGTAGCGCTCGGGCGGGGTAGCGTAATCGACGCTCAGGCAGCCGCCTCGAGATCAACTTTTTCGACCCATTCGGGCCAGAACACCGGCTCGCGGTTCGACCAGCCTGGCGCGGTCGCGGCGCTTTCGCTGATCGACTGGAGCAGCAAGCGGCGTCGATCCGGGTGCAGATGCGGCAGCGCCGACGCCGCACAAAAGGCTGCGGGCAACCACGGGCGCGCACCGGCACCGAGCAGGCGCTCATAGAGAAAGCGATAGGCGGCGAAGGTCGGCAGTCGCTCCTGGCCCAGATCGAAGGCGACGATTGTCACCAGGAATCCAAGGAATGGCTCGATCTGGTCGAGGCCGCTATCATCGGGTGTGTTGGTGCGAAGATGATCGAGCTGCTTGTAGAAACGCGACTGCGCGCGGATCGAAGCCGTCTCGCCCTCGTCGCGCGACCAGGTCTCGATCGGATTGGAGCGGCCATAGCCGACGTCGAGCGAACGGCGAATATAACGCTGCGTCGACTTCGGAAATCCAGCGAATTCCTTCATCTCCGATAGCAGCAGCGTGCCCCCGCTCGGCTGACTGGTCCTCGTCGTCATGACTCCGGCTCCTTTTCCACCGGCAGGATCATGCGGCCATCGCGATTGCCAAATCGTTAACCACAGTCCCACCCCCCGTTCATATTGAATCAGAGGGTCGGGGCGACGGCAACTTGAATATTTCAATCGCGAGTCATTGGGAGCAGGCTGTGGCCCATCCGCCACGTGCCGTGACGGACGCGGTTCGATTATTCGGGAAAGCCCGACGAGGGCACGGGCTCATTGCCGCCCGGCTGCGTCGCCGCGATCGGATCAGAGGCATCCATCGACTGATCCGAGCCGACGTCGGTCTTCGCCTGCTCGTCGCTCGGGTTCTTCTTGAGCTTCAGTTCGAGTTCGCGTTCAGGGTCGCCCGAGAGCGTCGGGGCTGGGGCGGGCGTCTGGTCGTCGGGCTTGGTGGTGGATGTGTCGGACATTGGAAACCTTACTCCTGGATCACGGCCGCATCGGGCCGTCGGTTATCTCGGTTGTGGAACGAGCAGTGTCGCGTCGCCGTTCCGTCGGATCGCAAATCTGTTCGACCGGCGGGCATCGCCCTTCTGCAAAGCGCCCCAGGCCGGCTCGACAGCGCACCAGCGAAGGGGCAGGCTGCAGCGATGAACGCTCCGACACCCACCGGCGATTATGCCATCTATCGCGCGGGCGTTGCTGTCCTTCGCGATGGCGCGCGATTTGTCGACTGGCGCGCGGCGACGCGTTCGATCTTCGGCTTCTGGCTGGTCTATGCCGCGACCGTCGTTGCGCGCGCACTGCTCGGCGGGGATGCGGCGACGGTTCTCCAGAATCGGGCCGTGACGATCGCCGGGGGAGTGTTGCTGACCTTCGCCATCTACGCCGCGATCAACCTGTTCGCGCGCTCTGGTACGACTCGGCGGCGCGCGTTGATCGCGTCATTCGCGACCATCGTCGCGGCGGCGGCCCAGGCAGGGCTCATCATCGGTTCGGACCGCTGGATGCAGCCGCCACAGGACGGTTTCCGGTTTCAGGCACGCGAAGGCTTTGTGGTCATCCAGAAGGGGCTGCAGATCCGCATCGAGCGCCACGCCGCCGAGCCGCTGATCCTGACATTGCCCAAGATCGGGGAGCTTGGCCGCCACGACATTATTCGGGTTGCTGCCGATACGATGGTCGTGTGGATGTTCTTCTTCGCCGCGTGGAGCGCCTTCTACCTGGCGGGCAAGGCGCAGGGCGAAGCGGCCGACGCCCGTCAGCGCATTGCCGAAGCCGAGACTGCGGCGCGCGCCGCTCAAGTCCGCGCGCTTCGGTATCAGGTCAATCCGCACTTCCTGTTCAATACGCTCAACAGCCTCAGCGCGCTGGTCCTCGCCAACCGGCCGACCGAGGCCGAAGCGATGATCCTCAAGCTGTCGGCCTTCTTCCGCTCGTCGCTCACGCTCGACCCCACGGCCGACGTCACGCTGATCGACGAAATTGCGCTTCAGCAGCATTATCTCGACATCGAGACGGTTCGTTTTCCCAAGCGCCTGAGGGTCGAGGTCGATGTAGCACCGGGGCTTGAGCAGGCGCTGCTGCCCGCGCTGCTGCTCCAGCCGATTGTCGAGAATGCCATCAAATATGGCGTGTCGGCGACGCGCGAGAAGGTCGTGCTGACGATCGCGGCGCGTCCTGCAGGAGATGGTCTGTTGACCATCAGCCTTGCCAACCGCGCCGAAGGAGCGGTGCGCGCCGCTGCAAGCAAGCCCGAGCGCGGCACCGGGGTCGGCCTCGCCAACGTCCGCGCACGCCTCAACGCGCGCTTCGGCGACGCCGCGACGTGCAGCTTTGGTCCGCTTGATGAAGGCGGCTTTGCCGTGACGATGACCTTCCCGTTCGAACCCGGCGGTCGCTCGACCGATGGCTGAGGCGCAGCCGCTGAAAATCCTGATCGCGGACGATGAGCCGCTTGCCGCCGAGCGGCTGCAGCTGCTGCTCGCGCGGTGCGAAGGGGTCGAACTGGTGGGAACCGCGAGCGACGGCGAAAACGCGGTGCGCATGGCCGAGGCACTGTCCCCGGACCTCCTGCTGCTCGACATCGCCATGCCGGGGCTGGACGGGATCGAGGTCGCGCGCGCGCTTGCCGCTGGGCGGCCGTCACCGGCGGTGGTGTTCATCACCGCCTTCGACCATTTCGCGGTGGCGGCGTTCGAGGTCGCGGCGGTCGACTATGTCATGAAGCCGGTCGATCCGACGCGGCTCGACCGCGCGCTGGAACGGGCGCGGGCCTATCTCGCAAGTCGGGATGAGGCCCAGCAGGCATTGCGGCCGACGTCGCGCTATCTCGAGGAATTCTGGGCATCGGACATGTCGGGACTGGTGCGGATTGCGACCCGCGACATCGACCATGTATCGGCCGAGCGCGACTATATGCGGCTCCATGTCGGCCCACGCAGCTGGCTGATCCATCATTCGATGAACGCGCTCGAGAAGGGCCTCGACCCGGCGATGTTCATTCGTCTCCACCGCTCGGCGCTCGTCCGCCGCGATTTCGTCGCCGGATTTTCGCGCAACGCCTCGGGCCGCTGGATCGCCCGCCTCGGCGACGGCAGTGAGCAGCCGGTCGGTCGCCTTTACTCGGACTCGGTCAGGGAAATGTCGGGGCGCTAGGGCTGCCTTGCAGTTCGCCCGAGCGCCGTCGGGCAACCAGCCCCGTAACCGCCACGTCCATCGTCACATTGCCGACGGTGCGGAAGATGTCGGGGATGGTCTCGACCGCGATGAGGATCGCCAGCGGTTCGATCGGCAGCCCCATCGCCAGCGCGATCGGGGCGATGTTGGTGACGAAGCTCAGCTGCCCGGGCAGGCTGACCGCCGAATAGGTCGTCGCCGCCGCGACCAATATCCCGATCCCGATCTGCATTGGGCTGAGCGCGATGCCGAGCCAGTGGGCGACATAGATCGCGACCCCCATGTTCATCGCCGGCCCGGTCGCCCGGAACAGCGCGACGGCGAGCGGCAGGGTAACGTCGGCACGCGCCGCAGGCACCTCGAGCTCCCGCGCGGCGCGGAGCATGGCTGGCAACGAGGCAAGGCTCGACTGGGTCGAAATGGCGACCGCCTGCGGGGCGATCATGGCACGGGCGAAACTCGTCACTCGCCAGCCCGCACCGAGCAGCGCGACGCCATAGGCCGCGACCAGTACCGCGATGCCAAGCAGCGACACCAGCACCATGTAATGAAGCACTGCCCCGAATGCTGCGCCGCCGGCACCAGCGCCGACCGCGAAGGTCAGGGCAATCACGCCGAGCGGGGCGACCCACAGCACCCAGCCGATGATCACCAGCATTGCATCACCGACCGCGTCGAAGAAGGCGACCAGCACGCGGCGCTTGTCGGGCTGGATCCGCCCGATGGCGAAGGCAAACAGCAAGGTGAACACGACCAGCTGGAGGATCGAGCCTTCGCTTGCGGCCTTGACGATATTGGCGGGCACGATCCCGCGCAGGAAATCGTCGAAGCCCGGGACCGAGGCCGCGGTCGCCTTGGCATCGATCGCGGCAAGCCCCGCCCGGAGCGCCACCGCCGACGCCTGAGGCAAGGGGAAGGCACCGAGCAGCAGCGGCATGACGAGCCCGCCAAAGATCGCCGAGCCGTTCAGGATAACGACGAACCACAGCATCGATCGAGCCGCCGTACCGCCCTCACGTGCCGCATCGGCGCCGCCGACGATGCCAGTGACGAGCAGCGCGACGATCAGTGGGATCACGGTCATCTTGAGCGCATCCAGCCACAGGCCGCCGATCGTCGAAGCGACCCGCACGGCCGGCCCGCTCCACGCATTCCCGGCGGACAGCGCGCCGAAGACGAGCCCCGCGACGAGCGCGCCAAGCACTCGCCAGGTCGGCCCGATTCTCACGCGATCGGCCTCACCGCGGTCGCTTGAAGCGATAAACGAAGCGATCGGTCCGCCCGCGGATGGCGGGATCGAACACCAGCAGGCTATGGTCGTCGGCGGGGTTGCGAAGCATCGCGCTCTCGCCGTCGAGGACAAAGCCCGCGCGTTCGAAGTCGGCGCGAACGACGGCTGGATCGATCCGGTGGAGCTTCTCGACGATCGCGCGCGTATCGCCCGCCGGGCCGACATGATCGACCACGCCGACCGTACCGCCGGGCTTGATTGCCGCGAAGATCGACCTGAGCCACTGGTCGGGCTCCATCGGCCGGATGCCGTATTTCGCCGACTGCCAGTAGACGTCGTGATAATCGAGGTTGATCAGCATGAAGTCGAAGCTGCGCGGCGCCAGCGCGGGGGTCGCGAACGGGCTGACGACGATCGCGACGTTGGGCCGGGTGGCGGCGAAGGCGGTAAAGTCGGCGGCTGCCTTGTCACGATACATCTGGCTCGGCTCCCACACCACCACCTGCCCCTTGGGCCCGACGGCGGCAGTGAAGATTTCGGCCCAATAATGATTGACCCCGAACATGTCGGCCACGCGCATTCCCGGCCTAAGCCCGAGAAACGACAGAAGCTCGGCAGGCTTTCGCGATGGATCGAGTTTTACATTGTCTGAGCTCCGTTGCGGCGACGCCACCGACGCCGCGACGCTCGTTGTCGGCGGTGCGCTGACCTTGGCAATCCGCCTGGCATCGGCCCCGGCGCACATCACGGCGAAGGTCGCTGCCACCGTCAGAATGAATCGCGCGCGCATGATGGTCTCCCGTTTCCGGTTGAGCCTAAGCTCACCATTGCTCGCGCGCTAGCCGCTAGCCCGAGGCGCGCGGCTAACCACCTGAAAAAAGGCGCGGCGGGCGCATCGACCGGGCGGCTGGTGCGTTGAGGCCCCATTCTTTCAACAGCAGGAGCCTGTCATGGCCGAGTCGAGTAAAGACATCACGATCCTCAACACCCTCACCGCGACGCTGATCGACAGCGTCAACGGCTACCGCGACGCCGCCAGCCATGCCGAAAGCGGCCGCTTTCAGGAGATGTTCCGCAAATTCGCCGACGACCGCAGCCAGTGCGTCGAACAGCTTCGCGCGCAAGTCACCGCACTCGGCGGAAATCCCGAGGATGACGGCAGCTTTCTCGGCAAGACCCATCAGCGCTTCCTCGACCTCAAGGCTGCCGTTACCGGCCGCGACGACAAGGCGATCATCAACGAAGTGGAGCGCGGCGAAGACTATCTCAAGGAGAAGTTCGAGGCAGCGCTCAACGATGGCGACCTGTCGGCCGAAAGCCGTGGCGCGGTCGATGCAACCTATCAGTCGGTCCGCCAGGGCCACGACCAGATGCGCGACCTCAAGCACGGCATGGAGGCCTAACTCATGAGCATTTTTTCAAGCATCAAGAATGCCATCTTCGGCCACCCCGCCGCAGCGCAAACCCCGCCAGCAGATGCCGGTGCTGCGCCTGCCGCTTCGGCCCCGGTCGAGGCAGCGGCACCCGCAGCGGTGGATGTCGAGGCGGTCCTTAATCAGATTTCATCGGACAAGGGCAATCCGGATCTCAACTGGCACAGCTCGATCGTCGATCTGATGAAGCTGCTCGGGATCGATTCGAGTCTCGCCAATCGCGAGGCGCTGGCGACCGAGCTTGGTTACACCGGCGACAAGAATGGCTCGGCCGAAATGAACATCTGGCTGCACAAGGCGGTGATGAAGGGCCTGGCCGACAATGGCGGGCGAGTGCCCGCGAATATGCTGTCCTGACCCCGACGTGTAGCGTCCCCGTTGGACGGGCGAGGCGGTGGTCGCAAACCGATTGCCGCCTCGTTTCCTGTTGCGGGAAGGCGTATGGTGCAGCTCCAACCGAGGAGGCTGCCATGGTTCGCCCGATGCTGACGCTGATCCCGATGCTGTTCTTCGCGCAACCGGCAGAAGCGCAATCGGCCCCCAAGGTAACAATCGCCGAGACGAACTTCCGCATTGCCCCCGGCGTGATTCATCTCGCTGCGGGGCAAGTCGTCCAGCTTGCCTTCACCAACCTGTCGGGTTCGAGCCATGATTTCAGCGCTCCGGCCTTTTTTGGTCGCGCGCAGATCCTAAGCGGAATCGTCGGCAGGGGTGAAGTCGACCTTCCCGCCCATGGCCAACTTCTCGTGACGCTCACCCCAGCCAGGGGCATCTATCGCGCGCGGTGCACCCATTTCGGGCACAGGATGATGGGGATGAGCGCGACCATCGTCGTCGATTAAAGCATCGGGATAGGCCGTCGTCACCCGACGTCGGCAGGCGTCGCCGCCATCCGATTGAGCCACGCCTGCGCCTGCTTCGGCTCCCCGACCTTGTCCGATTCCACTGGGCCGCGCTCGGCAAGGAATCTGCGGTGAAGGGTGAAAGGGTCAAGCCCGAGGCGAGCGCGCGCCTCGTCAATCGCCTCGGCGAAGTCGGCGAGTTCGGCGATGACCGGAGCGGTGCGGGCACGCGCCGCGCGGTCTCTGACATGGTCGAACAGGCCCCAGCTTCCCGCCGCACAAGTCCGCAACGCGCCAAGCAATGTTTCGCGATACTCGCGCTCGAGTTCGGCCCGGCGCGCGTCCAGTCGTTCAAGGCGATCGGCTTTGGCCATCGCTTGGTCCTAAAAAGTTCGGGGACAGTTTTACCAGACGACGGAGGCCACGTATCTCGCGAACTGTTAAACCGCGAAACGAGAAATGGGGGCCGGCATCGCTGCCAGCCCGCGCATAGAAATGGGGGCCGGCATTGCTGCCAGCCCCCACTGCGCCGAGCGAAGGATCTGCCGGTGTTCGCTGGCTTGTCCGGCTTGCGCCTAACTGCCCTCTCGATCCTGGCTCACCAGCTCAGGCGTCGCGCTCCAGAACATGATCCCAATCCAAGGACGGGTTCTCGTTCCTTCTCGCGGCCCTTCTTGGATCGACCCTCTTTTCGCGCTTTCCGCCCCCTTGCGAGTTTGGCAGCTGCGACAGAAAGACCGACTCTTCCGGCGCCTCTTGCCAGCTGGTCCGGTGGAACATCCGATCTGCCTACGACCCGAAGGTTTTCAACGTCTCTTCCGCCTCACCATCGCCTGCCGGCGGAGATCGGGTCTTTGGTTCCTGGTCGTCTTCGGTCCGGTTGCCCTTCCCTCCAATGGCCTGGAGCCGCTGCCCCGATCACAACTGCAATATGCGCCTCGCCGCGAGTCGCTCCAAGCGGAATCTTTGGCCTCTTGCCTGTGGATAATGGGGATAGCGCGCATAACTCCGCGCGCCCCGAGGTTGCCGTTTCGTTCCCTTCGTCCTACCTCCGGCTCGTGCCCGAATCCCCTGCCCTGTCCGCCACCGAGCCGGCCTATCTCGCTGGCCTGAACGAACCCCAGCGCGAGGCGGTACTGACCACCGAAGGGCCGGTGCTGGTGCTGGCGGGTGCGGGCACGGGCAAGACTTCGGCGCTGACCGCGCGGCTTGCGCACCTCATCGCCACCCGCCGCGCCTGGCCGTCGCAGATCCTGGCCGTGACCTTCACCAACAAGGCGGCGCGCGAGATGAAGGAGCGCATTTCGCGCATCTCGGGGGGGGCGATCGAGGGGATGCCGTGGCTCGGGACCTTTCACTCGGTCGCGGCGCGAATGCTTCGGGCGCATGCCGAACTGGTCGGGCTGCAGTCCAACTTCACCATTCTCGACACCGACGACCAGTTGCGGCTGCTCAAGCAGCTGATCCTCGCCGTCGAGCTCGACGAGAAGCGCTGGCCCGCGCGGCAACTGGCGGGCGTGATCGACGGCTGGAAGAATAAGGGCCTGCTCCCCGCGCAGATCGACGCGGGCGAGAGCGAGGCGTTCGCCAACGGCCGCGGGGGCGAGCTTTACGCGCGCTATCAGGAGCGGCTGCGGGCGCTCAACGCGTGCGATTTCGGCGACCTGCTGCTCCACATGCTCGCGATTTTCCGAAAGCATGGCGACGTCCTCGAGGCCTATCGCGAGCGGTTTAACTATATCCTCGTCGACGAATATCAGGACACCAATGCCTCGCAATATGAGTGGCTGCGGCTGCTTGCCGAGCCGCGCCGCAACCTGTGCTGCGTCGGCGACGACGACCAGTCGATCTACTCGTGGCGCGGCGCCGAGGTCGCCAACATTCTTCGCTTCGAAAAGGATTTTCCCGGCGCGGCAATCATCCGGCTCGAGCAGAATTATCGCTCGACCCCGCACATCCTGGCCGCCGCGAGCGGGCTCATCGCGCAGAACAGCGGGCGGCTCGGCAAGACGCTGTGGACTGCGGCCAACGGCGGCGACAAGGTCAAGGTGATCGGGGTGTGGGATGGCCCCGAGGAGGCGCGGCGGGTCGGCGAAGACATCGAGGGCCACCAGCGCGGCGGCGGATCGCTCGACGATGCGGCGATCCTCGTCCGCGCTCAGTTCCAGACCCGCGAGTTCGAGGAGCGCTTCATCGCGATCGGGCTGGCCTATCAGATCGTCGGGGGCTTCCGCTTCTACGAGCGCGCCGAGATCCGCGATGCACTGGCCTATCTCCGGCTCGTCGCGCAGCCTGCCGACGACCTTGCGTTCGAGCGGATCGTCAACACCCCCAAGCGCGGGCTCGGCGACAAGGCGATTGCACGGATCCATGCCTATGCGCGGAGCCAAGGTCTGCCCCTGCTGCTCGGCTCGGCGCAGATGCTCGATAGCGATGAGCTGACTCCGCAGGCGCGCCGGTCGCTCGGGCGCTTTGTCGGCGATGTTGCGCGCTGGCGGAACATGGACATCCCCCATCCTGAGCTTGCCCGACAGATACTCGACGAGAGCGGCTATACCGCCGCACTTCAGGCCGAACGAAGCGCCGAAGCCTCGGGTCGGCTCGAGAACCTCGCCGAACTCACGCGCGCGATGGAGGAGTATGAGACGCTCGGCGCGTTCCTCGAGCACGTCTCCCTCGTCATGGACAATGACGCGGCGCGCGGCGAGCCCAAGGTCACGATCATGACGATCCACGCCGCCAAGGGGCTCGAATTCCCCCTCGTCTTTCTTGCCGGGTGGGAGGAAGGCGTGTTCCCATCGCAGCGCGCGCTCGACGAGGGGGGGATCGCTAGCCTCGAGGAAGAGCGCCGCCTCGCCTATGTCGCGATCACCCGCGCTCGTACCCGCGCGACGATCCTCCACGCCGCCAACCGCCGTATCTATGGCCAGTGGACGAGCAGCATCCCGAGCCGCTTTGTCGCCGAACTGCCGAAGGAGCATCTCGACGAGGAAACGACGATGAGCGGGGGCGAGAGCCTGTGGCGGGCGCAGTGGAGCGAGCACGGCGACCCGTTCGCTCATTTGGGCGCGGCGCAATCGATGCGCGCCGCGACGCGCGGCCCGGGCTTCCAGCGCGCAGCCAGCGGGGGCTATTCTACTCAGCCGCAGCGGGTGATCGAAGCCCGCGCCTCGGCTGTGTCGCTTGGCAACAAGGGCCGAGCCGACCTCAGCCTTGGCCAGCGCGTGTTCCATGCCAAGTTCGGCTATGGCACGATCGCGCTGATCGAGGGCAACAAGCTCGAGATCGACTTCGAACATTCGGGGCGCAAGCGCGTGCTCGACAGCTTCGTCAGCATCGGCTGAGGGTCGGCCATGCCATGCTCGGTCGATCTGCAGTGACGCCAACTGTGGCGCGTTAGCACCACCCTGCGACCTTGATACAGCCGCGGTTCACTCGCATTGCAACAAGGTGACTCTATGCTCGTTGCTACCCCTTACTACTCATGATCGAAAGGAAACGGCGTTGAAGCCGACCCTGCTCAAGACTCTGCTCGGAGCGACTATCGCCTTTGCTCCGCTCCCGGCTTTCGCGGCGCCCAGCCCCGAAACCATGCCCTCGGCCCCGTCCGCCTTCGCTGCCCCCGCCGACCAGGTCATCGCTGGCGCGGTCGACAATTTCTATGCTCCGCGCAGCAATGCTCCGTTGTGGCTCAAGGCCGGGCCCGCCTCGCCCGCAGTTGCAGCGCTCGTCAGCACGCTTCGCCGCGCGCCGCTCGACGGGCTTGCGTCAGGCCCTCAGCTTGCCGACCAGATCCAGGCGGCGCTGGCTTCGGCCACCGACCCGATCGCTGTCGCGCGCGCTGACCGGCTGATGTCGGCGGCGTGGCTTCGCTATGTCGCCGCGCTCCACGCTCCTGCTCCTGGAATGGTCTACAACGACCCGCGCCTAACCCCGCGTACTCCTGCGGCGGGCTACATCCTCGAACAGGCTGCGCGCGCATCGTCGCTGCCCGATCACATCGCCATGATCTCCGCAGTCAATCCGATGTATGCCCAGCTCCGCGACGCCGCATGGGTGCAGGCGCAAGCGTCGGGGGGTTCGCTTTCCGATCCGCGAATCATGGCCAGCCTCGACCGGCTACGCGACCTTCCGTCGACGGGGAGGTTCGTCCTCGTCAATGCCGCGACCCAGATCTTGTCCATGGTCGAGAACGGCCGGGTAGTCGATTCGATGAAGGTTGTTGTCGGCCGGCCGGACGCCCAGACTCCGATGGTCGCAAGTACGATCTGGTACGCCACCTTCAACCCTTATTGGAACGTCCCGAGCGACCTCGGCCGCAAGCTGATCGCGCCGCATGTCGTCAAGCAAGGCGTCGTGTGGCTTAAGAAGGATGGCTATGAAGTCATCGACGACTGGAACAACCCAAAGGTCCTCCCCGCCTCGTCGGTCGATTGGAAGGCGGTTGTATCCGGCAAGACCGAAGTCAAGATGCGTGAGCTCCCCGGCGCTGCCAATTCAATGGGCAAGGTCAAGTTCAACTTCAACAACCCGCAGGGCATCTACCTACACGACACCAACAATCGCATCCTGTTCGAAAAGGACCGGCGCACGCTGTCCAACGGCTGCGTTCGGCTTGAGGATGCCAAGCGCCTTGGCCGCTGGCTCGGCGGCGACATGACGGCCCCGGCCGCGGATCCGGAACTGAATGTCCGCCTGCCGCAAGGAACGGCGGTATTCATCAGCTACATCACCGCCCGTGCCGAGAACGGCCAGCTGTCCTTCAGCGAGGACGTCTACCACCGCGACACCGGCAGCGAGCGTGTCGCCTCGCGCTGATCGGCGAACCTTGCTGCCCCCTCATGAAATCGTCATGACGGGAGCGGCGGGAGGGCGTGATGAAAACGGTCGGCTATCTGATTTCGGTGGTGAGCGCGCTGCTGCTTGGTATCGTCGCCTACAAGCCTGAACTGCCCAGCTGGAAGGTTGCGGCGCTGATCGGCGGGATCGCGGCTTCGATCATCGGCATGATCCTGCGCTTGGTCGCTCATCAGAAGGAAAAAGCGGCATTGGCGGTCGCGGTCAGCACCGCCGAGGTGGAACGAGGCGAGGTCAAGCATACCGCCTAACCTCGCCACGCCGTAGGAAGCCCGGTTCAGATCGTGGTCGACTCCATCGTCTTCAACTCGGGCGTGGGCAGCCCGGAAGCGTCGATCTGAGCTATTAGTTCGGCCTTGCGCTCGGCAAGCTGTTCGCCGAGTGCGTCCATGTCGAGCCCGGCCTTCTTGGCCTGCGCGAAGATGCCCTCAAGGCGCTTTTCCTCTTCCTCGACGTGGTGCTCGATCTGCTCCTGCAGGACCTTGACCTTGGCGTCATAATATTCGTCGGACGGGCCGCCCTGCTCGATCTCCGCAATCAGCACCTTGGCGCCATCATGCTCAACATAGGCTTCCTTCAGATCGGCTTCCTCGACCTTGCCTTCGCAGGCCGGATAGAAAATCTCCTCCTCGATCGTCGCGTGGACCGTCAGTTCCTTGCATATCTGAAGCGCAATCTTTTCCTTGCGCCCGTCGCCGCTGGCTTTTTCAAATTGCTCGAACAGATCGGCGACAGCCTGATGGTCGGCCTTCAGCAGCGCGACGGCATCCTGGGTTTTGGCCATGCGGAATCTCCCTTTTTGCAGTTATTTCGCAGACCGTTAACGAGCGTTCGGCAAATTGGATGCACCATTGGTCGCCTGAATCTCCAGTGGCGCTCGAAGCGCCGCGCCGCCCTCCCTCCCGGGACGAACCGAGCAACGCCCTTCGCGCTGCTTCGTTCTAACCTGCAGCGGCGCTCCCCTGGTGCCGCTGCGCTTTCAGGAGTTTCCCATGCCCTACGCCAAAGCCAAGGACGGCACGCACCTCTACTACAAGGATTGGGGTCGCGGCGCGCCGGTCGTGCTGCTCCACGGTTGGCCACTGACGGGCGACACGTTCGACGATACCGCGATGCTGCTCGCCGACAATGACATGCGGGCGATCGTGCCCGATCGCCGCGGCTTCGGTCGGTCGGATCAGCCGTGGAATGGCTATGACTATGACACGCTCGCCGACGATGTCGCCGCGATCCTCGAACATGCCGGGATCGCCGAGCCGGTCGCACTGGTCGGCTTCTCAATGGGTGGCGGCGAAGTTGCGCGCTTCCTGTCGAAGCAGGGTGCCGCGCGGGTTTCGAAGGCCGTGCTGATCTCCTCGGTGGTACCCTACATGGCGCAGACCGATGACAATCCCCACGGCGTTCCAGCGGCGACCTTTGCGGAAATGACCGCCGGAATGAAGAAAGACCGCGCGCACTTCTTCAGGGGCTTTTTCAAGGACTTTTTCGGGGTGGGCGCGCTGTCTTCCCCGGTCAGCGACGAAGTAGTCGAGGACGCGCGGCGTCAGGCAGCAATGGCCGGGTTGAAGCCGACGCTCGCCGCAGCCAACGCATTCGCGACGACCGATTTCCGTCCCGATCTTGCAAGCTTCACGGTGCCGACGCTGGTCATCCACGGCACGGCCGACAAGACCGTCCCGATCGACGCCACCGGCCGGGTTGTCGCGGCGCAGGTGCCCGGCGCGCAGCTGATCGAATATGATGGCTCGGCGCACGGCCTGTTCGCGATCGACAAGGATCGGCTCAATCAGGACCTGCTTGGCTTCCTGACGGGGTCGGCGCAGCAAAGCTATGATCCTGCCGACCAGCGCAGCGCCATTCCGCTGTCGCAAATCTGATTATCCGTCACCCCGGGCCTGACCCGGGGTGACGATCGCTGCGGCAGATGCCCCTATCCCGCCGACCCCGCGCCAACCTCTTCCGGCGCCTCGACCACCGCCGCTGCCGGCTGCGGCCCTTTGTCCAGTTCCATCCAGTCGCGGAACGGCAGGTGATAGATCATGTCCATCACTTCGAACTCGAGCCCGCCAGGCTGGCTGGTATTGCTGTTCCAGAGCGCGACCACGCCGCTTTTCAGCGCCGGATCGAACAGAATCAACGATCGATAGCCGTTGACCCCGCCACGATGGCCGATGATGCGGTGCCCGGCGTAGTCATAGCTTCGCCAGCCGAGCCCGTAATAGGGCGAATGAACCCGCTCGGCGAACTTGCGCATGCGGCCCTGCTCGCTGGGCGTCTTGACCAACGGCGCGTGAATCGTGTCGAGCAGCTTTGCTGACAGCACGTCCGGCATCCCTCCTGCCTGCGCGATCATCCATAGCGCGAAGTCCTTGATATTACTGTTGACTCCTCCCGCCGCCGGGACCTTGTAGTAATAATCGGTGAGCGGCAGCACGCGCCGCCCAACGCTGTGCGGCCGGGCCCAGCTGCGCGCGCCTTCAAGACCTTCGCGCGTTACACTGCCAGAGGTCATCCCGATCGGATCGAACAGGGTGCGCTTGACCGCATCGGGATAGGGCATACCCATCACTCGCGCGACCATTTCGCTCGACGCGTCGAACGCGACATTCTCGTAATTCCAGCAGGTTCCCGGCGCGCAGACGGCGTTGAGCTGACCAAGCTGGCTGCGCAGCAAGAACGGACTCTGGCCCTCTTCGAGCTTATTGTCATAGGCGTTGCGATACAGGCCGAGGCGGTGGCTCAGCAGGTCGGTGACAGTCGCACGATATTCCCCGGCATTGGGCAATTTGAGGCTCGCCGTGTAATTGGCAACGGGGGCGTTCAGATCGATCTTGCCCTGCTCGGCAAGCTTGACGACCATCGTTCCCGCAACCCCCTTCGAGCAACTCGCCCAGCGGAACACTGTATCGGGTGTGACTACCTCGCCCGATCCTGCGGCAGTCTCGCCATAGCCGGCGAGGAAGGTGATGCGGCCATGCTCGATCACCCCGACAGACAGGCCGACCATCGTCGGCTTCGCGACCATCCGCTTGAGCCGCTCGTCGAGCGCGGCATAATCGACGTCGTGGCGCGCCGAGATCGAAAGTCGGGCGAGCTTGAGGTGCGCGGCGGCGACCTTGTGCTCGGCCACCGACGCAGGATCGGCGCGGCGGTGCGGTGTTGCCAAGGCCACCGCGCCGGCAAGCACGGCGAACGCGCCGAGCCCGATGATATGCTGTCGTTCCAACGAAGTCTCCCCGCCCCCGCCTTGGCCGCGCACGGCTTTGCGCTCAACGGACACGGCTCCCGCGCTGCGGCCAAGCGAGTGGTGCGAGCGACGACAGGAGTCCCGAACTGGCCTTTGCGCCGAGCCTCGCTTAAGCAGGGCGCGATATGCGCTTCCTCCGCCTCCTCTTCTGGTCATTCATCGCGCTGCTCGCGCTGATGTTCCTGGTCCGCAACTGGAGCGACGTGACGGTCGACCTGTGGGGCAATCTCCAGGCCGATGTGAAGCTGCCGCTGCTGCTCGTCATCGCCTTCCTGCTCGGCTGGCTGCCGACCGCGATCGGCTGGCGGTTGCGGCTATGGCGGGTCAAGCGTGGCCACGCACTCGCTACCGTCGCCCGGCCGCCGCCACCCACCTTCGCAGGCGAAAATCCGTGAGCCGCAGCGTCTTCGTTGCGATCGATACCCCCGACCTTGAGCAGGCGCGGGCGCTCGCCGAGGCGGTCAAGGGTCACGCCGGCGGGATCAAGCTCGGGCTCGAATTCTTCTGCCGCAATGGCCGTTCGGGGGTGATGGAGCTGGCCCACGTCGGACTGCCGGTGTTCCTCGATCTCAAGCTGCACGACATTCCCAACACCGTCGCCAAGGCGATCATGGCGCTGCGCCCGTTCGAGCCCGCGATCCTCACCGTCCACGCTGCCGGTGGGCGGGCGATGATGGAGGATGCAAAGGCCGCCGCGCCGATCGGGACCAAGGTCGTGGCCGTGTCGGTGCTGACCAGCCTCGACCGAACCGATCTCAAATCCATCGGGGTGGGGGGCGAACCGCAAGCGCAGGTCGAACGCCTCGCCGCCCTCGCCCGCGAGGCCGGGCTCGATGGCATCGTCTGCTCAGGCCAGGAGGTCGGTGCCGTGCGCAAGGCCTGGCCACAGGGCTATTTCGTCGTTCCCGGCATTCGCCCCGAAGACGCCGCCACCGCCGACCAGAAGCGAGTGATGACGCCGCGCGCGGCAATGGATTCGGGGGCTTCAATCCTGGTGATCGGGCGCCCGGTGACCGAGGCCGAGGATCCGGTCGCCACGCTCAGGGCAATCGCGGCTACGCTCTGAGCGTTCCTGACACCGGGATGCTCTGTCTCGTTGGACATTTTCTCCTCGCGGGCATAACCCGCGCGCTATGAGGAACTTGGCATGAACTGGCTCAGCAAGGTGCGCAACGGCATCCCCTTCCTGCCCAAGCGGCAGGTCGCCGACACGCTGTGGCACAAGTGTGGCAAATGCGGGTCGATGGTCTTCACCAAGGAGTGGGAGGATAATCTGTTCGTCTGCCCGCGCTGCGATCACCATGATCGGATCGGGCCGCGTGCTCGGTTCGAGATGCTGTTCGACGAAGCGAAGTATCGCTTCCTGCCGACACCCGAAGTGCGCGAGGATCCGCTGCGCTTCAAGGACACCAAGCGCTATCCCGACCGGCTCAAGGCGGCGCGAACCGCGACGAGCGAGCGCGACGCGCTGATCACCGCGCGCGGGACGATCGGTGGGCAGGGCGCGATCGTCGGGGTCCAGGATTTTGCCTTCATGGGCGGCTCGATGGGCATTGCCGTGGGCGCCGCGATCGTCGCCGGGATCAAGGCCGCGATCGATGCGAAGTTGCCGTACATCTTGTTCACCGCCGCTGGCGGCGCGCGGATGCAGGAGGGCATATTGTCGCTGATGCAGATGCCGCGAACCACGGTTGCGCTGGCCATGCTGCGCGAGGCCGGGCTGCCCTACATTTGCGTTCTGACCGACCCGACGACCGGGGGCGTCACCGCATCCTACGCCATGCTGGGCGATATCCAGCTGGCGGAACCGGGCGCACTGATCGGGTTTGCCGGGCAGCGCGTCATCGAGCAGACGATTCGCGAAAAATTGCCCGAGGGCTTTCAGCGCGCGGAATATCTGCTTGAGCACGGCATCATCGACATGGTCGTCCACCGTGCAGAGCTGACAGCGAGGCTGGCGATGCTGATCGGCTTCCTGGCGCCGGAGAAGGCGGCCGCCTGATGGCCGATTTCGCCCGCTCGGGCTCGGCGGCGGTGCAGGGGCAGCTCGACCGGCTGACCACCCCCACCACCGACACGCTCGGGCTCGAGCGGGTCACCGCGCTGCTCGATCGGCTTGGCAATCCACAGGATCGGCTGCCCCCCGTGCTTCATGTCGCCGGGACCAACGGCAAGGGTTCGACCTGCGCCTTCCTCCGCGCCGGGATCGAGGCGGCGGGCCTTACAGCCCACGTCTTCACCAGCCCGCACCTCGTCCGCTTCAACGAGCGGATCCGGATCGCCGGACGGCTGATCGAGGATGATGCGCTGGCCGGGCTGCTCGCCGAAGTGCTCGACGCGAACGAGGGCATCGGCGGGAGCTTTTTCGAGGTGACCACCGCCGCCGCGCTACTAACCTTTTCGCGCACGCCAGCCGACACCTGCATCCTCGAAGTCGGCCTCGGCGGGCGGCTCGACGCGACCAATGTCGTGGCGCACCCAACGGCGTGCGGCATCGCCAGCGTCGGGATCGACCACCAGCAACATCTTGGCCACAGCCTTCCGGAAATCGCGCGCGAGAAGGCCGGCATCGCCAAGCCCGGCGTCCCGCTGATCGTCCTCGCCCAGATTAGCGAGGCCCTCGCAGCGACCGAGGCAATGGCGGCGGAACGAGGCGCGCACGTCCTGCTCGAAGGCCGCGACTGGCTTCCCGACGCGAGCTTGCAACCCGCCCTCCCCGGCTCGCACCAGCGCCGCAACGCGAATCTTGCGTGGCGGATGCTGCTCGCGTCGGGTTTGCCCGTTTCACTCGACCAGTTTCGCTTGGGCCTCGCCACCGCCACATGGCCTGCCCGACTTCAGCGGCTCACCGACGGACCCATCGCTGCAGGCCGCGACATCATGGTCGATGGGGCGCACAATGGCGACGCTGCCCGGGCCTTGGCCGCTCATCTCGCGAGCGACCCCCGCCACATTGTCCTGGGCATGCTCGCCAACAAGGACGCGGACGAGATCGTCGGGCTGCTCAAGCCGCACGCACTGACCCTGACATTCGTGGCGGTGCCCGATCATGCGAGCCATGATCCCGCCGACCTTGCCCTGCGGTTTGGCGGGCGCGCCGCAGAGACGCTGGCGGACGCGCTCGCCCCGCTGCCCTCGCCGATCCTTATTGCGGGGTCGCTGTACCTTGCGGGGGAAGCGCTGGCGGCAAATCTTGAGCTGCCCGACTAGTCCGCCGTTCAGCCGCCGAAACGCGAATCCACTCGAGCGTCACGAACAGCACCGACAGCAGGCCGAACGCGGCGGTGTAACGGAATACCGTCGCGTATCCGAGCGTGTCGAATGCCTCCCCCGCCACGCCGCGCCCGAGCGATCCGACGAGGAAGGTCAATGATGACAGCAGCGCATATTGGACGGCGGTGAACTTCTTCGAGACGATCGACGACAGGTAGGCGACAAACGCGGTCAGCGCGATTCCGGTCGAGATATTCTCGTAGCTGATCGCCATCAGCAGCCGCACCATCCGGTCGTCCGTCCCGAGCGAGGTGGCCAGCGCGTGAAGCCCGAGCGCATGGCCGACCGCGTCGAGATGCGCGCCGCCCTCGGCCAGGTCGGCATAGACCAGATTGCCCATCGGCGGCAGGATCGCACCGATCAAGACCGTCGGAAAGCGGCCGATCCGGGCGAACAAATAGCCGCCAAGGCTGATCCCGATCATCGTCATGAAGATGCCGAAGACCTTCGACGCGAAGGCGACCTCGTCCTTCGTATAATGGAGGAAATCGAGGTAAAAGGGGAAGGCGAAGCTCGACCAGATATTATAGCAAAGCGCATAGGTCAGGATGAAGCCCATCACGATCAGCACGCCCCAGCCGAGCCGCTGCGACAGTTCGGCGAGCGGCGAGACGAGCGCGCCATACATGTGATTGGCGGCAGTGCGGCCGGGCCCCTGGTTGGTGTCGGGCGCGACGAGCACGCTGCGATGGTGAGCCTTGAGCCAGTTGACGGTCGCGGCAATGATCAGCGGGACGAACACTGTCGCGACGATGATCCACGGCCCGACATGCTTGGTGAAGTCGGCCACCGACGGCGGCTTGGTGCCCGGCGCGAGGACCAGCATCGAACTCATGAACCGGGCGATGGTGATGATCGCCCACGCCCAGCAGACGGTGACGATGGCGAGCGCGATCGCGCGGGTTCGCGGTTCGACCTCGCCAGCCTGCGACAGCGCCTCGTTCATCGCGCCCTTGGGCGGTCGAACCGTGTCGGGGGCGGCGAAGGCGACTGCGATCATCAGCCCGATGAGGCCCGCCATCAGCAGATAGACCAGGCTCCAACTCATCCGCGCGGCAAGGACGAGTGCGAGCGCGCCCCCGACGATCGAGGCGATGCGATAACCGAACTGATAGATTGCCGAGAGCAACTCGACCGGCGCTTCCTCTTCGGCGACGTCGATCCGCCATGCGTCGACCGCGACGTCCTGAGTGGCCGATGCGAAGCTGGCGATAACCGCGAAGATCGCGAACCAGCCGATGTTCTGCGTCGGATCGGTCAGCGACAGCGCGACGAAGGCGCCAACCATCACCGCCTGGCACAGCATGATCCAGCTCTTGCGCCGCCCGAAGCGGTTGAGCAGCGGAATTTCGAGCCGGTCGACCAGCGGCGACCACAGGAATTTGAACGAATAGGTCAGCCCGATCCACGACAGCACGCCGATCGTCGCGAGGTTGATCTTGGCCTCGCCCAGCCAGGCGTTGAGCGTCCCGATGAGCAGCGCGTAGGGCAACCCCGAGGAAAAGCCGAAGCCGAGCATCGTCCCTGACTTGCGGTTAGCGAGCGCGACCTTGAGCAGTTTGAGGCCCTTGGGCCGGGGGGTGGACGCCAATTTTATCTCCGCCTTATCCGTCGAATCTGACCAACATCGCGCGGATGACCGGCGCTGGCTAGTCCAGCCGTGACAAAGCTTAACTTGTATTATGTCTACCACGAGCGCAGCCTCACCGAATGGACGCCATGACCCGCGCCGCACGCCCGACCGCCGGCCAACGCGCGCTGGCCGAGGCGCTCGCGCGCGGCGATGCGGCGATGGGCTCGGCGATCACCCGCTTGCCCGCAGACAGTTACACCGATGCTCACCGCTTCGCGCGTGAATTGGCGTCTCTGTTTACCCGTCTGCCGCTGCTGCTTGGCCCGTCGGCGCTACTGCCCTACCCCAATCAAGCGGTGACTCACGACGATTATGGTTCGCCGCTGATCATCAGTCGCGACGGCAACGGCAGGGTCCATGTCATGGCCAACGTCTGCCGCCATCGCGGAACGCGGCTGCTCGATACCCCCGGCCCGGTTCCGGCCACGCGGATCGTCTGTCCTTACCATGGCTGGGCCTATCGCGCCAACGGCGACCTGGCGTCCTTGCCGCGCGCAGACTGTTTTCCCGGACTCGACACGGCGGCGCACGGGCTGACGGAGTTCGCTTCGGTGGAGGCCGGCGGGCTGATCTGGTTCGCGCGTGAGCTCCAAGCGGACTTCGCCAATGAGCTTGCAGTCGCCCCCGACCTCGACGCTTTCGGAGTCGCCGGGCTTCACCTTTACCGGCGCAAGACCCACGCCGTCGCCGCCAACTGGAAACTGGTGATCGATGCCTTTCTCGAAAGCTACCATGTCCAGCGGCTCCACGCCGCGACCATCGCGCCCTTCTTTGCGGACGGGATCACCGTCGCCGACCAGATTGGCCGTCACCAACGCGCGGCGGTCGGGCGGGCAGATTATCTCAACGAGATCGACCGCGACGACTGGCCCGCGCTGCGCCGAGCGGTGACCTACACTTATCAGCTGTTCCCCAATTCGGTGGTGATCGTCAGTCCAGACTATATCAACTTGCTGGTCGTCATGCCGCAGTCGGTCGGCCAGGCGCTGGTCGAGGATTTCATGCTGATCCCTGAGGCGCCGCAGACCAACGAGGCCGAAGCGCATTGGCAGAAGAGCTGGGACCTGCTCGATGGCGGCACGTTCGGAACGGAGGACTTTGGTGCGGCGGCACTCGGCCAGCGCGGATTGGACTCGGGGCTGATCGACGACCTCGTCCTTGGTACGCTCGAGGAAGGCATTGCCATCTTCCACCGCAAGATCGATGCGGCGCTGTGAGGCGTTACGGCGCGGTCAGCGGGAATAGTTCGAGTCCCTTGGGAAGCTTGGGAGTCAGTCCTTCGAGATGCTGTTCGACCGCGCGGATCGCGTCCTTGAGCACGCCGGGGCTATAGGGCTTCATCAGGCAGCCGATCGATACCGCCGCAGCCTCGGGCGGGCAGTGGCCGGTAGCGAATAGCGTCGGCACCCCGCGCCGCGCCGCCTCCCGCGCCAGGTCGATGCCGCTGCGCTTGCCCGACAGCTTGACGTCGGCGAGGATCAGGTCGACGGGGTGCTCGTCGAGGGTCGCCAGCGCGTCGGCGACGCTATCGCGCGTTGCGACGACCTCATAACCGGCGCTTTCGATGAGCGTCTCATTTTCGAAGGCGGTCAGCGGTTCGTCCTCGACGACGAGGATGCGCTTGACGACCTGGGTGCGCTTGCCGAACAGCATCGAGTGGTTCCCGCCGAGGAGGAAAGATGACAGGCCCGCAACGAACGAAGCGCGATCCGGTGCCGCGCGGACCCCGTCCGCCGGGCCAGGGCGAAAATAAATCGCGCGGGCCCGTCACGCGGGGGCCGAAACCCGGCCCTTCGCGGGACGACGGGCCGCAGCGCATCGCCAAGCTGCTTGCCCGCGCCGGGATCGCCTCGCGCCGCGAGATCGAGCGGATGATCGAGGGCGGGCGCGTTGCGATCAACGGCGAGAAGCTAACCACGCCCGCGACTGTGATCGAAAATCTCGCCGGGGTGACGGTCGACGGCAAGGCGGTGGCCAAGCCCGAGGCGGCGCGGCTGTTCCTGTTTTACAAGCCGCCTTCGTGCCTCACGGCCGAGTTTGACCCCAAGGGGCGGCCGACGATCTATGACAAATTGCCCAAGGGCTTGCCCCGGCTGATCCCGGTCGGGCGGCTCGACTTCATGACCGAGGGGCTGCTGCTGCTGACCAACGACGGCGAGTTGAAGCGCCAGCTCGAGTTGCCCTCGACCGGGGTCGTGCGCAGCTATCGCGCGCGGGCGTTCGGCGACGTTACGCAGGAGCAGCTTGAGGAGTTGGCCGAGGGGGTGGAGATCGAGGGCATGCGCTATGGCTCGATCAACGCCAATCTCGAGCGGCGGACGGGGCGCAATTGCTGGATAGAGATGAGCCTGACCGAAGGCAAGAACCGCGAGGTCCGGCGCGTGCTCGCGCACCTCGGGCTGCAGGTGTCGCGGCTGATCCGGACGAGCTATGGCCCGCTGATGCTCGAAGGGCTTGAGCCGGGCGCGGTCGCCGAGCTGCCGCGCGAAATGCTCGCCCAGTTCCGTGCCAGCCTGCGCGGTGGGCGCAAGGCGGGATGAGGATCATCGCGGGCGAGTGGCGCGGACGAACCATCGCCGCGCCTGTTGGCGATGCCACGCGCCCGACGGCGGACCGGACTCGCGAAACTTTGTTCTCGATGCTGGTCAGCCGGCTGGGAAGCTTCGAGGACCTGCGCGTCGCGGACCTGTTCGCGGGGAGCGGGGCGCTCGGCCTCGAGGCTTTGTCGCGCGGCGCGGCGCATGTCACTTTCATCGAGAATGACATGGTGGCCGTCAAGGTCATCCAGGCCAATCTGGCCAAGCTTGGCGCGGCTGATCGGGCCGAGGTGCGGCTGACCTCGGCGCTCAAGCTGCCCCCCGCCGCGCCGTTCGACCTGATCCTGGCCGATCCGCCCTATTCGCCCAAGGCTTCGATCGCGACGATCGCCTCGGTGACTCGCTCGGGCTGGCTAGCCGACGGCGGCTGGCTGGCGATCGAGACAGCCAAGAAGCAGGTCGTCGTCGCCACCGAGCCGCTCGTCATCGATGTCGAGCGCGACACCGGCCCTGCTCGGATCACGTTGCTGCACCGCTAACCGGTAAACTTTTGTCCGTCCGCCGCTTTGTCGAGCAGCAGTTTCGAGAAGCTGAAGTCGCTCCCCATGCGCTGCTCCTGGTTGCGCAGGCCAGCGACAATCTTGTCGAGCCCCTCGCCGTCGGCCCAGTGCATCGGGCCGCCACGATAGATCGGCCAGCCATAGCCATAGATCCACACAACATCGATATCCGATGCGCGCTGGGCCATGCCTTCCTCGAGGATCTTAGCGCCCTCGTTGACCATGGTGTAGAGCGTGCGTTCGATGATTTCCTGGTCGCTGATCTCGCGCCGGGTAATGCCGCCCTTGGCCGCGAACTCCTCGATCATTCCCTGCACGACGGGTGAGGGGGTCGGGCGCCGCTTTTCGTCATAATCGTAGAAGCCCGCACCCTTCTTCTGCCCCCACCGATCACCGGCACAAAGCGCGTCGCGAAAATTCTCGATGCGGGTCGGATCGCGGTGCCAGCCGATGTCGACCCCGGCGAGATCGCTCATCTGGAATGGGCCCATCGGCATTCCGAAGTCGAGATGGACCTTGTCGATCTGCTCGGGGGTGGCGCCTTCTAGCAGGAGCTTTTCGGCCTCGCGGTGGCGCGGGATGAGCATTCGGTTACCGATGAAACCGTAGCAGACCCCTGCGACAACGGCGACTTTCTTGATCCGCTTGGCAAGCTGCATCGCGGTGACGAGCACATCGGGCGCAGTCTTCGCCCCGCGAACGACTTCGAGCAATTTCATGACGTTGGCGGGCGAGAAGAAATGCAGGCCAACGACATCCTGCGGGCGCGAGGTGGCGGCGGCGATCTCGTCGACGTTGAGATAGCTGGTGTTGGACGCGAGGATCGCGCCGGGCTTGGCGACCTTGTCGAGCTTGGCGAAAATCTCCTTCTTAACGTCCATCTGCTCGAACACGGCCTCGATGATGAGGTCGCACTCGGTCAGTGCCGCAAAGTCGAGCGTCGGGGTCAGCGCGCCCATTGCGGCCTCCACCTGCTCGGCGGTCATCCGGCCCTTGGCGGCGGTCGCCTCGTAATTCTTGCGCATCAGCCCGGTACCGCGGTCGAGCGCGTCCTGCTGCATTTCGACGATCGTCACGGGAATCCCGGCGGATAGGAAATTCATCGAAATCCCGCCGCCCATGGTCCCGGCACCGATGATCCCGACGCGCTTGATGTCGCGGGGCTTGGTGTCGGCGGGAATACCGTCGATCTTCGACGCCTTGCGCTCGGCGAAGAAGAAATATTGCTGGGCGCGCGACTGGCTGCCGCTCATCAACTGCATGAACAGGCGGCGCTCGTCGCGGATGCCCTCGGCGTAGGGCTTGGCGACCGCCGCCTCGATCGCCTGGATATTGAGCTCGGGCGCTTCGAAGCCCTTGAACTTGCGCGCATTGGCCTTGCGGAAGTCGGCGAAGATGGCCGGATCGGTGCCGTCGACCTTATCCTGTCGCGCCGACGACAGCGGCAGCGGGCGAATGTCCTTGACCTCATCAGCATAAGCGACCGCGTGCTGGACCAAATCGCCCTCGATCAGGCGGTCGATCAGCCCGATCGCAGCGGCCTCCTTGGCGCCGATCATCCCGCCGCCGGTGGCCATTTCAAGCGCCTTTGGCACTCCTGCGACTCGCGGCAGGCGCTGAGTTCCACCGGCACCGGGGAGGATGCCGAGCTTAACCTCGGGCACTCCGAACTTCGCCGTCGGGACAGCAACGCGGTAATGGCAGCCGAGCGCGACTTCGAGCCCGCCGCCAAGCGCGGTGCCGTGGATCGCGGCGACGACGGGTTTCGAACAGGCTTCGATCTTGTCGACCACTTCGGGGAGCCACGGCAGGACGGGTGGCTTGCCGAACTCGGTGATGTCGGCCCCGGCGAAGAAGGTCTGGCCGGCGCAGGTGATGACGAGGGCCTTGATGGCGGGATCGCCCTCGGCTTCGTCGATTGCGGCGACCAGGCCCTGACGGACAGCGATCCCGAGCGCGTTGACGGGCGGATTGTTCGACGTGACGCTCAGGATGTCGCCGTGGCGCGCGGTGGTAATGGGGCTGTCGGTCATGATCGTCTCCGGTCAGATGGCCGTGCGGCCAAAACGTTGTGAAGTGTAGGGGTGCGATGAGCTCAAGCCGCCGTCGACAACCAGCGCATGACCGTTGACGTAGCTTGCCTCGTCCGAGGCGAGGAACAGCGCGGCATTGGCGATTTCGGGGGGCTCGCCGCCGCGTTGGAGCGGGTTGAGGTGACCCAGCTTGTCGGCTTGGCCCTTCGCGCGCGCACGCTCGTAAACGAATTCGGTCATTCCGGTTTCGATGAGCCCGGGGCAAATGGCGTTGACGCGGATGTTCGACCCCGTGAGTTGCTGAGCGGCGGTCTTGACGAGGCTGATGACGCCGGCCTTCGACGCCGAGTAGGCCGGCCCGCCAGCCCCCGAGCGGAGGCCCGCAACCGAGGCCGTGCAGATGATCGATCCGCCATGCCCCGCGTCGCTCATCGCCTGCGCGGCATGCTTGATCATCAGGAACGGGCCGATCAGGTTGACGCGGAGGATCTCGTTCCAGTCGTCGACCGACTGTTCGAAGATCGACGCAAGCCCGCCCGAGATGCCCGCATTGGCAAAGGCGATGTCGAGCTTGCCATGGTCGGCGACGGCCTTGTCGATCAGCGCCCGGACCTGCGCGTCGTCGCCCGCGTCGCAGACGATGTCGGCTCCCTTGAGGTCGGCACCAACGACGGTCGCGCCTTCACGGCGGAATAGGTCAACGGTGGCTTTGCCGATCCCCGAGCCTGCGCCGGTGACAATCGCGACTTTTCCAGCAAGCCGCATCAGAAGCCCGCACCGAAGGTCGAGCCACCATCAACAAGGATGCCCTGGCCGGTGACGAAACTGGAAGCATCGGAGGCGAGGAAGACTGCGATCCCGGCCAGTTCCTCGGGCTCGCCGATGCGGCGCAGCGCGGCGCCGGTGGTGACCAGCTTGAGCGTCTCGGGATTTTCCCACAGCGCCTTGGCGAAGTCGGTGCGAACGAGGCCCGGCGCAATGGCGTTGACGCGCACGCCCTTGGGGCCGAATTCGGCGGCGAGGTTTCGGACGAGCTGCAAATCCGCTGCCTTCGAGATGTTATAGGCGCCGATCTTGGTCGAACTGGTCAGCCCGCCTACCGACGAGATGATGATGATCGAGCCCTTGCCCGCGTCGAGCATGGCCGGCGAGGTCATCTGGATCAGCCAGTGATTGGCGAGCACATTATTGTCGAAGATCTTGCGGAACTGCTCGTCGGTGATGCTGCCGAGCGGGCCGTAATGGGGGTTGGACGCGGCGTTGCAGACGAGGATGTCGACCGGACCGAGGTGGCGGACGGTCTCGTCGACCATTTCCTGAAGCGCCTGCTTCGATGACAGGCTCGCAGCGACGGCGATGGCGGTGCCTTCGCCATGCTCGGCGTTGATCGCGGCGGCGACCTCGTCGCAAGCGGCCTGGTTGCGCGAGGAGATGACCACTTTCGCACCGTGCGCAGCAAGGCCTTCGGCGATGGCGCGCCCGATCCCGCGCGACGAGCCGGTGACGATGGCGACCTTGCCGGTCAGGTCGAACAGCGGTTTCACGCGGTGACCTCGGGGTATTTGCCGAATTCGTGACGCGCGATCGTGCGGTTATGGACCTCGTCGGGGCCGTCGGCGAAACGCAAGGTGCGAATTCCCGCCCAGCTGGCGGCGAGCGGGGTGTCCTGGCTGACCCCCATCCCGCCGAACGACTGGATCGCGTCATCGATGATCTTGAGCGCCATCAGCGGCGCCTTGACCTTGATCATCGAGATTTCGGTGCGGGCGGCCTTGTTGCCGGCCTTGTCCATCAGGTCGGCGGTCTTGAGGCACAGCAGGCGCGAGCAGTCGATCTCGATCCGCGCCTCGGCGACGCGCTGTTCCCAAATGCTATGCTCTGAAAGTTTCTTGCCGAATGCGACGCGCGACTGAAGGCGGCGGACCATTGCCTCGAGCGCTTCCTCGGCCGCACCGATGGTGCGCATACAGTGGTGGATGCGGCCTGGCCCGAGCCGCCCCTGCGCAATCTCGAACCCCCTGCCCTCGCCGAGCAAAATATTTTCGGCGGGGACGCGGACGTCCTTGAGCTCGATTTCCATATGGCCGTGGGGGGCGTCGTCATAGCCATAGACCGATAGGTGACGCTCGACGGTCAGCCCAGGGGCGTCGAGCGGCACGAGGACCATGGACTGCTGGCGATAGGTTTTTTCGTCGGGGCTGGTCTTGCCCATCAGGATGGCGACCTTGCAGCGCGGATCGCCTGCCCCCGACGACCACCATTTGCGGCCGTTGATGACATAGTCGCCGTCGCCAGCCCCGGACCCTGATCCGGGGTCGCGCTCGATCCGGCACTGGATATTGGTCGCGTCGGACGACGCAACCGCGGGCTCGGTCATCAGGAAGGCCGAGCGGATTTCACCGCGCATCAGCGGCCCAAGCCACTGCTCCTTTTGCGCGCGCGTGCCGTAACGGTGGAACACTTCCATGTTGCCAGTATCAGGCGCCGAGCAGTTGAACACTTCGGACGACCACAGGATCCGCCCCATTTCCTCGGCGCACAGCGCATATTCGAGGTTGGTGAGCTGCTCGCCCTCGAACGCGAACGTCTCATCGACATGAGCGAGCACCGGAGCGGGCGGCATGAACAGGTTCCACAAGCCAGCGGCGCGGGCGAGGGGCTTCAAATCCTCGATCAGCTGGATCGGCTGCCACCGATCGCCATGGTCGATCTGCTTCTTATAGTCGGCGACTCGGGGCCGGACCTGTTCGTTGATGAACGCGCGAACCCGGTCGCGGAAAAAACTCTGCCGTTCCGTAAGGTCAAAATCCACGGCTTCCACTCTCCCTTGCGCGGCGCCCGCGTCTGGTTGCAAAGCGGGCTAGGACGAGGGGCCGAGAAGGACAAGACAAATGGCCGACGACGACAGTTTCCGCAGCGATATCCGCGCCTGGCTACAGAGAAATTGTCCGCCCGAGATGCGCCTTCCGATGCGCTCGGAGAAGGACGCTTGCTGGGGCGGGCGCAATTGGGTGTTCCAGTCGGAGGCACAGCGGGCGTGGCTCGAGGCCTGCGCGGCCAAGGGCTACACCGTTCCTGATTGGCCGACATCCTATGGCGGCGGGGGCTTAAGTCCGGCGGAAACGAAAATCCTGCGCGAGGAAATGGCCGCGATCGGCGCGCGCAATCCGCTCAACAGCTTCGGCATTTCGATGCTCGGGCCGGCGCTTTTGAAATATGGCACCGAGGCGCAGAAACTGCGCTTCCTGCCCGAGATTTCGCGCGGCGAAATCCGCTGGTGCCAGGGCTATTCCGAACCCGGCGCCGGGTCGGACCTGGCCGGGCTGCAGACCCGGGCCGAGGATGCGGGCGATCATTTCGTCGTCAACGGGCAGAAGGTGTGGACCAGCTATGCCGACGAGGCCGACTGGATCTTCTGCCTGGTGCGCACCTCGACCGCGACCAAGCATGGCGGGATCAGCTTCCTGTTGTTCGACATGGCGACCCCCGGCGTTTCGACGAAGCCGATCCTGCTGATCAGCGGCAACTCGCCCTTCTGCGAAACCTTCTTCGACGATGTGAAGGTGCCCAAGGACCAGCTTGTCGGAGAACTCAACAAGGGCTGGGACGTCGCCAAATATCTGCTCGGTCATGAGCGCGAGATGATCTCGGGAATGGGGCTCGGCGCGGAGCGGCAGGCTCTCGGAGCGAGCGTTGGGCCGATCGAGGATCCGGTGCTTCGCGCCGACATAGCGGCGTTCGACGTCGACAGCCTCGCCTTCGCCGCGATGAGCGAGCATTTCCTCGACCAGCTCAAGCATGGCGAGGCGCACCCCGCCATGCCGAGCATGATGAAATATGCCGGGACCGAGCTCAACAAGGCGCGCCATGAGCTGATCATGGCGGCGGGCGGTTCGGACGCGCTCGAGTGGGACAGTGAGCGTTCGGGCGTCGGCAAGTCGGCCCGCGACTGGCTGCGCACCAAGGCCAATTCGATCGAGGGCGGGACGAGCGAAGTCCAGCTCGGGATCATCGCCAAACATATCCTGCAACTGCCGGGAGCCTGACATGCGACTCACCGACGACCAGAACATGCTCAAGGATACCGCTCAGACCTTTCTCGCCGAGGAGGGGGGCATTGCCAGGCAGCTACGCCACTGGCGCGACGTCGGCTGCAAGGACGGGTTCGGGCACGAGCACTGGAAACAGTTCGCCGAACTCGGCCTGACCGGCATCTGCATCCCCGAGGGAGCTGGCGGAATGGGCATGGGATCGGTCGAGGCGGGGCTCGTGCTCGAGGAGATCGGCCGCAATCTCACCCCCTCGCCGTTCCTGACGACTGCAGTCGCGGCGGTCCGCGCGCTCGAGGGGAGCGCGCAGGCCGAACGCTGGTTTCCGGGCATCGCCGCAGGCGACACCGTCGCCGCGCTAGCAATCGACGACGGCCCGCGTCACGATCCCGCGGGGATCGCGATGCGCGCCGACAAGGCGGGCAATGGCTTCATGCTGTCCGGCGCCAAGCAATTCGTCGTTCATGGTGCAAGCGCGGACCTTCTGCTGGTCGCCGCGCGGACGGGCGGCACGGCAGGCGAGACCGCAGGGCTGACCCTGTTCGCGGTCGCGCGCGACGCTGCGGGCCTAACCGTCGAGAATGTCGTCCTCGCGGACTCGTCGCACGCTGCCCGACTGACGTTCGACAAGGTCGCGGTCGATGGCGATGCCGTGGTGGGGGAGGTAGATTGTGGGATGACGGCCCTCGACCGCGCGCTTGGTGCCGGGCGCGCAGGCGCGGCGGCCGAGCTTGTCGGGGTCGCCGCAGGTGCGACCGCGATGACGCTCGACTATCTCAAGCAGCGCAAGCAATTTGGCAAGCTGATCGGCGAGTTCCAGGCGCTCCAGCACCGCGCCGCACACCTGTTCGGCGAGATCGAAATTGCGCGCGCGGTGGCGCAAAAGGCCGCGGCATTGCTCGACACCGGCGACGCACGCGCCGCGCTCATGATCTCGGTCGCCAAGGCCAAGGCAGGCAAGGTCGCCGCGCTTGCCGTTCAGGAGGGTGTGCAGATGCACGGCGGAATCGGCATGACCGACGAGCATGACATCGGCCTCTTCATGAAGCGCGAAGTGGTCCTCGGCGAAATGTTCGGAAGCCCGCGCTGGCACACCAATCGCGTGGCCGAGCTTAGCGGCTATTGAGCAGCACCTTTAACGGTCGCTATCGCTCCACCAGAAAATTCATCCGCGCGACTGCAATCGGCTTATCCTCGTCGTCCTGCCATGCGCGAATCTCGAGGTTGGCGATCCGCCGCCCCAGGCGAATGATTTCGGCGCGCGCGCGGCTGTGCTCCAATTTGCCACCGCGAAGATAGTCGACCGTCACGGTAATCGGCTTGATCGCTATGCGTTCGTCGCCAAGCGCGTGGCGAAGCGCAGTGAAGGCGGCAAATTCGCATAAGCCTGCGATCGCGCCGCCGTGGAGGAACCCGGGGCGGCCGACGACGCCTTCGTGGTTGGGCATCAGCATCAACGGGGGGCCACCACGCGGATCGGGCTCGCAGATCAATTTCAGCAGTTCGGCATAGGGCGGCAGTGCGGTCATCGCGACCGCCTAGACCAGCGCGCGCCGAAAATCAGCCCCGGCTCTTGAACCCGCACAGGATGCCCAGAACGAAGGTCGTGAACAGCGCGAGCTGGACCTTGCCGCTGCTGTCGTCCCAACCGAAATAGTCACCACCCCAGCCGAATAGCAGGATGAACATGCCCGCGGCAATTGCTACCACCATGTTTGCGCCCTCTCACTTGCGCCAGGTGAGGGCCAATCATCGGTCAATGAGGTAAACAAAGGGTAAAGCTTGAAGCCGCGCGCCCGCGCCGCCATAGGGACGCGCGACAGCGAAAGGTCCCTGATCCCATGAAAGCGCGCGTGTTCGTGACCTTGAAGCCCGGCGTGCTCGATCCGCAGGGAAAGGCAATCCACCATGCCCTCGAAGGGCTCGGCTTTGCCGGCGTCAATGACGTTCGCCAGGGCAAGATGATCGAACTCGACCTTGCCGATGCCACCAGCGAGGGCGAGATCGAGGAGATGTGCCGCAAGCTGCTCGCAAACACGGTGATCGAGAATTTCCGAATCGAGCAGGTCGCGTGACCAGCGCGGTAATCGTCTTTCCGGGGTCGAACTGCGATCGTGACCTGGCGGTGGCGATCGAGCGGACTACGGGCCACGCCCCGACGATGGTCTGGCACCGCGAAAGCGAGCTTCCCGCCGGGACTGACTTCATCGCCATTCCGGGGGGCTTCTCCTACGGCGATTATCTTCGCTCAGGCGCGATGGCGGCGCGATCACCGGTGATGCGCGCGGTGGCCGATGCCGCAGCGCGGGGGGTGCCGGTGCTCGGCGTTTGCAACGGCTTCCAGGTGCTGACCGAGGCGGGGCTGCTGCCCGGCGCACTGATGCGCAACGCGGGGCTTACCTTCATCTGCCGGACGGTGCCGCTCGCCATCGAGAATAGCCAGACGCTGTTTACCGGTCGCTACGCGAGCGGCGAGACGGTGCGCCTGCCGATCGCGCATCATGACGGCAATTATCAGGCCGACGCAGAAACCCTCGACCGGCTCGAGGGCGAGGGCCGGGTCGTGTTCCGCTATGCCGAGCCGGTCAATGGCTCGGCACGCGACATCGCCGGGATCGTCAATGACATCGGCAATGTCCTTGGCCTGATGCCGCACCCCGAGCGCGCGGTCGACGCGCTTCATGGCGGAACCGATGGCCAGCGGCTCTTCGCCAGCGCTTTCGGACAGCTGCTTGAAGCTGTCGCCTGATCGGCTAAGCCCGAATCACGCGCCCGTAGCTCAGCTGGATAGAGCACGAGACTTCTAATCTTGAGGCCACTGGTTCGAATCCAGTCGGGCGCGCCACTTCTCCCTCCACTTTCTAGGTAACAGCGTTTCTCTCAACTCCAACAAGGTAACGCATAGGTAGCTTCGAGGTTGGGTCGCAGAGGCATAGCCTGAGATTTTTTGAACGTTAGATGCCAGGGCCGCAGTGTAAGCCGAGCGACAACCCTATGGACGCTGCTAGCCCGCGAACGGGTAAGACTGCCAAACGGGAAATTTTTATAAAGCACATCTTCGCGGTCGTGCGGGAGACCAAACGGGAAGAGGCCGCCTCTCGCGAGGCGGCCTCTCGTCGATGCGGAGTGAGCGAAGAGGGTGTCGAACTTTTATACGCCTGAAGTAATCTCCCGACGCTCCTTTCTGGGTTAAGCCGCTTCCAAGCCACCAAAATCTTTCGCAGATTCTTTGATCCAAGCATCGACTGCCGACTGCCGCCACGCACAGCAGCGGTCGCTGATTTTGAACTGCCGAGGGAAAGTGCCGTTTTCGATCTTGCGATAAAGCGTCGATCGGCTGAGCCCGGTTTTCGCGAGAACAGTCCGGATTCGCAGGAAGCATTCTGATTGTTCGGTCATGACAGTCTCCTTGGATGGCTTGGTTTCCAGTAGGAAGCGGTTGGTATCCAACCCCGCAAGACGGCGGGATGCCGACTGCGCCGAACTGCGTCGGACGGCGTCAGCCGGGCATGGTTGATGGCGATCGCGATCGATCGATTATGCCGACGCCGCCTTACGCCGACGCTTTTGGAACCCGCGATCGCTTTCGAGAAAACCGCTCAACATCGCCGGGATCAGTTCGTTGATGGGCTCCTCGCAGCCATAGTTCTCCGCATAGAGGGCAGCGTACTCGATCAGCGATTGATGGAGTTCTGGTAGCACGTTGACGGTGAGCTTCACGGGAGTGCGATCCGGCAATCTACCAAGCTTCAGGTCCGACATGTCTTTTCTCCCTCACTCGCGCCAGGGCGCGAGGATCAAATCTTTCTGGACGATGAGGCGGACCGGCGTTCCCGACCGGATAGTGATCGTCGGCTGGACGTTGAGCGTTTTCGAGGTCAGCTGATCACCGGCGTGGGCGACATTCTGCTGGCCAGACTGGCGGATGGCCTGAACAAGACCGCTTTGCCCCGCAAACTGAAGCTCAGAGCCAACTCCGAGCAGCGTCGAGATCACGACGCCTTTGAGCAAAGCCCAACCCCCTTGCCCGAGCGGGTCGGCGCGAACGCCATAATATGCTCAGGGCCGTCATGGCGAAGGTAGCGGCCATCATGCCGGCCGAGGAACACGCCCGCGACATCGCGCAGGCCAGCGCTTTCAATCTCGCGACTGTTCGCCCAGCGCGCCGAGCCATAGGTGGTAACGTGCTGAGCCTGGCGCGCGCGCCAAAGGGAGCCAGCAATGGCGGCGGCGCAGCCGACAAATCCACTGGCACCTGCAAGGAGGCCAGCCTTGTTGAAGACGTGCGGCGCGTAGGCGTCGAAGTGGTACCACCAGGCGAAGAGCGCCCATGGGTGATAGACACGGTGGCCGAAGGCTATCGCCCATGGTGCGCCAAGCTGCGGCTGATAGGCGAGCTGCGCCGCGATCCACTGGGTCGAAGTCCACAGGCCAGCGAGCACGATCGCGAAGACGATCAGGATCTGGCCGAGAAGCAACTTGGTCGGGGTCATGCGAGCGCTCCGACCGAACCGCGACGGCGGTTCGGATCAGCCGCCTAGATCAGGCATTCGCACGGGCTTTCGTATTGCCGTTTCGATGAAGTTCAGCGCCAGCCGACGCAGTGGAGTTGATGACCGGAATTGGGCCGGTTGCAGACTGGCGGCTATTGGGCGGCGACTTAACAAAAGCTGCCAGTTAGTTACGCCCCAGATTAGCCAACCCTCAACCTCGCGCGGTCAGCGCACTGGTTGAAGCGTGTTCACGCCGGCGCTCTCATCAGTCTCGGGCGCCGGAGGGGGAGCTTGCCTGTCGCGATAGGAGGGGAGATCCGGCGCACCGTTCGCAGTCGGATGGGCTTCAAGCCGGGCGATCAAACGCTTCATTTGGGTAATCTCGCGGACCTGAGCGTCGATGATGCCGTCCGCCAATTTCCGGACCTCAGGGTCTTTGAGGTGCGCCCGCTCACTTGTCATAATCGCGATTGAATGGTGCGGGATCATGGCCTTCATATAGCTCACGTCATTGACAGTTTCCTGGCTGCGTACCAGCCAGAGCGCGAGCGCGAAGACGACAATACTGCCGGCGACGATTCCGACATTTACCTGCATGCTCTTGTACATGCCCCACATGAATCCGAGCATGATGAGCGCCATTGATGCCCCCATCACGAATGCCATCCACATGCGTGTCTGACTGTATTCGATGTGGCTCCATGCGTAGGTGTTTAGGTACATCAGCCCGAACATCACAACGGTTGACGTCGCGATCATTGCCGCGAAGCGACCGTATCCCATCCCGCCGCCCTCTTGTTTATCCATTTCCCTGTCTCCCTATTTGTGCGCCATATCTTTCATCATCGCATCATGATCTTCGGGAGCGCTGGCGATGGTCGCCTTGTATTGCTCAGGCGTCATGTTCGGGAGTTTGCGGACGAACGCCACCATATCCCAAATCAGCGGATCGGAATGAGTTCGGCCCCATGCCGGCATCGCGCTCAGCTTGACGCCGTGCTTGATGATCCAGAACTGTTGAGCGGCCGTGAGATCTTGTGCCGTCGCCAGCTCGGGGGCTTGGGGGTAAAGTCCCTGGCTCATTTCGGACTTCTCGACGCCCGGACCTAGATGACATCCCGAACACATTTCTGCGTAAAGGCCGGCGCCAGTCGATATGCGCTGGGCGGAAGCAAGATCGGCCGGAGGCGTGATCCCGCGAGCATGGACTTGAATTGACCGATCGCGAAGGTTCTCCAACAGTGAATAGACTGCTGGCGTATGGGGGTCATCGGCAGCAATATTATAGACGCCTAGGTAGATGAACGCGGCTGCACCAAGCGCCACGATCACGCCCAGCGCGGCGATAAAGGGCAAGCTGGGCAAGTGCCGCTTCACGTCACTCCGATCCATGTTGCACCTCCTTAACTGTCCGCATGGTCAGAACCAAAACCGCACGCCGGCGACAAAGCTCGTCGTCTGCGGCTTCTTGCCCTCGGCGCGCGCAAAGTCGGCGGTGCGTCCGGTCTGCGCGAGGTAGGACACGCCAACATAAGGAGCGAACTGCCTCCTCACCTCGTAGCGGAGCCGCAAACCTAGCTCGGCGTCAGTTAGCCCCGCGCCAATCCGGTTCTCGGGCACGTCCTGCGCCGCCAGATTAAGCTCGATCCGCGGCTGTAGGATCAATCGCTGAGTGATGCGCTGGTCGTAATAGCCTTCGAGGCGGCCGAGCAAATCTCCCTTGTTCGATAGGAACAGCGCGCCATTGACCTCGAACATGTAGGGCGCCAGGCCCTCGAATCCGACCGTCGCATAGGTGCGAGTGGGCGACGGTTGAAAGTCATGGCGGACTCCCGCCTGGAGGTTAAAATACGGCCCGACCGCGTGACTGTAGAGCGCCTGTATCTCGGCGTTTTCTACGCCCTGCCGGAAAGCGCCGTCACCCTCGCTTTTAAGCCATACGCGATTGATGTCACCGCCAAACCACGCCTCACCATCCCAGCGATAGCCGTCACGGCCCTCCCGCGCCTGAAACTCCGCGAGATTGAACATCACCTGGTAGAAATTTTGGCCACCCTCCTGCCGCATCAGAGCCGCGCGTCCGTGCTCCATATTGTCGTTCGGAAAGAACCGATCGGCATAATGATCCGTGGGCGGCGCCGGCGCGGGCGCGTTTCCGGCGGGAAGCGCGGTACCGGTATGCTCCACACCGGGCATCGCACTCGCGGCCATGCCCGCCATGCCCTGCATGTCATGGCCACCATGCTGATCGACCGGCATCTCCATGCCAGGCATAGCTTGCATCCCCGCCACTGGCTGCTGAGCACTCTGTGCCTGCGGGCGCGCGCTAGCGGGCATGTCCATCCCCGGCATAGCCGAATGGCCCATCCCCCTCATGCCGACCTTCAGCGCGGGCGTGCGCCGCGCTGCCTTGCGCTTCGAAGCGGCGGGGCTCGCCTCGGCGGTTCGCTTGCTCTTTGCGGCCGGTGTGACGGCCGGCTTCTGTTTGGCCGGCATCGTCATCCCAGGCATGTTCATGCCCTGCATCGACTGCGCTGCGACGGGGGCCGCGATCGTCAGCATAGCGGTTGCCGCGAGGATAGTAGCGAGGCGCGTCATGCTGCCTCGCCCTGCGGGCGCACGCTAACGGTTCGCATCATTCCTGCGTGCATGTGGTAGAGCAGGTGGCAATGAAATGCCCAATCTCCGACGGCATTAGCGGTCAGATCCCACGTCACCTTCCCGCCTGGCTGCACGATCACGGTGTGCTTTCGCGGCCCGTGATCGCCGTGCCCCGTCACTAGCTCAAAAAAGTGCCCGTGAAGGTGGATCGGGTGTCCCATCATGGTGTCGTTGATGAGCGTCACGCGCACGCGCTCGCCCTCGACAAACGCGAATGGCTCCATTGTATCGGACATTTTCACGCCGTCGAATGACCACATGAACCGTTCCATGTTGCCGGTCAGGTGGATATCGAGGCTGCGACCGGGAGCGCGCACGTCTGGGTTGCGATCGAGCGCGATCAAATCGCGATAGACAAGCACCTTATGCCCGACATTCTCCAGCCCCTGACCGGGATAGTCGGTCCGGTCCATCGGCATCGGCGAAATCGTCTGTACGCCCGGTCCTTTCTTGACCTGCGGCGCTTTCGAGAAGTCGCGCATCTTCATCGAGCCCATGCCCATCGCGCCCTTGTCGCCTTGCGGAGACATGTCCATGCCGGCCATGCCGACAGCGCTACCGCCATCGGCCATCGTGCCGTGGTTCGTAGCCGCGTGGTCCATGCCGGTCATCGCGCTACCGCCGGGGGTGACGCTGCTCATAGCCATCGCGCCCGTAGCCGAGCCGGCGCCCGGGGTGGTAAGTTTGGCCGAAGGATTCTTCTCGGCCGTAGGATCGGGGCCGCGCATCTGGCTGCCTGACATATCCATGCCACCCATCGACGACATATCCATGCCCATGTCCTTCATCGTCGCGAGCGGGCGCGGCCGAAGTGCTGGAACCTCGGCCGCCATGCCCTCGCGCGGGGCGAGCGTTGCGCGCGCCAGGCCCGATCGGTCGATGGCTTCACCCACGAAAGTATAGGCGCGATCGTCGCTCGGGGTAACGATCGCGTCGTAGGTCTCGGCAACGCCGATCTGGAACTCGTCGACCTCGACGGGCATGACATTCTGCCCGTCTGCCTGAACGATCGTGAGTTTGAGGCCGGGGATGCGGACGTTGAAGGTCGTCATCGACGACGCATTGATGACGCGCAGCCGCAAGCGCTGCCCGGGGATGAACAGGGCCGTCCAGTTGTCGCGCGGACCATGCCCATTAATGAGATAGGTGTAGGCGGGGCCAGTCGCATCCGAAATGTCGGTGGGGGACATCCGCATCCTGCCCCAATTAAGACGATCCTTGAGCGGCTGATCCTTGCCCGAAAGGAGTCCCGCCAATGTCTGTTGCTGATAGTTGAAGTGGCCAGGATCGACCTTCATCGCCCGAAAGATGGCTTCGGGGCTCATGTGGCTGTGGTCGGACAGCACAATGATGTGCTCACGATCGGATTGCACGGGGTCCGTGCCAGCCGGATCGATCACGATCGGGCCGTAATGCCCGAGTTGCTCTTGAAGCCCGGAATGGCTGTGATACCAATAAGTGCCGTTCTGCTTGATCGGAAACTCATAGACGAAGCCGGAGCGAGGTTTGATGCCTGGAAACGAGATACCGGGCACTCCGTCGAACTGCATCGGAACGAGCAATCCATGCCAGTGAATCGAGCTGTCCTCGTCGAGGTCGTTGATTACCCGGAAGCGCACGTTCTGGCCCTCGCGCAACCGTATCAGCGGGGCTGGCACAGTGCCGTTAATACCGATCGCCTTGGACGGGCGACCGTCGATCATCATCGTCTGGCGCGCGATCCGCAGCGTGATGTCGTTGCCGGCGACGGTCGGGAGCGGCGTCGTCATCCCTACCGAATTGGTCTGCGCCCAGGCCGGCATGTAGGCCGATAGTGCAAGCCCGCCTCCCGCGAGGGCGGCCCCGCGTAGTACCTGGCGGCGGTCGATAATGCGGCTCATACGGTCCTCAAGGATCTCGAACGGGGACGTCCCTCAAACCTTCATACGCGGCCGGCCGCGTTACCCCTCAATCCCGGCTGAAGTGTTCCAACAGCTTTGCGCGGGCGCGATACAGGCGGGTTTCTACCGCCTTCTCGCTGATCGACAACACGGCCGCGGTCTCGGCCTGGCTCAGCCCTTCGATCGTTCTGAGGACCAACGGTTCCTTCAGGTTGTGGGGCAGACGGGAAATGGCCCGTGTGACGCGGTCCAGTTCCTGTCGATCGCCGGCTACATCATCGATCGCTCGCCTGTCGTCCGCGACCGCCTCGGCCTCCATGCCGATCGGGACGGCGAAGGTAAGGAAACGGCGTACCGTCCGCTTCCTGCCCCAATCACGGCATTTGTTGATCGCGATCGTCGATAGCCACGCGCGCATCGAACGATCGCCATCATAGCGCGGCATCGCCTGATGCGCGGCAACGAATGTCTCCTGCAACAGGTCGAGCGCCTCGTCTGCGTCGCCGCAACAGGCCCGGACCGTGCGAAAGATAGATTGGCGATGTCGACGCATAATCTCGGCAAAGGCGGCTTGCCTGCCGGCGATGCTGAGCGTCGCAAGCTCCCCCTCGGTTAGCGTCGTCCAGTCGAGACTCACCGCGCGTCGTCGGTAAGCGCCTTGACCACCGCCTGATCGAACTGCCCGGTCTGGTTGGGCCGGAGAAGTTGTCGCATCGCGAATATGTGCGCGAGCGTCGCCTTTTGTAGCTCGCCCATGACGGCGTGGCTCTGATCGACCGCCGCGGCGACTCGCGGCCCATTGCCGTGCTCGGCCTCGATCGCGTCCGCGAGTTTGGCATTGTCGGCTCTCAACTCAAGTTCGAACGCACGCCGTTGAACCGCGAACCGCCGTTCAAGCACTTGCAGACGCGCTTCCTGTTCGGCGTCTAGCGCCAACTTGTGATGGATCACGTCGTGCAGCTCCGCGCCGGGCTGCGCGGGGGCGGGAAGAAGCGCGCGGCCGACGAACACACCACCGATGGCGGCGATGAAGCACGCGATTACGCACAACGCCAGGCGCGCGTGCCCGCTCATGGCGCGCCGAAAAGCAAAGTCGATGGTGCGAGCGGTGATACTGGCCCCAAGGGAGATAGCGCCGATACCGCACCGGCCTCGCGTGCGGGAAAGTACGACCCGAATATGCCCACGACGAGCGCCGCCGCGATCGTCATTGCTCCGACGCCCATGCCGGCACGCGCAGCGGGTCGAGTGGCAATGCGCGCCAGCACCCTAGCTTCTAGTCCGTCGAGGCTCGCCGGCACGGGTGCGTGTGCCAGCCTCATCAATACTTCGTCGAGGTCGTCCATATCGTTCACTCCGCCGCTCTAGCATAGGTTACGCGAGGGCGGCTTCTACCCCTCAGCGTGATTGCGATGAAGGACAGGCAAAAGAGGTGAGCGAGTATGCTGAGCCGACCTCTTGAGGATTAACCACCGGCGCCGCGTAGATTCCGATAGTTGACCATCGGAAGGGATAGGACTTGACCCTGACATGATGTCAGACCCTACATGCTTTCGGGTCGAAGGAGTTTTATGTCATGAACGACCCTCAATCCCGATCCGATGCAAAGGGCTGCGGCTGTTCGGCAAAGCCATCGGCGGAGGCGGCTGTTGCGCCCTCGTCATGCTGCTCGGAAACACCAGCGGCGGCAAAACAATCCAGCAAAACAGGCGGTTGCTGCGCTGGCGGCAAGGACCCTGACAGCGCGGTGAATGTCACGGACCCGGTGTGCGGGATGACGGTCGATCCGGCGAAAACGGCGCATCATGCCGAGCACGCCGGCCAAACCTATCATTTTTGCAGTGCTGGCTGCCGGACCAAGTTCGTCGCCAATCCTGACGCCTATCTCGGCGACAATCCGAAGCCTGAGGCAACGGCGACGCCGGGGGCGATCTGGACATGTCCCATGCACCCGCAAATCCGCCAGGAGGGACCGGGAACGTGCCCGATCTGCGGCATGGCACTCGAACCGGAAGAGCCGTCGCTCGACGATGGGCCTAATCCTGAGCTGGTCGATTTCACGCGCCGGCTGTGGGTGGCGGGCGTTCTCGCCGTGCCGCTGCTGGCGGTCTCGATGGTCGCCGAAATGCTCGGCGTCCATGTCGTCAGTCCTGCCGCATCGCCTTGGGTCCAGCTCGCGCTCACCGCGCCGATCGTGCTGTGGGCGGGGTTGCCTTTTTTCCAGCGGGGCTGGACTTCGCTTCGGACCCGCCATCTCAATATGTTCACGCTGATCTCAATCGGTGTCGGTGCCGCCTTCCTCTACAGCTTGGTTGCGACGGTCGCGCCCGACATCTTTCCCCCGACCTTCCGAATGCACGGGGGAGTTGTCCCGGTATATTACGAGGCGGCCGGGGTGGTGGTGGCGCTGGTGTTGCTCGGACAGGTTCTCGAACTCCGCGCCAGGGCGGCGACCGGGCGCGCAATCCGCGCCCTGATGGATCTTGCCCCCAAGACGGCGCGTAGAGTGCGATCAGACGGCTCCGAGGAGGAAGTCAGCCTTGCTGCCGTCGCAACCGGCGATCGGCTGCGCGTTCGCCCCGGCGATGCTATCCCAGTTGACGGCGTGGTGATGGAAGGCCGCTCCTCGGTTGATGAATCCATGCTGACCGGCGAGCCGGCGCCCGTCCTCAAGGAAGTCGAGGCTGTTGTAACCGGGGGAACGATTAACGGCACGGGAAGCCTGGTCATGGAAGCGCGCGCGGTCGGGTCGGATACGATGCTCGCGCGCATCGTCCATATGGTCGCCGACGCGCAGCGCAGCCGTGCTCCAATTCAGGCGATCGCCGATCGAGTGTCGGGCTGGTTCGTGCCGCTGGTCGTGCTGATTTCGATCGCGACCTTCGTGGTGTGGTCGGTGGTGGGCCCGGACCCGCGCATGGGCCATGCATTGCTTAATGCCATTTCCGTCCTCGTCATCGCCTGTCCGTGCGCGCTCGGACTCGCCACGCCTATGTCGATCATGGTCGGAACAGGACGTGGCGCGACAGCCGGCGTGCTGGTCAAGAATGCCGAAGCCCTACAGGGGCTCGAAAAGGTCGATACACTGGTTATCGACAAGACGGGCACGCTCACGGAAGGCAAACCCAAGCTAATTGCGATTGAGACGGTCGGCGCGGTCGAGGAAAACGACATGCTCGCTCTCGCTGCCGCGGTTGAAGGGCAATCCGAGCATCCGCTCGCGCACGCGATCGTCGTTGCCGCCAAGGATCGAGAATTGCGGCTCGGGACGGTCGCCGATTTCGCCTCGCAAACCGGTTTGGGAGTTGGCGCCAAGGTGGGCAACCGCTCGGTCGTAATCGGGAACGCCGCGCAAATGAGCCGGGTCGGCGCTGATCCCAAGCCGCTCGAAGAAGCTGCCAATCGTCATCGCGCTAACGGTGCAGGCGTCATCCTGGTGGCGATCGACGGTGCCCTTGCCGGCATGCTTGCGGTCGCCGATCCGGTTCGCGCCAATGCCGGAGAGGCAATCGCCGCGCTTCGCGAACAGGGCCTCAGCGTGATCATGCTGACTGGGGACAACCAAACGACCGCCGATGCAGTCGCGCGCGCCGTCGGCGGGCTCGACGACGTGCGCGCCGGTCTGCTCCCGGAAGACAAGGCGCGTATCATCGGCGAACTGAAGGCGGACGGTGCCAAGGTCGCAATGGCGGGTGATGGTATCAATGACGCTCCCGCTCTCGCCGCGGCCGATGTCGGTCTGGCGATGGGTACGGGGACCGACGTGGCGATCGAAAGTGCCGGCATGACGCTCACGCGAGGTGATCTCTCGGCCATCGTGCGCGCGCGCAAACTCGCCCGCGCGACGATGCGGAATATCCGCCAGAACCTGTTCTTCTCGTTCCTGTTCAACGGGATCGGCGTGCCCCTCGCGGCCGGGGTGCTCTACCCCGTGGCGGGCATTCTGCTATCGCCGATGCTGGCCGGCGCGGCGATGGCGCTCTCGTCCCTAACCGTGGTCCTCAACGCGCTTCGCCTGAACACGGTGAAGCTATGAACATCGGCACGGCTTCAGACGCTAGCGGTGTCTCGCAACGCATGATCCGCCATTATGAGCAAATCGCTTTGGTGCCCGCGCCGCTCCGGCGCGGGAGCTACAGGGACTATTCGGATGTCGACGTTCATCGGCTGCGCTTTATCGGCAACGCTCGCGACCTGGGGTTCCCGATCGAGGAAATCCGGACGCTGCTGGGACTTTGGTCCGATCGCGCGCGGTCGAGCGCCGAAGTGAAGGCGTTGGCAGAAACGCGCGCTGCCGAATTGGGCCGCAAGGTCCGCGCTTTGGAAGCCATGCGCCAATCACTCACTGAACTTGCTCAGGCCTGTCACGGGGACGATCGCCCTGATTGTCCTATCATCGAACATTTGGCCGAATAGCTTGTGCAGCTAACAGTCACTCGCCACCCGCGAGAGCCAAAACCGGACAGATGTGGAAGCTGGTAACGACACTTCTCGGCCATGCGGTTCCCAAAAGCTGTCCGAGCCCTTTCCATCTGCGTTTGGCCGTTTGGTCCGGCTATGCGGACGCCAAAAGCGGTCCATCGATTATCGCCGCAATGGACGCTGTCGCATGTGAGCGAACGGCAGCTTTCGAGAATTGGGTTCGCGTCGCCGAACGGCCGCGATTTCGCGCTTACCGGTCGAAAGATCGATAAACCCTGCATCAGGTCGTAGTGGGCCCATCACTCGACGGACGGTCCGCTCCTGCCCCTTCCAATTGTCCAGCTCACGCCACCCTCACGAAGGACGCCAGACACCGGCTTTCCAACGTGACGCTCGATGACTGGCCGCCACGGAACAAGCGAGAATTCACGCACCTTTTCGATCAAAGCGAAGCGTCCGCTGGCTAGGTCTACTCTCCGTCTAAATATCCCCTCAATCCGATCGCCATGCCCCGCTTCCTGAAACGGTTTGCCAAGCTCATCGGAGATACGTTTCGCGACCGTCAACAGCTCCCGCTGTTGCAGCGTCGCCACCATGTTTGGCCGGTAGCTAACTCGCCCGCTAGTTTGTTGAGCCAGGTCTTGGTCGACCAGCCAAGCTTGCCGAGCTGTCTGCGCAGCACGGACATCGCGCCCAAAGCCGCTGTCGCGCAGTGGGACTGGGTTGGGCGCGGTCAGCTCACGGTCGAGCCAGGTCGCCGCGTTCAGTGTCTTCAGTTTGATGAGCGGGACGCTGGACAGGATTTCAACGCTCACCGGTCGCTCGCTCGCAAGCCTGCCCTCGAATGCGGCTGCGCGCTCCAGATGATCGGGCGCGATGACCCAGCGGCCATCGAGTTCGCGCTCGACGCTATGTGCGCCCCGCCGCATTGCTTCGAGGCGCCGGACATGCGTTTCAGCAAAGCCTTCGCTGGATTTCGGGTCGAAGCGAAGGTGGGCATCAATTGTATAGTGCCCGTCATTCGCGGCTGCCACGGCGACGATGGTCCGGTCGACTTCCCGCACCCCGCGCGGA
>JBDSGJ010000008.1:0-7343 GCA_039919075.1 Sphingomicrobium sp.
CTCGCGGCGAAGGATGGTGACCGTATCCTCGGCGTCGAGGCCAAGCCGCATGTTGAGCTTGACCCGGCCAACCGCCGACAGATCGTAACGGTCGGGATCAAAGAACAGGCCGTAGAACAAGGCATCGGCAGTCTCGCGCGTCGGCGGTTCGCCAGGGCGCATCACTCGGTAGATGTCGCTCAGCGCGCTGTCGCCGTCCTCCGACTTGTCGGCCTTCAGCGTGTTGCGCATCCACGGGCCGGTGTTGACATAGTCGATGTCGAGCAGTTCGAGCCGGTCGGTCCCGGCCTTGTCGAGCTTCTCGAGATTCTCGGCCGAAATCTCGTCGCCCGCCTCGACGTAAATCTCGCCGGTCGCTTCGTCGATCAGGTCATAAGCCGAGAAGCGCCCGAAGATTTCCTCAGTCGGAATGATGAGGTTCTTGAGCCCTTCCTTGGCCGCCTTGGTGGCGAGGCGCGGGCTGATCTTCTCATGCGCCTTGAACATGATCTCGCCGTCGTCGGCGTTGATCACATCATGAACCGGCTTCTGCCCGCGCCATTGCTCGGACACATAGGGAATCTGCCAGCCGTTCGGTCCGCGAACGTAGACGACCTTGTTGTAGAACTGGTTGAGGATCTCCTCGCTCGTTAGGCCGAGCGCATGGAGCAACGCGGTTACCGGCAGCTTGCGCTTGCGATCGATGCGGACGTTGACGATGTCCTTGGCGTCGAACTCGAAGTCGAGCCACGAGCCGCGATACGGAATGACCCGCGCCGCGAACAGAAACTTGCCCGACGAGTGGGTCTTGCCGCGATCATGGTCGAACAGGACGCCCGGGCTACGGTGCATCTGGCTGACGATGACCCGCTCGGTGCCGTTGATGATGAAGGTGCCGTTCATCGTCATGAGCGGCATATCGCCCATGTAGACGTCCTGCTCCTTGATATCGATCACCGACTTGGCCTCGGTGTCGGGATCAATCTCGAAGCTGGTCAGGCGCAGCGTGACCTTCATCGGCGCAGCGTAAGTCAGCCCGCGCTGGCGGCACTCGTCGGTATCGAACTTGGGGTTCTCAAGTTCATAGCGGTCGAAGTCGAGGTGCGCGGTGCCGGCGAAATCCTGAATCGGGAAGACCGAGCGGAGCGTCTTCTCGAGCCCCGAGACATAGGAGATCGAGGCGTCCGAGCGGAGGAACTGCTCATAGCTTTCGCGCTGGACCTCGATCAGGTTCGGCATCTCGCTGATCTCGTGGATATTCCCGAAGATCTTGCGGATGCGGCGCGAGCTGACGCCCGACGAAATAGTCCGGCCCGAGGAGGCGACGTCGATCGATTTGGTGGCCATGTTTATCCCTGCGCTGGTCGGCCTCCCCGAAAGGAGGTGAGCTGGCTTTCCGCCGGGGCGGAAAACAATTTCGGAGCGCTTGCCCTGTTGATCCCTCTCCTTGCGTTCGGCCCGTGCGCGGTTCGGGCCCTGTCCCGGAGAGGGCAGGAATAGCCCCGGGCGCACGAAAGGGTGCGGCGGAGCCGTGATGTCTGGATGAAGACGGCTTATAGCGCGTGGAACCAAAAAGAAAAGGGGGGGTTGGCTCTCGTCTGGATATTTTCGGGGGAGGGCCATTGCTCGCGATGCGCTGCACCGAATATTTACGCTTTGACCCTCGCTGCACGAGCATCGCCTGTGATGTCCCATCCTACCAACACCGCCCCTGAGGCACCGACCGCGCGGAACCTCCCGCAAGCACCGCCCAAGGCCAGGACCGGAGTCGATGGACTCGACGACATCCTCGCCGGCGGCCTGAACCGCGGCCGGGTCTATCTACTCGAGAGCAGCCCCGGCACCGGCAAGACCACCATCGCCACCCAGTTCCTGATGGAAGGCGAGCGGCACGGCGAGCGCGGGCTCTACATCACTTTATCCGAAACCGAGATCGAGCTTCGCGAAAGTGCCGCTTCGCACGGCTGGACGATTCGCGATCCGATAGCCGTGTTCGAACTCGTCCCCCCTGAGAATCTGCTCGACGATGAACAGCAGCAGAGCCTGCTCTACTCGTCCGATCTCGAGCTCGGCGAAACCACAATGCGCATTTTCGAGGCGATCGAGCAGTGCCAGCCGACCCGCGTAGTGCTCGACAGCCTGTCGGAGATTCGACTGCTCGCCCAAAGCTCGCTCCGCTACCGCCGCCAGATCCTCGCGCTGAAACATTATTTCTCGAAGCATGGCCTGACCGTGCTGATGCTCGACGACCTCACGACCGAGGCGCTCGACAAGACCGTCCACAGCGTCGCCCATGGCGTCATCCGATTGGAGGAGATGGCTGCGGACTATGGCGGCGAGCGGCGGCGGATGCGGGTCATCAAATATCGCGGCCAGAAATATCGCGGCGGCTTCCACGACTTCGTCATCGACACCGGCGGGATGCGCATCTTCCCGCGGCTGGTCAGCGCGGAATATGTCCCCGACTTCAAGCGCGAACCCGCCAAAAGCGGGTCCCCCGAACTCGACGCGCTGCTTGGCGGCGGGATCGAGCGCGGGTCGAGCACGCTCATCCTCGGCCCGGCCGGCACCGGCAAGTCGCTGCTCACCCTGACCTTCGCCGCCGCCGCGATAGCGCGCGGCGAGAAAGCGGCTATGTTCGTGTTCGACGAGGAGCAAGGCCTGCTGATCGAGCGCGCACTCGGTCTCGGCCTCGACCTGCAGTCGATGATCGATCAGGGCAGCCTGTTCCTCCAGCAGATCGACGCCGCCGAGCTTGCCCCGGGAGAATTCGCTTATCGGGTCAAGCATTGCGTCGAACTGTTCGGCGCCCGCACCGTGATCATCGACAGCCTCAACGGCTATCAGGCGGCGATGCCCGAGGAGCAGCAGCTGATCCTCCACATGCACGAGCTGCTACAATATCTGAACCGGCGCGGCGCGAGCACCTTCCTGACCGTCGCCCAGCACGGCTTGGTCGGTGACATGAAGGCCCCGATCGACGTTACCTACCTCGCCGATACCGTCATCCTGCTGCGCTACTTCGAGGCGATGGGCCGCATCCGCCGCGCCATCTCGGTCATCAAGAAACGGACCAGCGCCCATGAGGACACGATCCGCGAATATCGTATTCATGCCAGGGGCATCACGCTTGGCGCGCCGCTGACCAATTTCCAGGGCGTGCTGCGCGGCGTTCCCGAGCTGATTTATCCGTCGCGCGAACCGACCGAGGTACCCGCCGCTTGACCGCTCCCGCTGCCGCCGAGCGAGTCTCCGAACGCGCCTTGATCCTGGCGCCTGCGGGACGCGATTCGACCGTCGCACTTGGCATACTGGGCGAGGCCGGAATGGAGGGCACCGCCTGTCCCGACGTCCCCGCGCTGGTCCGTGAACTCGACGCCGGTGCCGGGTTCGTGATCTGCACCGAGGAAGCACTGATGCGCTCGGACAATTACGCGCTGTCGCTGTGGATCGGCGCGCAAGCCGAATGGTCCGACCTGCCGTTCGTCCTTCTCACCCGTCGCGGCGGGCTCGAGCGCAATCCCGCTGCCGGACGGTTGCTCGACCTGCTCGGCAACGTCACCTTCCTCGAACGCCCGTTCCACCCGACAACGATGGTCAGCCTGGCTAAATCCGCCCTGCGCGCCCGCCGCCGCCAGTATGACGCACGGGCCCGCCTCGTTTCGCTCCAGAGCAGCGAAGAAGGCCTACGCCTTGCGAACGAAACACTTGAGGCGCGCGTCGAGGAGCGCACCCGCGAGCATGAGCGGGCGATGGCCCAGCTCCATGAGGCGCAGAAGCTCGAGACGCTCGGCCAGTTGACCGGGGGAGTCGCGCACGACTTCAACAATCTGCTGACCCCGGTGATCGGCAATCTCGACCTGCTGCGCCGCCGTATCCCCGAGGACGACACGCGCGCGCAGCGGCTGATCGACGGTGGGCTCCAGGCCGCCAGTCGCGCCGCGACCCTCGTCCAGCGCCTGCTCGCCTTCGCCCGCCGCCAGGACCTTCAGCCGCGTGCCGTCGCGATCGGCGCCCTGCTTGAGGGGATGAGCGACATGCTGGCGCGCTCGCTCGGGCCGACGATCGACGTCCGCATTTCGGTCGAGCCCGATCTCCCCGCTGCCCGGATCGACCCCAACCAGCTCGAACTCGCGCTCCTCAACCTCGCCATCAACGCCCGCGATGCGATGCCCAATGGCGGCCCGCTGCGGATCGAGGCGAGCAGTGTCGCGCGCCCGGCCGCGGGCACGCTCGAAGCCGGCAACTATATCCGTATCGCGGTGATCGATCGCGGAATGGGCATGAACCCGGACACGCTCGCCCGCGCGGTTGAACCGTTCTTCTCGACCAAGGGGCTCGGCAAGGGCACCGGGCTTGGCCTGTCGATGGTCCACGGCCTTGCCGCGCAGCTGGGGGGGATGCTGACCCTGACCAGCGCACCGGGGCAAGGGACGACCGCCCAGATCCTCCTCCCGACGACCAGCGAGGCGCCGAGCGAGGGTGGCCATGACGAGGCCGTACTCCAGGTCGCGGTCGGCCGCGCGACGATCCTGCTCGTCGATGATGAGGAACTGGTTCGCGAAGGCACCGCCGAAATGCTCCGCGAAGTCGGCTATGAGGTCGTCACCGCCGCCTCTGGCGGAGAAGCGCTGACCCTGCTTCGCGCCGACGGCGGCTCTGACCACCGCGCCGACAGCGCGATCGAGCTGATCATCTCGGATTATCTGATGCCCGGGATGAACGGAGTCGATTTCATCCAGCGCGCTGCCGTGGTTGCCCCGGGCGTGCCTGCACTGCTGATAACCGGCTATTCGACGATCGCCTCGGGCCCGGGTGCCAACCTGCCGCGCCTCGCCAAGCCCTTTCGCCAGGTCGATCTTGCCGCGCGCGTTGCCGAACTTCTCGCGCAGCGTGCATACAAAGGCGAGGGTAGCGGAGTCATTTCGATCCACTCACGACGCAACCAACCCTGATCCCCTGCGTTCCTCCAGCCGAATTACGACAGGTGCTTCGCCGAGGGCCTGCGATGCGGAATGACAGGTGTTTTCGTGGCCAAGACCATTTTGATCGTCGAGGACGAGATTTTCGTCGCGATGGATATTGAACGCATTCTCGCCGACGCGGGCTGCACCGTGATGGGCATCGCCGCCGACCGCCGCACCGCGCTCGAGGGGACCGATCATCCCGACCTGGCGTTCGTCGATGTCAATTTGCGCGACGGCCAGACCGGCCCGTCGATCGCCTGCGACCTCGCCGACCGCGGCACCAAAGTGTTCTACGTCACCGCCAACCCGGCGCAGATCGACCCGGTCGCATCGACCGCGCTCGGCTACATCCGCAAGCCGTTCAGCGAAGGCGCGATTCGCGCCGCCGTCCGCCTCGCCGAGCAGCCGCCCGGCGAACGCACCGTCGAGCACCACGAAATCAAGCTGTTCTAACCCCGCCGCATCGAGCTACTCGGGATCGTCACGTTCGCCTCCAGCCCATCGGCGTTCCAGTGACGCTCGATCGTCCCGTCGAGTTGTTGTTTGACGCTCATTGCGATCAGCCGCGACCCGAAACCTTCGCCAGCGGGGACCGCGACCTTCGGCCCGCCCCGCTCGCGCCAACGCAGCAGCGTCCGCCCGCCCTCGACCGAGATTTCGATCCGCACCATCCCGCCCGCCGTCGATAGCGCGCCATATTTGGCGGCGTTGGTCGCCATTTCGTGGAACAGCAGCGCCAGCGGGGTCGCCGAGCGGTCGTCGATGATGACGTCGGGACCGGCCAGTTCGATCCGCTGCCCGTCTTCCGACTGATAGGGCGCGAACAATTGCTCGATCATGCCGTGGAGGCTGGTCTGCGGCTGAGCCGGGCGCGATTCTTCGCTATGCGGACGCACGAAGTCATGCGCCTTGCCGAGCGCCACGACCCGCCCGCGAAGCTCGTCGGCGGCGGGCTTCAACTCGGGTCGCACCTTGGCCGACAGCGCGATCAGCCCGCTGATGACCGAAAAGATATTCTTGATCCGGTGGCTCAGTTCATGGCTGATCAGCTCGCGCTGCTCGAGCGCCAGCTTCTGGTCGTGAATGTCGGTGCAGGTTCCGAACCAGCGGCTGATGCTCCCGTCGGCATCGCGCATCGGCAGGCCGCGACCAAGCACCCAGCGATGATTGCCGTGCCGGTCGCGCAAGCGATACTCGATTTCATAGGGCTCGCCGCTTGCGACCGCCTCGTGCCAGGTGCTGGCTGACCGCTCCTGGTCGTCAGGGTGCAACACCGTCGTCCATTGGTCGCCCTCGGTCGATCCGTGCGGCGCGCCGGTGAACTCGTACCAGCGGGCGTTGAAATAGTCGGGGCTGCCGTCGGGCAGGGTTGACCAGACCATCTGCGGCATGCTGTCGGCCAGCGTATCGAAGCGCAGCGCGTGGTCGTCGCGTTGGTCGCGCGCGACGCTTGCTTCGGCGCTTTTCTCGATCAGCCCGCGATTGGCTTCGAACAGGGTCATCACCGACTGCGCCATCGTCTCCAGCCCGCGCCGCTGCAGGTTGTTCAACGCGTCGTGCGCCACGGTATCGATCACGCACAGCGAACCGAGCGGTACTCCCTCGGCGGTGCGGAGCGGCGCACCGGCGTAAAAGCGGATCCCGGGGTCGCCGGTGACCAGCGGATTGCGCGCGAACCGCGGGTCGCTCGAGGCATCGAGCACGATCATCACCTGGTCGCACAGCATCGCCTGCGCGCAGAAACTATTCTCGACCGGAGGTTCAGGGGCGTTGAACCCAGTCCGCGCGAGGAAAATCTGGCGATGATCCTCGACCAGGCTGACCAGCGCGGTCGGCGCGCCGCACAGTTCGGCGGCGAAATCGGTTAGCGCTTTGAGCCGGGAATCATCACGCAGCGCCTCGAACTGATAGGGCGCAAAGATTGTCGCCCGGTCGGGCACGTCGGGCAGATTGAGGTGAGGAGGTGGTGCGTTCATTCGGCTCCGGGGGGTCGCGGGGTCGCTAGCACATATACGCCCGCGCCGCGCCACTGTTCCGTGAACGGAAAAGGGCGACCTGTTGCCAGGCCGCCCTTCCCGATCACGACTGCTTCAAGACAGCCGCAAAACTGGTTTCGCAAAGGCGAAGCAGGTTACTTGAGTTCGACGGTGCCGCCGGCCTCTTCGATCTGCTTCTTGATCTTCTCGGCTTCGGCCTTGTTGATGCCTTCCTTGACGGCCTTCGGAGCGCCTTCGACGAGCGCCTTGGCTTCGCCCAGGCCAAGCCCGGTGATCGCGCGGACTTCCTTGATGACGTTGATCTTCTTGCCACCGTCGCCGGTGAGGATCACGTCGAATTCGGTCTGCTCTTCGACTTCGGGGCCGGCGGCGGCGGCGGCAGCCGGACCGGCAACCGCAG
>JBDSGJ010000009.1:0-26004 GCA_039919075.1 Sphingomicrobium sp.
TTGGCGGACAAGCTGGACACGATTGGCGGCTTCTTCGGTGCGGCGATGCCACCCAGCGGATCGAAGGATCCGTTCGCTCTCCGGCGCTCTGCCCTGGGAGTGATTGCACTCATCAGCGAAAATCAGCTGCGAATGAACCTGAAGCAGCTTCTCACTTATTCCCAGCACTGGCTGCGTTTCACGGAGGGGGGGCTAGCTGGTTCCGAGAGTCAGTTGATGGAATTCTTCGCTGACCGCCTTAAGCTCCAGCAGCGCGAAGCCGGAGTCCGACACGACCTGATCGATGCGGTGTTTGCGCTTGGCGGGGAGGATGACCTCGTCCGCTTGCTCTCCCGCGTGACCGCCCTGCAGGCTTTCGTGGAGACGGGGGAGGGGGTGAACCTGCTTGCCGGCTACAAGCGCGCCGCGAATATCATGAAGAAGGAACAGTGGGACGCGGGCGCGGTGTCGGGCGCGGACATGCTGCCCGACGAAGCGGCCCTGGTGAACGCGCTCGACGCGGCCGAGCCGATCGTGCGCGCTGCCATCGAGGCCGAGGATTTCACCGCCGCGATGACCGCGCTTGCTAGCCTGCGCGCGCCGATCGATGCGTTTTTCACCAACGTCACGGTCAACGATCCCGACCCTGGAATTCGCGCCTGCCGCCTGACCCTTCTCGCCCGCTTCCGCGACGCGGTTCACACGGTCGCGGATTTTTCGCGGATTGTGGGCTGAGCTTATTCCTTGCGGTCGGGGATTCCGTTGCCGTCCAGATCGCGATTGCTCTCACGAATCAGCTCATCGTCGCGTGTCAGTTCCGCCTCGCGCGGGGTGACCACGCCGTCGCGGTTGAGGTCCTTGCTGCCGGTCGCGGCGACCGTTTCGCGCGGCTGGTTCTTGAGCGCGGCGGCGCGCAGCGAATCCTGCTCGCGCCAGTCCTTTTCGCGCGCGGCATGGGTCCGCTCCAGTTCGGCGCGGCGCTGCGTTTCGGCGTTGTATTTGTGGCGCCACTTGCGCCCGCCGCCGGAGAACATAAAGCCGCCGATGAGCAGGCCGAGGACGAAGATCAGCGCGATGATGACCCACTGATCAGTGGTGAAATTGAGCATGTTCGTTCCCCTGCGGCTTGAGACTTCACCGGCTTAAGCGCCCGGCGCGACGATGCGTTCCCGAAACGAGATACCGGCCCGAAACGATATACCAGTGCGCGGCGCAATGGAAAACCGCCGCCGTCCTGGGGGGACGACGGCGGCTCCTCCCCCCACCAGGGAAGTCGAACTTAGCCGTTGATGACGCTGTCCGAGATCGAGCAGGCGGCCGGCCCGAGGATGACGATGAACAGCACCGGCAGGATGAACAGGATCAGCGGGATGGTCATGATCGCGGGGAGGCGCGCGGCCTTTTCCTCGGCGCGCATCATGCGGTCGTTGCGGAACTCGGCCGACAGCACGCGCAGGGCCGAGGCGAGCGGGGTGCCGTATTTCTCGGTCTGGATCATTGTCGTGACAACTCCGCGGACGGCTTCGAGATCGACGCGCATAGCGAGGTTCTCGAACGCATTGCGGCGCTCGTTGAGGAAGCCGAGCTCGATCGCGGTCAGGCCGAATTCGTCGCCCAGCTCGGGATAGGCCTTGCCTAACTCCTTCGCGACCCGGCTGAAAGCGGCGTCGACGGTGAGCCCGGCCTCGGCGCAGATGACCAGCAGGTCGAGCGCGTCGGGCAGGCCCTTGCGGACTGAATGGCTGCGCTTGGTGACCTTGTTCTTGAGCCAGATGTCAGGCGCCTTGTAGCTCAGCAACAGCGTGCCGGCGACAAAGGCATAACGCTTGAACCAGCCCCATTCGGGGAAGGCATGAAGGGCGTAGACTGCAATAATGGCGCCGCCGCCGAGCACGACCGGCATGACGAAGCGGGCGAAGATGACGAAGAAGGCGAGGTCCTTCGAGCGGATGCCAGCCTGCATCAGCCTGATCTGGGCCTTCTGGATCTGGTCGTCCTGGAGCATCTTGAAGCTGCCGAGGAGCGAACGGACGCGGTCGGCGGCTTCGTTCTTGTTCGTAAGTTTCTTGCGCTTGTTGGTCGAGGCGACGATGCCTGCCTTGAGCTGCTCGCGTCGCTCGTTAAGCGCCTTGACGCGGCGCGCCATCGGGTCCTTGACCGTGGTCGCGGCGTAGATCGCGGTCAGCACCGCGAGCGTCGCCACCGCACTGAGGATCGTCGCCACCCAGATGACGTCGAAACCAAGCAGGGTCGGGTGAACTATGGGGTTCATGCTACGCTTCCCATCAGATTTCGAAGTTGACCATCTTGGCCATGATGAACACGCCGCAACTCATCCAGCAGACCCCGCCGAGCCCGGCGGCGATCAGCCGCTGATCGATGAAGAATTTGCCCATGTACCCAGGGTTCATGAAGTAGACGAGGCAGAAGACGATGAACGGCAGCGCGCCCACGATCCACGCCGAAGCCTTGGATTCCGAGCTCATCGCGCGGATCTTGAGCTTCATCTGCGCGCGCTTGCGAAGCACGTCGGCGAGGTTCGAAAGCGTTTCGGCCAGGTTGCCGCCGGTCTCGCGCTGGATCGCCAGGGTAATCACGAAGAATTGGAATTCGGCCGTGCCCAGACGATCGGCTGTTTCCTGGAGCGCGGCCTCCATCGTCCGGCCGATCTTCATCTTATCGGCGACCGCGCGAAACTCGATCCCGACCGGACCGCCGATTTCGGCCGCGACAATGCCGAGCGTCTCGGTGATCGGCAGGCCCGATCGAAGTCCGCGAACCATCAGCTCGATGGCGTCAGGGAAATTGCTGTTGAACTTGTTGAGGCGCTTCTTGATCATCCGCCCGATGACCCAGTGCGGTGCGCCGAGCGCGACGAAGGCGCCAAACACCAGCCCCAGATACCACGGCATGCCTTTGAGGATGACGACGATCATGACGAACAGCCACAGCCCGATGGCGATCATTGCATAACGACCAAGGCTGATCTGCTTGCCGGTCTGCTCGAGCCGCCGGCGCAGCAGCGCTGGCTTGGGAATGAGCGTCGAGGCCATGCTCTCCATGCGATTTTCGCGTGCCTGCATGAGCTTGCGTATCTGCGCATTGGCGTTGGCGACGAGCACGCCGTCGGCATGCCGTTCCTTGAGCAATTCAAGCCGCCGCTTGACCGCCTTTTGCGCCGAGGGGCCGCGCAATGCCGTGAACAGGAGGAGCAACACCCCGCCAAGTCCCAGCGCCAGCATGATGGTCAGCAACATGATTCTGCCGTCCCGTCCGTAAAAGCGAGGTGCCGCTCGGGGCGCGAGCCCGTCGCGGTCACCGCGCGGTGCATCAGGCCGCCTTCTTGGCGAACATCGACTTCAGATTGACCGCGAGCGATCCCTTGACTGCCGCAGCCGCCTTGGTCTCGACTGCGCCGCCATCCTCACTGGCATGGCTCAGCACCATGTTGGAGAGCTGGGCGAAGGGCGCCGCCATCTTGCCGGTGGCGACCTCGGCCATCGGCTTGCCGAGCTTGGCGGCCTGGGCGGCGAGCTTGCCGTCCTCGGGGAAGACAATGTCGACCGAGCGTTCGATCGACTGCTCGAAATCTTTTTTTGAGATTTCGAGCGCGCCGCCCGAGGGCACGCCATTGGCGACGACAATGACCTTGGTCTGCGGTGCATTGGCCTTGAGCCAGGCGAGGATGCGGATCGTGTCGCGGGTCGCGGCGAGGGTCAATTCGGCAACGACAACCGCGACATGCGCGTCGTGGACCATGTGCGGATACTGGATCAGCATGTGGCGCGGCAGGTCGATGACGGTCGATTCAAACGCGTTCTTCATCTCCTCCTGGAGCTGGAAGTAGGCGGTTCCGTCGGTGATCAGGGGGGTGTTGATCGGTGCTTCGGCCGAGAGCACCGAAAGCCGCTCGTTGGCCCGAACCATGGCGCGTTCGATGAACAGGCCGTCGATCCGGCTCGGATTCTCGATCGCGTCGGTCAGGCCGCGACCCGGCTCGAGGTCGAGCGCCAGCGCGCCCGTCCCGAAATGAACGTCGAGATCGAGCAGTGCCGTCGAGCGAAGCGCCTTTTCGCCAAGCAGCCAGGCCAGGCTGGTGGCGAGGGTCGAGGCGCCGACGCCGCCGCGAACGCCGACAACGGCGGTCATGACGTGGGGCTTATCGACCTGAGTCTCGCCGCGCGGACCCGACAGGATGCTCTGGGCGTGGCTGAACGTGTCGCGCAATTGGTCGACTGTGAAAGGTTTCAGCAGATAGTCGTGGATGCCGCTGGCGACGAGGTCGCGGTAGAGGCGGACATCGTTGACCTGGCCCGCGGCGATGACGATCGTGCCGGGCTCGCACACTTCGGCCAGCGCGTTAATGTCGTTGAGCGGGTCGCCCGATTCGCTAAGATCGACGAACAGGATGTTGGGGCTCGCCGAGACTGACAGCGACTGGACCGCATTGCGCAGCCCGCCCTTGTTGACCTTCTCGGGCGACCAGCCGTGCTCGACCGCGACCGGGCGAAGCATGTCGGCCGTCGCATCGTCGCAGACATAGGCAGTGAACGGGTCGCGCGAACCGGCGCGAGCGTGGAAGGGAGCATTCATGAGTTATTTCCCCTTCGTCGAGACGTCCTGCAGGCCCTTCGAGCCTGTCGGAGTCGAGTTGCGATAATAGTCGACCGCCTTGGTCGATGTCCGCGAATCACTAAGCGCGCTGCCGTCGCGGCCGTGGATGAGGTCCTGCGGGTTAGCGATCATCGCGGCGAGATTGCCGTTCACCGCGCAACCGAAGTTCGACATCGAGTCATTGTTGTAGTTCGGCTGGGCCGGTCGGCTCCAGTTGGGGCAGTTGGGCACGCTTGCGCGGGTCCGGCTGACGATGATGCGGACCACACCCGGGGCAATACCACCGGGCAGGACCGGGCCGCCGTCGGCGACGAGCAGGCCATAGCGGCCGGCAAGGCGGGCGACATCGGCGCGTGCGCCGCTGTCCGATCCTTCGACGTAGACATTATCGCCATAGCCAAGGCCCATGCCGCGGAACCAGCCGTCGAGGCGGGCGGCGTCGAGATCGGACAATTGGCCGTCTGGCGCCGCAGCATCGAAGGCATAGTCCTGGCGAGTGACAACCGGCACGTTAACCGCCTCGACTCCGCGGGCGAGGTCCGTCTTGGGCGCAACCGTGCCGCAACCGGCAAGGCTGGAGGCCGCGGCGAGGATCAAAATTGTGTGACGCATGATCTGGTCCTTCCTTGGCCGGTTCACAGCTTGAAGCCGGGAGTGGGCGCTGCGCCAGCAGCAGCGGCCGCGGCTCCGGCGACGGGTGCGCTCATCCCCGGGCGGGGTGGGGGCAGCATGGCGCGCGGACCGGACTGGCCGTCGAACGTCTGGCCTTCCCAGTTGAGCTGGCCGTCGGTCGGGGCGCGGTAGCCGTTGCTCGGCAGCACCGCCTGGTTCGACATCGGCCGCACCAGATAGGGCGTGACGACGATCACCAGTTCGGTTTCCGCGCGCTGGTAGCTGGTCGAGCGGAACAGCGCGCCGAGGATCGGCAGGTCGCCGAGGAACGGGGCTTTCTTGACGCTGTTGTTGTTCCGGTTCTGGAGAAGGCCGGCGATCATGAACGACTGGCCCGAGCCGAGCTCGACGGTCGTCTCGGCGCGGCGCGTGGTCAGCGCGGGCACGACATAGCCGCCGAACGAGACGGAACCGGCGTCGCTCAACTCGCTCACCTCGGGACGGACGCGCATCGAGATGCGGCCGTCGGCAAGGACGATCGGGGTGAAGGCGAGGCCGACACCGTAAGACTTATACTCGATCGAGATGGCCGAGTTGCCCTGCGACACCGGGACCGGGAATTCACCGCCCGCGAGGAAGCTTGCGGTTTCACCCGACAGCGCGGTCAGATTGGGCTCGGCGAGCGTGGTCACCAGGCCGTCATTCTGCGCCAAGTCGAGCGTACCGAGCAGGTTGAGCCCGAACAACTTGCCGGCGATGCCGAGCGACGTGCCCTGGGTGGCAATATTGAAGATGCCTCCGCCCGTCGGGTTGATGGTCCCCGGATTGCCCTGGCCAATCCCGAACGCCGTCCCTCCGGTGTTATCACGCGACAGCAGGTTGACGCCGATCTTTTTAAGGATCGAGCGGTTGACCTCGGCGATGCGCACCTTGAGCATGACCTGCAGCGGGGTCGCCGAGCGCAGCCGGCTGACCACTTGCGTGTCAGTGCCGACATAGGCCTGAACGAGCCGTTGGGCCTCGGCGACATCGCTCGGGCTGGCGACCGTGCCGGTCAGCAACACGAGGTTATTCATCGGCGTTGCCTGGATGCTGGCGTCGGGCATCGCCATGTGCAGCATCTCGTCGACCGAGCCGGTGTTGTTGCCGACGCGAACATTGGCGGCATAGACGACGTGGCCGGCCTTGTCGGTTGCATAGATCGTCGTTTCGCCAGTGCCCTTGCCGAAGACATAGAGCTGGGTCGACGAGCGAACCTGGACATCGGCGATGGCGTCGTTGGCGACAAACACGTCGGACATCGGCGCGTTCAGGCGGACGATATTGCCGGTACCCTTCGACAGGTTGAGCGTCTCCGACGGGCGCGCGGCCTGGGGCTGCGCGGCGGCGGGGGCGGCGATGGCGATCGAGCCAAGGCCGATGGCCAGCGCGGCAAGGGCAGTGCCCAGGCGATGCTGACGCTTGTTGCGACTAGTGATCATGTTAGTGAGCCCCCACGGAAACGACAGTGACACTGTTGCCGCGCGACACGCGGACCACCGGGCCCGACGGCCTGCTGTCGATCGCGGAGGACTGGCCTCCGCCGTTCGACGCTTGCGCCATCTGGGGCGCGGCCAATTTCGTCGGCACGGTGCGGCGCTGGAAGCGCGACACGTCGCCGCCGGTGCTGAAGGTGGTGTTGGTATCGATCGGCTGGTTGGCGACAGCAAGCAGCATCAGCCGCTCCTGTGCCGGGTTGGTGCCGGGTGCGATCTTGACCTGGCCGGTGGCGACGGCGCGCTCCAGCTCGGCGGTGGTGTCCGCAATCGAGCGCAGGGCGAGCGATAGCTGGCCGACCGACTGGGCGACCGCAATCTTCTCGGCGATCCGCGGCGTGGCCTCAAGCGTGACGGTACTCGACGGATGGACCGAAACCTTGCCCTCCTTGTCCTTGGCCTGGTCCATCGCCTGGTCGGTTGCCAGGACGCGCAGGTTGCGGATGATGGTTTCGCTGACCTTGAGCGCGGGGCCTGAGCCGCCGCCGTCGACGGTCTGGGTCAGGACCATGTCGACCCGGTCACCCGGGAAGACGAAGCCGGCGACGCCGCTGGTGGTCGAGACGGGGACCGTGACGGCGCGCATTCCCGGGCCGAGCGCCGCAGCAAGGAAGCCGCGATCCTGCGGTCCGACGAGCGTTCCGCGAGTGAGCGGCTGCCCGGCCGTCACTGCAGTGCGGACGACCATGCCGACCATTTTCTGCGGGTCGCCGTCGGGGACGCCCTGGGTGTAATAGGCACCCTGGAGGAGCTCCTTGGGCCACGGCTGATAGGAAAAGCTGTCGGGCTCGATCATCGACCCGACCGCGAGCGGCTTACGCGCCACCAGCACCTTGGGGCCGAGCGGAACTGCCGGCGCAGCGGTGGCCTGCTGGGCCCCTGCTCCGCTGAACATGTTCTTGGCCATGACCGCGGTAACCACCGCAATCAGTAGTGCTCCGATGAGCAGCGCAACTTTCTTCACGTCCATGGCGAATTCGCCTCCCCTAGAGGGTTCCCTCAATCTTCTCAGACATCAGGCAAAATGGTTAAGAAACCGTTGGGCGACTAACCATAAGCCGCCAAAAGCGATTGCGACCCCGTACGGGATCTCGGGCCGACCCTCGCGCCGGCGCAGTTTGTGGGCGATGAGGACGGCCACTGTCAGCACGCCACCGGCGATCGACATCAGGACGAGAAAGGCGAGAGTCGCCGCAGGCGGGAACCACAGCACGAGGGCGGCGGCGAGCTTGACGTCACCGCCGCCCATCATCCCGATGTAGAAAGCGACCGCGAGCGCGGCGAACACGCCGACCGCAATGCCGACGCGCAGGGCGACGTCGGGCCACAGCGGCACGCCGGACGCCCACCAGAACAATGGGGCGAGCAGCGCGACGGCGACCACCAGCTTGTTCGAGATGGTGAAGGTTCGCACGTCGATGACCGCCGCGATGAGCAGCAGTATCGCCAGTGTGGCCACCAGGGGTTCGGTCAAGGCGAGCTTGGTCATCACGCTCCCTCTAGACGACGGGCCTTTCCAAACCGTAACCGACAGGGGTGCAGCAGTTCGACATCCTCATCGTCGGTGGCGGGATCGCCGGGGCAAGCCTTGGTGCCGAGGTTGCCCAGGGTCGAAGCGTGGCGGTGATCGAGGCCGAAGCCCGTCCAGGGATGCATTCGACCGGGCGGTCGGCGGCGTTCTGGCTGGAGAGCTATGGCGGGGCGGGGGTCGTCATGATGTCGGCGGCGTCGCTCGATTTTCTCAGCCGTCCGCCCGTCGATTTCGCCGAATCGGGGTTTCTTCGCCCGCGCGGAGCGATCCATGTCGATTCGACCGGAAGCGCGGATGCCTTCGCGCACATCCCCGCTTCGGTCGCGACTGCGCCGATGTCGCGCGACGAGCTCGAGGCGGCGGTGCCGGGAATCGCGCCGCGCTGGATTCGGGGGCTATCCGAACCGGGTTGCGCCGACATCGACGTCGCCGCGCTCCACGCCGCTTATTTGCGGCAGTTTAGGCGCCGGGGCGGGTTCATGCTAACCGATTTGCGGCTCGTTTCAGCGCGCCGCGCGAGCGGCAAGTGGCGAGTGACGCTGGAGAACGGCGCCGAACTTGCCGCAGCTGTAGTGGTCAATGCCGCTGGAGCCTGGGCCGATCAGGTGGCCCTCGCGGCGGATGTGCCTCCGCTCGGAATCAAGCCCAAGCGCCGCACAATGGTCCAGCTGCGCGTCGGACAGGGGGGCATCTCGGCCCTGCCCCAAGTGATCGATGCAGCGGGGAGTTTCTATTTCAAGGGCGAGGGCGACCACAGCGTGTGGGTCAGCCCGCACGACGAAATCGCGACCGATCCGTGCGACGCCCAGCCCGAAGAGATCGACATCGCAGTGGCGATCGACCGCTTCGAACGGGCAATCGACTGGCCGGTCGAGAAGGTCGAGCGAAGCTGGGCGGGGTTGCGCAGCTTCGCGCCCGATCGGCTGCCAGTCTATGGCTTCGACGCGGCGGCGGAGGGATTCTTCTGGTTCGCCGGGCAAGGCGGTTTCGGTATCCAGACCGCGCCTGCTGCGGCCAAGCTGGCGGCGGCGGCGCTGACCGGCGAAGCGCCCGAGGCGATGGTCGCGGAGATCGACCCGCGGCGCTACAGTCCGGCGCGCTTCGCCCCACGCTGAGCATCGGCGGCGGCACAAGCAAGCGCATCTACGCGGTCATTCTCGGCGTGGCCGCTGTGGCCCTTGACCCATTTCCATTCGATCCGGTGGGGTTCCGCAGCGGCGAGCAGTGCCTGCCACAACTCGGCGTTCTTGACCGGCTTGCGGTCAGCCGTCCGCCAGCCATTCTTACGCCAGCCGTGGATCCACTTGGTGATCCCGTCGCGGACGTAGATGCTGTCGGTGACCAGCATCACGCGGCACGGGCGGGTGAGCGCGTTGAGACCCTCGATGGCCGCCATTAACTCCATGCGGTTGTTGGTGCTGACCGGTTCACCGCCCGAAACCTCCTTCTCGCGCGCGCCCGCGCGCACCAAGACGCCCCAGCCGCCGGGCCCGGGGTTGCCCCGGCACGATCCGTCGGTCCACATCTCGACCTTTGGTAATTCAGCGGGCAAATCGCTCACGTCAGGCAACAAGCTCGCGCGGCAGCTTGAAGGTAAGCCCTTCCGGGATATGTGCCAGCTCGCGTTCGGTAACGGTGAAACGCTCGTTCAAGGCGTCAATCACTTCACGCACGAGGATTTCCGGCGCCGACGCCCCGGCAGTGAGGCCGACCGTCGCGGGTGTTCCGAGCCACTCCCAGTCAATCTCGCTCGCCCGCTGGATCAGGCGCGCCGGCACTCCGAGCCGTTCGGCGACTTCGGCCAGCCGTAGCGAGTTAGAGCTGTTGGGCGCGCCGATGACCAGCATCCGCTCGCATTGAGGCGCGATTTCCTTGACGGCGGCCTGACGGTTCGAGGTGGCGTAGCAAATATCCTCCCCGCGCGGCGCCTTGATCGCGGGGAACCGCGCCCGGAGCGCTGCAACCATCTCGGCGGTATCGTCGACCGACAACGTCGTTTGGGTGAGGAACGAGAGATTGTCCTCATCGGCCAGTTCAAGGCCCGCAATATCGTCGACCGTCTCGATCAGCGTCATCGACCCCGGGGGCACCTGACCCAGCGTGCCAATCACTTCCGGATGGCCGGCGTGGCCGATGAACAGGATATGCCGCCCGGCCTCGATCAGTCGCTGCGCCTGACGGTGAACCTTGCTGACCAGCGGGCAGGTCGCATCGAGGTAGGCCAGGCCGCGCTCTTCGGCGGCGGCCGGGACCGACTTGGGTACGCCATGCGCCGAGAACACGACGGGCCGACCCTCGGGGACATCGTCGAGCTCGTCGACGAACACCGCGCCCTTGCCCGCGAGTTCATCGACGACGAACTTGTTGTGGACGATTTCGTGGCGGACGTAGACCGGCGCGCCATGCTGTTCGATTGCCAGCTCGACGATCTTGATCGCGCGGTCGACGCCGGCGCAGAAACCGCGCGGGGCGGCAATGAGCACGTCGAGGTGCGGGCGGGCGGCGGTGGCGAGGGACATTGGCGCGATGTAAGCGATTGCTTGCAGCCAGCCAAGGCGCTTCCTATGAACCCCCCTCTTATTACGCGCGGCCCCGGCGGCCACGCTGCTGACCGAAGGAATATATGTGAAGCTTCGCACCGCCGCCCTGTTGACCCTGCTCGCCTCGTCGGCGCTTATCACCGGATGCTCGAAAAGGGGTCAGATCGCCGATGGCGGGGTCTATGTAACTCGCTCGGCCTGCCCGCAGGTTGCGATTGTTGCGGGCGCTGGCGACATCACCAGCTTCGACCCGGCAGGCAGCACCGACGCGCGCGCGATCGATGTCGTCGCGGCGATGACCAATGTCCGGGCGAGCTGCACCGACGATGGGACGACGGTGACCTCGATCGCGAGCTATGATGTGGTGGCGACTCGCCGCGATCGTGGACCAGCGCGCCGCGTCGTCGTTCCGACGTTCGAGGTCGTGATGCAGGGCGGCGCCAATGTGGTGGCAAAGCAGGTCAGCGCGATCGCACTCGACTTCGCCGAAGGATCGCAGCGCGCTCACACAAGCGGACAAGCGACCGCGAAAGTGTCCAAGGCGGCGGCGACGCTTCCTGCCGACATCACGCGTGAACTGACACGTGACCGCAAGGCGGGCGAAATCGAAGCGGCGATCGACCCGATGTCGAAGCCGAATGTTCGCGCCGCCGTGTCGCGCGCGACCTTCGAGCAATTGCTCGGCTTCCAGCTGACCGACGCCCAGCTGCGCTACAACGCGACTCGTTGATCGCGCAGCGGGGCGAAGGTCGCCCGGATTAGTGCGCCATCATCGAGCGATGGGCCTTGTGCTTGTAATAATAATGACCCGCCGCGCAGCCCGCCATCGCGCCCATCACGGCGTGGTGGCGCGCATAATGGCCAGCGACTCCACCAGCCAGCGCGCCGCGGATGCAGCCCTTCGCCTCAGCCGGGGCTGACGCCATCGCCAGCGAAGCGGGCAGCGCGATAAGGGCAAGCATCGAACGAACTTTCATGACAATTCCAGTCCTCAAAGCAGCCCGGATCGGGCCTTGCGAGCTGAAAACCCGTCTCGCGCGAAGTGGTTGCCGTCGCTTGTCGAATCTTCGCGTTGACTCGGCGCAGGGGCGCGGCCAATGCTCCCCCAGTCTCCGGCGCTCAGGTGCCGGGAGGACGCGCGGGAGAGTTTGGGCGGAAGCGCCCGAACGCCGAAGGAGCAACCGCCCCCGGAATCTCTCAGGCCCAAGGACCGCGCGCCCTGACAGTCTGGAAAGTGTCTTCGCCGCGCTGGCGGGGGCCGCCGAAGGGGTAACTCCGCACTTTGTCGCGGGGGAAAGCTCTCAGGTCCTAGTGACAGACGGGGGTCCGAATTTCACGGCAGCGGTGCGCTGTCCTCGGACCGGAGTCACGCGCTTGGACGAACAACCCATCCTCCTTCCGCTCGACCGCTGGCACCGCGCCAAGGGTGCGCGGATGGTTCCGTTCGCGGGCTATGCGATGCCGGTTCAGTATGACCGAATCATCGCCGAGCATCTGTGGACGCGGAGCCATGCCGGGCTGTTCGATGTCAGCCATATGGGGCAGCTGATGGTCCACGGCGTCGAGGTCGATAAGGCGCTCGAGACGCTGCTCCCGGGTGAACTGCAGACGCTTAAGGACGGGCGGCTGCGCTATTCGATGCTGCTCGACGAGGGTGGCGGGATCATCGACGATCTGATGGCGACGCGGCGCGGCGGAGATTTCTATGTCGTCGTCAATGGCGCAACCAAGGCGGGCGACATCGCCGAGTTTGAGCGTCGCCTGCCAACCGGGATCATCGTCGATCATATGAAAGAGCAGGCGTTGCTGGCGGTGCAAGGACCGGAGGCGGTCGCAGTGCTCGGCTCCTTGGTGCCCGGCGTTGCCGATTTGGGATTCATGCAGGGCGGCGCGTTTCGGATCGGTAATCACGCCGCGTGGATCAGCCGATCGGGCTACACCGGCGAGGACGGGTTCGAGATTTCGATCACGGCCAGCGCTGCCGAGGCGATCGCTGACCTGTTATGCGCCGACGAGCGGGTCAGGCCGATCGGGCTGGGCGCGCGCGACTCGCTCCGGCTCGAGGCGGGCTTGCCGCTCTACGGCCATGATATCGACCGCGAGACGACCCCGGTGATGGCCGACCTGGGCTTCGCCATCGGCAAGCGCCGCCGCGGCGAGCGGGGCTTTGCCGGGGCCGAGCGGATCCTCGCCGAGCTCGAGCAAGGCGCGCCACTGAAGCGAGTTGGCTTCACGCTCGATGGCCGCCAGCCGGTGCGTGAGGGTGCGCTGGTGCTCGACGGTGAGGGCAATCAGGTCGGGCGGGTGACGTCGGGCGGTTTCTCGCCAAGCCTCGGGATGCCGATCGGGATGGCCTATGTCGCGACTGCGCTGGCCGAGCCGGGGGCAACGATGATGCTTGAACAGCGCGGCAAACTGTTCCCGGCGACGATCACGGCGTTGCCATTCGTCCCCCACCGCTATCACCGCAAACCCCAAGTGCAGGGAGCCTGAACTATGCTCTATTTTTCCAAGGACCATGAGTGGGTCCGCGTCGAGGGTGTCGTCGCGACGGTCGGAATTTCCGACCATGCGCAGGCTGCGCTCGGTGACATCGTATTCGCCGAGGTGCCCGAGGCCGGGAAGGTTCTGGCCAAGGGCGACGAGGCGGCGGTGGTCGAATCGGTCAAGGCGGCGAGCGACGTTTACGCGCCCGTCGGGGGCACGGTGACCGAGGCCAATCCGGCACTTGGCGACGACCCGGCCATCGTCAACCGCGACCCTGAGGGCGAGGGCTGGTTCTTCAAGCTGACGCTGTCCGATCCGTCCGAGCTCGACGGGCTGATGGACGAGGCGGCGTACCGGGATTGGTGCAAGACACTTTGAAGTTCGAGGAAAGCTGATGCGTTATCTACCCCTGAGCGAGACCGACCGGGCCGAGATGATGGATGTGATCGGCGTCGGGTCGATCGACGAACTGTTTGTCGATGTGCCCGCCGAGGCACGGCTCGACGGGCCGGTGCGTGGGCTGTCGATGCATGCGTCCGAACTGTCGGTCGAGCGGCAGCTGGGCGCGATGGCGGCGAAGAATATGGTCGCGGGCGAGGTGCCCTTCTTCCTCGGCTGCGGGGCCTATCGCCACCATGTGCCCGCGAGCGTCGACCATATTATCCAGCGCGGCGAGTTTTTAACCGCTTACACGCCTTACCAGCCCGAGATTGCGCAGGGCACGCTGCAGGTGCTGTTCGAATTCCAGACGCAGGTCGCGCGGCTGCTCGGGTGCGAGGTCGCGAATGCGTCGATGTACGATGGGTCGACGGCGTGCTGGGAAGCCATCGGCATGGCGCGGCGGATCACGCGGCGGACGGGGGCGATCCTGTCGTCGGGGCTGCACCCGCATTATGTCTCGGTCGCCAAGACCATGGCGCGATTTACCGGGGACGTCCTCGACACCGGCCTGCCTTCATTTGAAGGCACCGACACCGAGCGGCTCATCGCCGGAATCACCAAGGAAACGAGCTGCGTCGTCGTCCAGTACCCCGACATCCTTGGCCGGATCGAGGACCTCTCCCCGATCGCCGATGCGGCCCACGCGGTCGGCGCGCTGCTGATCGCAGTGGTGACCGAACCGGTGGCGCTGGGTCTGATCAAGGCGCCGGGTGAGATGGGGGCGGACATCGTCGTCGGCGAGGGCCAGTCGATCGGGGTCGGGCTTCAGTTCGGCGGGCCCTATGTGGGGCTGTTCGCGACGCGCGAGAAATATGTGCGGCAGATGCCGGGGCGGCTGTGCGGTGAGACGATCGACGCCGAGGGCAAACGCGGTTTCGTGCTGACGCTCTCGACCCGCGAACAACATATCCGGCGCGAGAAGGCGACGAGCAATATCTGCACGAACAGCGGGCTGTGCGCGCTCGCGTTCAGTGTCCACATGACCTTGCTCGGTGAGAAGGGGCTGCGGACGCTGGCCGGGATCAATCACGCCCGAGCGGTCGAGGTGGCGGGACGGCTCGGCAAGATCGCGGGCGTGACCTTGGCCGACGGAGCCTTCTTCAATGAGTTTACGCTCCAGCTCCCGGTCGAAGCGCGACCCGCCGTTCATGCAATGGTCGAACGGGGAGTGCTTGGCGGGGTGTCGCTCGGGCGGCTCTATCCGGGTGAAGCGAGCCTTGCCAACGGGCTGGTGTTGGCGGTGACCGAAACGGTAACCGACGCGGATATCGATGCGCTCGAAGCGGCGCTGACGGAGTGCTGCGCATGACGATCAACCCGTCCGGCTGGCGCCCCGCAAGCCCGAGCGATGTCCATGGCGATGTGCCGCTGACGACCACGGGCAATCGTGCTTTAATGCTGGAAGAAGGGTTGTTGTTCGAGGTCGGTTCGCGCGACGGGACCGGGGTCGATTTCGACTTCAGCGTGGAGCGGACGAGCGATCGTCTCGGTGGGCTGGTCCGCACCTCGCTCGACCTGCCGGGCTTAAGCGAGCCGGAAACAGTGCGGCATTACACACGCCTGTCGCGTCAGAATTATGCGATCGACCTCGGGCTGTTCCCGCTCGGATCATGCACGATGAAGCATAATCCGCGACTTAACGAAAAGATGGCGCGGCTTCCGGGCTTTGCCGACATTCATCCGCTGGCGCCGCAGGAAAGCGTGCAGGGCGCGCTCGAGCTGATCGACACGCTGGCGCATTGGCTGATCGAACTGACGGGCATGTCGGCGGTGGCGATGAGCCCCAAGGCCGGCGCGCATGGCGAACTGTGCGGGATCCTCTCGATCCGCGCTGCGCTTGAAGCGCGCGGCGATGCTCGTTCGGTCGTGCTGGTGCCGGAGAGCGCGCACGGGACCAATCCGGCGACGGCGGCCTTTGCGGGCTACAAGGTCGAGGATATCCCGGCGACCGCCGCTGGGCGGGTCGATCTGGAGGCGCTCAGGGCGCGCCTTGGGCCAGACGTCGCAGCGGTGATGATCACCAATCCCAACACCTGCGGGCTGTTCGAGCCCGACATGAAGGGCATTTCCGACTCAGTTCATGCGGCGGGGGCTTTCGTTTATTGCGACGGGGCGAACTTCAACGCGATCGTCGGGCGGGTGCGGCCGGGCGACCTCGGCATCGACGCGATGCATATCAATTTGCACAAGACCTTCTCGACCCCGCATGGCGGCGGCGGGCCGGGGTCGGGGCCGGTGGTGCTGTCGAAGGCGCTGATGCCGTTCGCGCCCTTGCCCTTCGTCGTGAAAAGCGATGGCGGCTACAAGCTGGTCGAGGAAGAGACCGCGCTCGCCGAGGGTTCGGACAGCTTCGGGCGAATGGTCGCGTTCCATGGCCAGATGGGCATGTTCACGCGCGCGCTGTCGTACATTCTGAGCCATGGTGCAGACGGATTGCGGCAGGTCGCCGAGGACGCCGTGCTCAACGCCAACTATCTTCTGCGGTCACTCGAAGACGTGCTCGACGCCCCCTTCGCCCATTCGGGGCCGTGCATGCACGAGGCGATCTTCTCCGATAAGGGGTTTGCCGAAGGATTTACGACGATCGATGTCGCCAAGGGGCTGATCGACGAGGGCTTCCACCCGATGACGATGTATTTTCCGCTAGTCGTTCATGGCGCGATGCTGATCGAGCCGACCGAGACCGAATCGAAGGCCACGCTCGACCAGTTCATCGTCGCGCTGCGCTCGATCGCCGAGCGCGCGCGGGTCGGGGACGAGGCATTGAAGGCGGCGCCGGTCTTCGCCCCGCGGCGGCGGCTCGACGAGACTCTGGCGGCGAGGAAGCCGGTGCTGGCGTGGAAGACGCCCGCGCCCGACGGAGCCGACAGTGGTGCGGGCGCCGAAGTCGGGGGGCGATGAACGCTCGTCGCTTTTACGAGGCACCGGTCGAGGCGGGCAGGCGCTCGGCGCCGGCGGCGCTTCGCAACGTCGGACCGATCGGCGATGTGCTTGCGGACTGGCTGCCGGCATCGGGCGTCGTGCTCGAACTGGCGAGCGGCACTGGCGAGCATGGGCTGTCCTTTGCGCGGCGCTTTCCGACGCTGTCGTGGCAGCCGTCGGATCTCGACCCGGCGGCGCTTGAGTCGATCGCTGCCTGGCGTGGAGGCGGCCCCGCGAACCTGCTGTCCCCGATGTTGATCGATGCAGCGTCGCACGATTGGCCGATCATGGCGGCCAACGCGTTGGTCGCGATCAATATGGTCCACATCAGTCCATGGGACAGTGCGCTGGGACTGCTCGACGGCGCGTCGCGCATCCTGCCTGCGGGTGGACCGCTGATCCTCTATGGCCCGTGGCGCGAGGATGGCGTTCCGACCGCCCCGTCGAACGAGCTGTTCGACCGGGACTTGCACGCCCGCGATCCGCGCTGGGGACTGCGCACCCTGACCGAATTCGTCCGCGCCGCCCAAGCGCGTGGCCTATCTTTCGAGGAGCGCCGAGCGATGCCCGCCAACAACATCATGGTGAAGCTGGCGAGAGACTGACGCGCGGGCAATCGGCCAGGCCAAGACGAGCCACGCGCCGCCGATGGCCCAACCGGCAATGACGTCGCTCGGCCAATGCACCCCGAGCAGCGGCCGCGAGGCGCCGACGAGCAGGCTGGCGAGGATTGCGATCGTCATCGGCACCGCGCGCTTGCCCGGTGCGACGAGGAACAGCACCAGCGCCGGGAAGACGATCATCGAATTGGCGGCATGCGCGCTGGGGAAGCTGAGCGAATGAGTCAGTACCGGGTGCGGGTCGAGCGCCGGGCGGGCGCGGTGGACGGCGAGCTTGACCCCTTCGATCAACAGGCGACCGATCCCGGCGATGCCGATGAGCCATGCCGCGGCGCGCGGGTGGCCTCGAAAGTAGAGCAGCAGCGTGGCGGCAAGTCCCAGCCCGAGCGTCGCCGGTGCTCCCCCGGCATAGTTGAGGAACAGACCAGCCTCTGTCGGCAACGGGCCAGCGCCGCGCGCCGCGATGCCGTCGCGGATCAGCGCGACGTCGAGCGCATTGCCATCGCCACCCCCAAGCCAGCAGGCGACCACGACACCAATCAGCAGGGCAATCGCCAAGCCACGGAAAATGTTGAACTGCATCGCGTCATTAAACGATGTTTTACCACTTCGCGCTACGTCCATCGCATGGATGAAAGCAGCCCCACGCAAAATCGCCGCTCGCGGCGATCGAATGTGCTCCTCAGCGCTTCGATCGAGCTGTCGGGCGTTTCGCTCCCGGTCAAGCTGCGCAACCTGTCGAGTGAAGGCGCTCTGATCGAGGGCGACAAGCTTCCGGTCGAAGGATCCGAGGTCGTCTTTCGCAAGGCCGAGCTTAGCCTGTCGGGGCGGATCGCGTGGGTCGAGGGCAAGCGCGCCGGGCTGTCTTTCGCGGAAAATCTAGCCCCTGAACTGGTGCTGCGGCACATTCCCGCGCCGCGCCCGCGCGTCCTGCCAGACTTTCGGCGGCCCGGATTTGCGAGCCAGCCGCTCAGCAAGGGCGACTTGCGGTTTGGCGAGGATTTCCTGTCGCGCTCACCGTTTCTCGGCGACTGAGCCAGGCGCTTAGCCAACCGCGCGAATTCCGCCACGCTGATCTTGCAACCAATTTACCAGCTGGGGTAGCGGCAGCAGGCGGTTGAAGGTAACCCCACAAAACCCGTCCTCGGTCCAACGCACCACGCCCGGCATCGGCGACATGCCAGCGAGCATGATGACGACATCGCTGCCCTTTGGAAGGACCGTCATCGTTTCGACTTTCAATCCTCCCTGGCTGATGTCGCACATGCGCATGCGATACGTGCTGGCCCCCTCGCGGATGGTGGCGAAACCCTGCACCTCGATCCGCGGCATGCGCGGACGTGGGCCATCCATCGAGGCAGAGAGGATTTCGATGACGTCGATCGGATCGTCGAATGTGACGCCGAGATTTTGCTCGCGGACCCAGGTGACCGAGCCACGGATCGGGTGGCCGCTCTTCAGTTCGACCGTCAGTCGGGTGCCTCCCGGGATTGCGCAATAAGCGCGAATCATCATTCCGCCCGCAGAAATATTTTTGATCAGGCACAGCTCGCGACGCTCGTCGATCGTCACCGACCCGACGCGATAGAGGGTCAGATGGCGCTCATTGTCGCGCCGGTCGGACGGCGCCGCGGGCGGAACCTCGGACAGGCTGTAGATCGTCGTTTCGATCGGCTGTTCGTCCACCTGGCGCCACTCCAACATGTCGGCGAGCCGACCAGGGGCCGAGTGGCGACGTGCCAACCCGGTATCCCGTTCCACAATGGAATTCCTAACGGGCGGGCATTACCGATTCGTTAGGGACCGGGCCAAAGCGGACCATGCGATGGAACGTCGCGCCTTGATCGACCGGAACAATATGCCGACGCTGCGTTATAGGGGGGATCGCCGCGCCAGGCTGATGCCCCTCGCCGGATCGCAACAGGAGATTGATCGATGAACAAGCTCATGGTGGCGACAATCGCCCTGACCGCGTCAACTGTCGCGCTTGCTCAGTCGGGCGGAACGACGGAGACGGACGCTCGCGGCGTTCCGGTGGTTTCTGCGCCCGCCTCTGCTCCGCCGGGCGCCAATCAGATAGTCACGGTGCCAGATGGCGCGAGCGTGACGGTCAACCCCAACCAGGCGTCGGTGTTTACCCCAGTGACGGCGAGCGGCGAAATCCCGGCGTGCAGCAAGTCGGTGACCGATCATTGCACGCAGACCTATGAAGGTCACGGCGGCGGCAAGAAGATGATGAATCACCGGCATATGCACGGGAAATATCACATTCATCACATGCATCACATGAAGAAATAAGGCTCGAGCGGCCGGGCGCCCCGACCGGCTGGCTTGCCGAGGCTATCGCAGCGGAGTAGCATCGACCCTCTTCCGGCAGGAGACCGGACCAGGAGAAGCATGATGCGCGCGCTGGTGCTGATTCCGCTGGTTGCCGGGAGCATTATGCTGAGCCCGTTACGGGCACTCGCGACGCTCCCCGTCCTCGCCGACCCGGCGGCCTCGGAAAGTGGGCAAACACGCGATGTCCAGGTTGGTCGCGATGCCAATGATCGGATGACCGTCGCGGTTCGCGTAGGCGAGACCGGGCCCTACCGCTTTCTGGTTGATACAGGCGCCGAGCGGACTGTCATCTCGCGTCAACTGGCGAGCCTCCTTCGGCTCGCACCGGGCGCGCCGGCGCGGATGCAGAGCGTTGCCGGCGCAAGCAACGTCACCACGGCCGACATCCCCACGCTCGACGTCAGCACCCGGCGCGTATCAATAAGCGGCGCCCCGGTGCTCGACGAGGTGCACATCGGGGCTGACGGCGTGCTTGGAGTAGACAGCCTGGCCTCGACGAGGGTCATGTTTGATTTCAAGCATGGCGTGATGGGGATCAGCTCGTCCCTTCGCGATGATGGCCCCGACGACCCAACGACGATCGTGGTCGAGGCGCGGCGGCGGCACGGCCGCCTGATGTTCACGCGCGCGCTCGTCGACGGGATCACGACGTCGGTCGTGATCGATACCGGAAGCGAGGTAACGCTCGGCAACGCGGCCCTTCGGAAGCGGTTGCTCGGTCGACGACCGCTGGGCACGATGACCCAGCTGGAAACCGTCGCCGGGGAGCGGATCATGGTCGAACTGGCGACGGTCAACGCGCTCGATCTCGACGGCGTTATCCTCAAAGGAATGCTGATCGCCTTTGCCGACGCTTCAGTTTTTCGTCGGCTCGAGCTCGACCAGCGGCCAGCGATGTTGCTGGGGATGAACGCGCTGCGCGGGTTCGACAAGGTGTCGATCGATTTCGCGACTCGGCGGGTGAAGTTCGGCCTGCCCGACAGCAGCGCGTCCGACGGGCCGCGCTTGGCGTCGGATTAGCTGCGCCAGATGGTCGGGAACTGACGCTTCAATGCCTCGACCTTGGGGCGGTCGTTGATGACGATGTAGGGGTAGGTCGGATTGCGAGCCATGAAGTTCTGGTGGTGTGCCTCGGCCGGATAAAAGCCCTTGAACGGCTCGACCGTGGTCACGATCGGGCGGGCGAAGACATGCGCGGCCGACAGCTGGCCGATATAGGCCCGCGCGACCTTGGCTTGAGCGACGCTCACCGGGAAGATCGCCGAGCGATATTGCGGTCCTTCGTCGGGTCCCTGGCGGTTCATGAGGGTGGGATCGGCAACCACCGAGAAGTAGATCCGCAACAGCTCGCCATAGCTGACCTTGGCGGGGTCGAACAGGATGCGGACCGACTCGGCATGGCCGGTGGTGCCGCTCGAGGTCATGTCATAATGCGCGGTCGAGGCAGCGCCGCCAGTGTAGCCCGAGGTTACGCCGAGCACGCCCTTGACGTGGCGATAGACGCCCTCGACTCCCCAGAAACAGCCGCCGGCGAGGACGGCGACGTCGGTTTTCGCCGACGCGGGGAGATCGACCACCGAGCGCGGGGCGGTGACCACGGCCGATGAGGAGCTTGCCGAAGCAACGCTGAGCAAGGCGCCGAGAATGGCAAGGGGGAGGAGGATTGGTCTGGTCATCGTCTGAACTCCGGTAGCGATTGCGCGTCACCCGTGGCGCGCGGCGGCTGAACGCTGGAGGAACGAACGGGGCCGCTCCGAAGATGCGCGCGGTCGTGACCCGGTCCTTCGCCGGAGCGAGTGTCCGTCCTGACCACAACTAGCGCCCCGCTCCGAGGCTCACATCTCGTAACTGGCCGAGCGCGGGCGGACGCCGTCGCGGGGGGGGCTGATCGCCGCGCCTCGTGCTTCTCGCTGTACCGCCAAGCACCGCCGCGACTCGGAAAGCGAGACGTGGGATTCGCCCGTCGGTGACGTTCGGATTGGGGGTAAACCTCTGCAAAGTCCCACAATGAGACCCTGTTCGCCAAGTTTTTTCGGTTTCGGTTGCACCTGTTACGAGTCTGAACTTCGCAGCCCGCGATGGCGCGAGGCCGCCGTTAAACTTTCGCTAACTTAGATTATAAAATCTGTCATAGTCCTTTATACTGGCAGAACCGCAAACTTACCTAGAACAAGATCAAACAGGAGTAAGGCGTTCTAGTTGATAAACAGGCATCCGCCGCAGATAGTTTCCAACTATGCTGCAAGTGTCCTAGGTTAAAGCGGAAAAATTAACCTTTAACTACTTTGCAGCACACCTCTGGAATCGGTCAGTCGTTGTTTGTCCGTACGGGACACACTTGCAAATCGCTCGCTTCTCGTCATTCCTTTCAGCCTGAAGCTCGGAGCTCCACTCGCTCGTTAACGATTTCGGTCAAACGGCCGTGGTCCTCCTCGCGACACATCACGGGTCATTCCGTGGCGGCAAAAGGGCATGACATGCGCAACGAAGACACGCTGAACGGCATCCACGGGCAATCGGCCCATCACCGCTCCGATCAGGAAGCCGCCAGCGGCCGGATGACCGTCCGCCACGCCCATGTGCCCACCGCGCAAGGGGAAGCGCCGCACGCTGCGCCGTTCCTGGTGCAGGCTTCCGCGCAGCGCGTCATTCCCGGTCCCGACGGCGTTGTCACGCTGCCCGCCGGCGTCGAACTTAGCGACGTTCATGTCGTCGGTCGTGACCTTGTCATCGCGCTCCCCGACGGCACCCAAATGATCATTGTCGACGGCGCGGTGTTCGTGCCCGAACTCGTCATCGGCACGGTCGAGGTTCCCGCCACCAACCTCGCAGCGCTGCTGATCGACGCCGAGCCCAAGCCCGCCGCTGGACAGTCCTCATCAAGCGGCGGCAATTTCGCAGTGCCCGTGCCGCTGCTCGATCCGGCAGCGCCGCTTGGCGACCTGCTACCGCCAACCGAACTGTTCTACACGCCGCCCGAATTCAAAGAGCTCGGCCAGATCGTCAATCACAAGCCGAGCGTGGTGATCGATACGCCAGACCAGCCTGCGGGTGCCGAAAACGCGACCGCCAGTGTCGATGAAGGTGCGCTTCCCGTGGGCAGCCATCCCTCCTCGACTGCCGAAACGACGATCGGAACGATCGTTGTCACCAGCTTGGACAATCCGACCAGCGTGTCGATCAACGGCGTCGACGTCACCGGCGGCGGCACTGTCATTGGCAGTAATGGCACACTGACGATCACCGTCGATAGCAGCGGCCTCTATCATTACAGCTACACGCTGACCGCCGTGACCAACGACAACACGGCGCCGCACGAGCTCTTCCAGGTTGTCGTTACCGATCACGACGGTGACACCGCCAGTGCCACGCTGACCATTTCGATCGTCGATGACAATCCGATCGCGCTTCCGGATACCGATACGGTTGCGGCTGGCACGTACGGGCCTGAGGGGGGCAATGTCATCACCGGCGTCGGTACCACCAGCGGGTCGGCGGGGGCCGACACCAAGGGTGCGGACGGTGCCTCGATCACGAAGATTGAGAGTGCCAGCCATGGTAGCGACACGACTTTCGACGAGGCAGGCAATCTCACGATCAAGGGTGCTTATGGCACCCTCAACATCGATGCCAACGGTCAATATACGTATACGCGCGACCCGGGTACGCCCGGCGGCGTCCATGATATCTTCACGTACACGCTGACCGACGGCGACGGCGATGCACGCACCGCGACGCTGGACATCAACATCGCCAATCTTCCTCCGCACATCACGTTCATTCCCGCCGTTGGGGGCGAAGAGACGAGCGTTTACGAGAGCGGGCTTCCCGCTCGCCCCGGCGAGCCCCAGGGCAGCAACGAGCCGGCCAATAGTGAATATACGACTGGCTCAGTGAGCTTCACCCCCGGTGACGGACCTGTATCGATCTTCATCAATGGCAGTTCGACGCCGATTGCCGTTGGCACTGTCGTCCATATTGCGACCGGCGACCTGACGATCACTGCAATTGCCGGCGACCATTTTGACTATGCGTTCCACTTGACCGACAATGCGCTGGTCACGGGCGATTTCACCGACGTCAGTTTTGCGATCACGGTTAAGGATCAGGACGGCCAGACCGACAACGGTAATCTTGTCATCCGTATTTTCGACGACTCGCCGACGGCGATCAACGACAGCGCCTCCCAGAGTCCGGAAAACGCTTCGGTCACCGTCGACGTTTTCGCCAATGATACGGCCGGTGCGGACGGCGTGAACCTCACGTCGGGCGTCGCGCTCGTCGCGGGCTCGCTTTCGGGTACCGGGTCGGTGACCTATAACCATGATGGCACCTTCACCTATATTCCGGGATCCGGCGAACAAGGTGATGTCACTTTCCAGTACACGATTACCGATGGCGATGGCGATCCGTCGACGGCGACGGTTACGATTCATCTGCTGCAGGACTCTGTGCCCATCACGAGCACCGCAACTGCGGCAGTTGATGACGACGGCCTGATCGGCGGCAATCCGGCGAGCGTTGTTGGCGACATCGATGCGACGGCGGGCTCGAACCCGGCATCAAGCAGCGAAGCCGTCTTCAACGGAACGATTGCGGTCAATTATGGAGGCGATACCGGCAGCATCAGCTTCGGTGCGCTTGACCAGACCTCTGGCACCGTGGGTACGGAGACCGTCAATTACAGCTGGAACGCGGCGTCCAACACGCTGACCGCAACGGTTTCAGGCGGCGCGCGCGACGGGCTTCAGCTGTTCCATGTCGTCGTCACCAATCCGGTCACCGGCGCGTATACGGTGACGCTCGACCACAATGTCCTCCAGACGATTGGCGGGAACGAGAATAATGCTGTTGTCGACCTCACTTACGTGGCGACGGATAGCGATGGCGACCATACGCCGGGCACGCTGACGATAACGTTCAACGATGATGCACCGACCGTTGGGCGGACCGAGTCAGGACTCGCCCCCCTTGTGGTTGATGAGACGACGCTGGCGGTCAACGCTACTCAGAACTACAGCGGGCTGTTCAATGTGAATTTTGGCGCCGACGGTCCTGGCGGGGTGGTCTATTCGCTTGGGATCAAGGCGCCGGGCGGCGCGAGTGGGCTGGTCGATACGCTGACCGGCAAGACGGTCCAGCTGGCGCTTCTTCCCAACGGCGATGTGGTCGGCTTCATCACGCTCGTTCCACCGACGCCGGGCGTTCCGGGTTCGGGTTCGTTTGCGGGTGTGTTCACTGTCCATGTCGACGCGTCAGGCAATGTCACGCTCGATCAGTTGCGCGCGGTGGTTCATTCCGACCCGACCAACACCGACGAGACCGCGACGCTGAGCGCGGCCGACCTGGTCACGCTGACCGCGACCGCGACCGACGCCGATGGCGACAAGGCCTCGCAGACGGTCAACATCGGCACGTCGCTGCTCTTCCACGACGATGCACCCTCGCTTCACATCGGTGTGACCGACAGCGCCGCGAACATCCTGCTGACGCATGATGCCCTGACGATCGGCGCGAACTTCGACGTTGCGACGAGCACCGGCGCGTTCAACAGCGCCTTTACGGTGGTGAGTGCGAACTATGGTGCGGATGGCCCCCTGGGTGGGAATCCCGACGTCAATGGCACCTTTGCCCTGTCGCTCAAGGTTGCCGAAGGCACGGCGTCGAACCTGACCATCGGCGGCGTTGCGATCCGGCTTTATGTCGACGCCAATGGAGTCGTCACCGGCTCGACTGCGACCAGCGAAGGTCTGGTCACCACCGCCAACACGATCTTCACCCTGTCGGTCAGCAATGTGGTCGATCATGAGGGCGAGGTCACGCTGACCCAGTATCAGCAGATCGATCATCCTGCGGCGACCGATCCGAGCCCGACCGGCACGCCCTTTGCCGATCATATCGTTGCGCTGGCCGATGGCCTGGTGTCGCTCGACGTCACCGCCTTCATCACCGACGGCGATCACGACGTCGCCACCGATACCGCCAGCCTCGACCTCGGCGGCAACATCCGGTTCGCCGACGATGGGCCGGTGGCGCTCGGCGATACGGATCATGTCAATGAAGGTGCTTCGACCGGCGGTGACGTCATTTTGGGCACCGGCACCGACAGCGGGATCGCCGGCAAGGATTCGCCAGGCGCCGACGGCTTTGCCGCCGCTCCAAACGGCGCGGTAATCGGTATTGCGAGCATCAATCAGGGAACGTCTGACCTTACGACGACCGCCGGAAATTTTGTGCTGGCCGGACAATATGGCACGCTGACACTAAATCATATGTGGACGACCCCCGCTTACAAGAACCCCGAGCAGATATTTTGATCGGATCGCTTGCGATCATATGTCCGGCCTCTGTGTGCGGTCGCGCATGACCGCGGGCCAAGATGG
>JBDSGJ010000010.1:0-41995 GCA_039919075.1 Sphingomicrobium sp.
CTGGGTTACAAAGGGCCCGAGATCTATCTCAAGAACAAGGCGAACAAGCGGATGCAAGCGGTGCGCAAGGGTCTACCCGATGCGCTCGACCTGCTGGTCATCTGCGCCGAGGCCGGCCTGACCGTCGACGTCGCATTCCACCGTGTGTCGAAAGAGCTGGGCAAAGCCTATCCCGAACTCGGCGACGAATTCGCGCTGACCGCGATCGAGCTGGGCTTCCTGTCGGAGCGTCGCCAGGCGTTCGAGAACCTGGCGACCCGCGTCCATCTAGACGCGGTCAAGGGCGTCGTCACGACAATGATCCAGACCGAGAAATACGGCACCCCGCTCGCCTCGGCGCTGCGCGTGCTCTCCGCCGAATTCCGCAACGACCGCATGATGCGCGCCGAAGAGAAAGCCGCGCGCCTCCCCGCGATCATGACCATCCCGCTGATCCTGTTCATCCTGCCGGTGCTGTTCATCGTCATCCTCGGGCCGGCCGCCTGCTCGATCAACGACAGCTTCATTCATGGGTAACCTTTTGAAGCTAGTCCGACTGAATTGATGCCTCGCAAGAGGGTCACACAACCGCCGCTCCTTCCACCGAAGGGGCGGCGGTTTTCGTTGTGGGACCCCATCCGAGGAAATCGTTTCGGGAACGCTTCGCCGCGACGCGCGCTTAAGCTTCACGCGAACGAAGGAACCGGACCATGCTTAGTTTCACCAGCGATCAATGGGTCATCGTCGCCCTGATCTTCGTGCTCGGCCTGCTCGTCGGGGGATTCCTGTTCTCGGGCGGCGGGCGCAAGTGGAAGACCCGCTACAACAGCGAAATTGACCGCCGCAAGGAACTGGAGCGGACCCACGCCGAGCGCGAAAAGGATTGGCGCGAACAGGAAAGCCTCCACGCCGCCGCGCTCAAGGACCGCGCCCGCGACCAGCCGGTCATCGCTCCGCGCGATGCCGTGGTTGCCCGGGACCCGGTGGTCGGCAACGACATCCGCCGCACCCGCCCGGGCGACACCCTCCCGGTGGCCGACCGCAACGACGACGGCATCATCGACGACCGCGACCGCTAGCCGCTCCGGGCGTCATCCCGGGCCTGACCCGGGGACCCGACTACCCCTCGATCCGGGAGAAATCCGCAACCCGGTGAACCGCGTCGCGAAACCGCCCCAGCAGCGCCAGCCGCCGCTCGCGGATTTCCGGCTGCGGATCGTTAACGGTTACCCCCTCGAAAAACGCATCGATCGGCGCGCGGAGCGACGCAAGCGCGGTCATTGCCCCGGTAAAGTCCTCCGCCTCGATTGCGGACGCAACCTGTGGCTCAGCCGCATCGAGCGCCGCTACCAACTGCGCTTCTTCCGCCACCAAAGCGTCATCCCGGGCTTGACCCGGGACCCGCCTTCCTCCGTCATGGTCAGGAACCAAGGCAGGCCCCGGCTCAAGGCCGGGGTGACGAGTGTCTCCCCACCCCTCCTTCTTCAAAATATTCGCCGCGCGCTTGTAGCCCGCGTGAAGATCGGCTCCGTCGGACGTTTCAACGAACGCCTGCAAGGCATTCACCCGCGCCAACAGCCGAACGAGATCGTCCTCCCCGCCAAGCGCAAACACGGCGTCGATCAAGTCATGCCGAACCCCTGCCTCTCGCTGCTGGACTTTCAGGCGGTCCGCTAAAAAGGTGGAAAGTTGATTCTTCAATAGGGAATGGCTCTTCCATAGGTTGACGCCCTCTTGGCCAATGAAAGCCATCTCGTCATCTGTGCCCACTGGAGAGTACGGGTCGCGCCGCGGACCAAAGACAACATACCAATCGCGATGGAGCCAATCAACTTCGAAGCGCTCAGGATGCGCAGTGATCAGATGGTCGTTGGGTTCATCCCCGTCCCATGTGAAAGCTCGATTCGATTCCGCAGCTTGCCAAAGCAGTTGGGTTGTAGCGTCTGTCAGTGACTGCGCAATCTCCAGCCGGAGACCGTTAATTTGAACGAGAGAAAGAATACCTAGCGCTGCTCTGCGGAGGGCGAACGGATCCTTCGACCCAGTTGGCAGCTCGTCGATCGCAAAAAACGAGGCAACTATATCGAGCTTATCGGCCAGACTGACCGCCACCGTCACCGGCGCATTCGGCACTTCATCGCCCTGCCCGACCGGCTTGTAATGATCGCGCACCGCGTCGCTGACTGCCTTGCTCTCGCCCTGCGCCGCCGCGAGGTAGCCGCCGATCACGCCCTGCAGTTCGGGGAATTCCCCGACCATCCCGGTGACCAGGTCCGCCTTGCACAACCGCGCCGCGCGCTCGGCATCGGCCGGGGCCGCGCCCTTGACGATCCCTTCCTCGACCAGCCACCGTGCCAGCTTGGCCACCCGCTCGACCTTGTCGGCGACAGTGCCGAGCTTCTCGTGAAACACGATCCCCGACAGCTTTTTCGCCTGCTCTTCGAGCGGAACCTTGACGTCCTGTTCCCAGAAGAAGCGCGCATCGCTCAACCGCGCCGCAAGCACGCGCCGATTGCCCTCGACAATCGCCGCGCCGCCATCATTGGCCGCAATATTCGCGGTGCAGACGAACGCTGGCGCCAGCTGCCCCTCGCCTCCGCGCATCACGAAATATTTCTGGTTGGTCCGGGCAGTGAGCTGGATCACTTCGGGCGGCACATCGAGATAATCGGCGTCGAACGTGCCGAGCAACGGCATCGGCCACTCGGTCAGCCCGGCATTTTCGACCACAAGCCCCTCGTCCTCGACCAGCACATAGCCCGCCGCGGCAGCCGCCGCCTTCGCCCCATCACGAACGATCGCTTCGCGCTCCTCATGATCGACGATCACATGGCACGCGCGCAATTTCGCAGCGTAATCATGCGCCCCGCCGATGGTGATCGGGCCGGGGTGATGGAAGCGATGGCCGAGCGTGGTCGCGCCGCAGGTCACGCCTTCGACTGCAACCGGCACAATTTCTTCGCCGAGCAGCGCCACGATGGAATGCAACGGCCGCACCCAGCGCAGCGCGCTCATGCTCGCCGACGCCGTCCCCCAGCGCATCGACTTGGGCCACGGAAAGTCCCGAATGATGGTGGCGACTGCCTCGCCCAGCACCTCGACCGCCGTGCGCCCCGGCTTGTCGATCACCGCGAACCAGACCCCGTCGCGTTCCTCGAGCTGCTCCTGTGCCAACCCCGTCTTGCGCAAAAACCCCTCGAGCGCCTGCGGAGGAGCGCTGGACCGCGGTCCTTTCACTTCCTCGCGCGCCGCCAGCGTCTCCCCCGGCACCTCGCGAGCGATCAGCGCCAACCGGCGCGGGGTCGACCAAGTTTCGATCGCCCTATGAGCAAGCCCCGCCTTGGCCAATCCTTCCGCAAACATCCGCGCCAGATCATTGCGCGCCTTGGCCTGCATCCGCGCCGGAATTTCCTCCGACAACAGTTCCAAAAGGAAATCATTGCCGGTCACGAAGCATACCCCTTCGCGTCCATCCATGCCCCGCAAGCGCCCTTCGCCAGGTCGCGCACCCGCCCGATATAGGCCTGCCGCTCGGCCACCGAGATCACCCCGCGCGCCTGCAGCGTGTTGAAGATGTGGCTCGCCTTGATTGCCTGCTCATAGGCCGCAATCGGCAGCTTGGCGGTCAGGCAATCCTCCGCCTCCGCAGCCGCCGTCCGGAACAGATCGAACAGCGCCTCGGTGTTCGCAACCTCGAAATGATAGGCCGACATCTGCTTTTCATTGTCGAGGAAGACGTCGCCGTAGGTCACGCCCTCATTGTTGAACTTGAGGTCGAACACATTATCGACCCCCTGGATATACATCGCCAGCCGCTCGAGGCCGTAGGTCAGCTCGCCCGCCACCGGCTTGCAGTCAAACCCCCCGACCTGCTGGAAATAAGTGAACTGAGTGACTTCCATCCCGTCGCACCACACTTCCCAGCCGAGCCCCCACGCCCCCAGCGTCGGGCTCTCCCAATCATCCTCGACGAAGCGAATATCGTGCTTCAGCGGATCGATCCCGAGCGCATCCAGCGACCCCAGATACATCGCCTGTAACTCGGCCGGCGCGGGCTTCAGCATCACCTGATACTGATAATAGGCCCCCAGCCGGTTGGGGTTCTCGCCATAGCGCCCGTCGGTCGGGCGCCGACAGGGCTGGACATAAGCGCATTTCCACGGGTCCGGACCCAGTGCGCGCAAAACGGTCGCCGGATGAAACGTCCCCGCCCCCATCTCCATGTCATAAGGCTGGAGGATGACGCACCCCCGCTCGCTCCAATAATGGTGGAGGGTCAGGATCAGGTCCTGGAACGAAAGCGGCGCGGTCATGGGCTGCGGCTTTGGCGGATGCACCGCGCGGCTTCAAGTCCGGCCCCCGTCAAGTGGACGTTAAGCCTGCGCGTTCCTACATTGCGTGCGAAAGCCGATCACGAGGAATTCCGGGACATGCGTTTCAAGACATTGGCGGGGCGCGTCCTCGGCCTGCTCGGCGTCGCTGCTGCGGCAACTTCGACCACGGCCGACGCCCGGCCGCCAGCGGTCCGCCCGGCGATGTGGCAAGTGTCGGACGCCGACACGAACATCTATTTGTTCGGCACTTTCCACTTGCTGCCCCCCGGCTACCGTTGGGAAACTCCGGCAATCACCGACGCAGTTTCCAAATCGGGCCAGCTCTATGTCGAGACATTGATCGACGACAAGCACCCCGAGAAACTCGCCGCCGAGCTCGGCCAGGTCGGGTTCGCCGAGAACCTCCCCCCGCTTGCCAACCGCGTCGACCCCGCGCTTCGCCCGCAACTCGCCACCGCGATCAAGGCCAGCGGCATCCCGGCCACCTATTTCGACAAGATGAAGACCTGGGCGGCGGCTTTCACCCTTGTCGGCACCCAATTCCGCTCGCTCGGCCTCAAGGGCGAGGCCGGGGTCGAACCCGCGCTGCGCAAGGAATTCGAGGGCGCGGGCAAGCCTGTCGGCCAGCTCGAAACCAACAGCGAGCAGCTTGGCTTCTTCAACACCCTTAGCGTCGGCGCCCAGCGCGCCTTCCTCGAGGGGGCGATCAGCGAGCCCGACAAGGTGCGCGGCGAATTTGCCGACATGCTGTCGAGCTGGGGCCGCGGCGACGTCGCGGGGATCGCGCGCAGCTTCAACGCCGACCTTGCCGACTCGCCCGAACTCAAGGCCGCACTCCTCTCCCGCCGCAACGCCAACTGGAGCCGCTGGATCGAGCAGCGTATGCAGCAGCCCGGCACGGTCATGGTCGCGGTCGGCGCTGGCCATCTGGCGGGCGACGAGTCGGTCATCAACCTGCTCCAGTCACAGGGTTACAAGGTGACTCGAGTGCAATAGCCCGCGCCACTCGAAGGCCCAACCTTGCCTTCACGCCCCTCCACCGCTACAGGCGCACGCGCCCACCGAACACCATCCCTGGAGGCGTCGGGGCGGGCATCTGAACGAACACAAGGAACATCAACATGAGCGAACAGCTGACGCTGCCCGCCGAATCGCGCGACCGGGCTGGCAAGGGAGCCTCCCGTGAACTTCGCCGCTCGGGCCGGGTCCCCGCCGTAATCTACGGCGACAAGAAGGAAGCCCTGTCCATCCACGTCGAGGAGAAGCTCCTCACCAAGATGCTCTCGAGCGGCCACTTCATGAACTCGGTGATCATGGTCGATGCCGGCGGCACCCCCCACCGCACGCTGCCCAAGGACGTCCAGTTCCACCCGGTATCGAGCCGTCCGATCCACGTCGACTTCCTGCGCATCGGCGCACACAGCCAGGTCCACGTCAACGTTCCGGTCCACTTTATCGACGAGGAACTGTCGCCCGGGATCAAGCGCGGGGGCGTCCTCAACCTCGTCCGCCACGACCTCGAGCTGGTCTGCGACGCGTCCGAAATCCCCGAACAGATTGAGATCAGCCTCAAGGGCCTCGACGTCGGTGATTCGATCCACATCTCGAACGTCACCCTGCCCAAGGGCAGCAAGTCGGCGATCGACGACCGGGATTTCACAATCGCCACGATCGTCGCTCCGTCAGCGCTCAAGTCCGAGGAAGGCGACAGCGATGACGCTCCCTCGGCGAGCGAAGTCCCTGTGGTCGGTGAAGAAACCGCCGAGGGCGACGACGCCTAGCCCTTATCGTCATCCCGGGCTTGATCCGGGACCTACCTTCTTTCTGTTACGAAGAGGCAGGTAGGTCCCGTATCAAGTCCGGGATGACGGCATCGCTTCACCCCCACCCCCACAAAGGAGGCCCACCATGCAAATCTGGGCCGGCCTCGGCAACCCCGGCGCGGCGTACGCGCTCCACCGCCACAATGTCGGCTTCATGGTTGCCGACGCGATCGCCGCGATTCACGACTTCGGCCCATGGCAGAAGAAATTTCGCAGCCTCATCAGCGAAGGCCGCTTCGGTTCAACCCGCGTCCTGCTGCTCAAGCCCCAGACCTTCATGAACGACAGCGGCGACGCGGTTCAGGCCGCGCTCCATTTCTACAAGCTCGACGTCTCCGCCCTCACCGCCATCCACGACGAACTCGACCTTGCCCCGATGAAGGTAAAAGTCCGCACGGGCGGTGGCCTTGCCGGGCACAACGGCCTGCGCTCGATTGACGCTTCCCTCGGCCCCGACTTCCGTCGCCTGCGCATCGGCATCGGCCACCCCGGCGACAAGGCGCGAGTCACCGGCCACGTGCTCGGCAACTACGCCAAGAGCGAAATGGAAGCCCTCAGCGACCTCCTCGCCGCCATCGCCAGCGAAGCCGAAGCGTTGTCGGCGGGTGACGACATCCGCTTCATGAACGAAGTCGCGTTGAGGATGCAGGGCTAAACCCCCGCGTTGACGACGACGCCGTGACCGCTATCGTAGGGCCATGCCGCCAGGCGAAGACTATTACGCGGTTCTGCGCGTCGCTCCGGGGGCCGATCGCGCGGCCGTACAGGCGGCCTACCGTGCGCTCATGCGCCGCTACCATCCCGATCTCAATGCTTCGGAGGAAGCGGCCGCCAACGCGACGATGATCAACGAAGCCTATGCCTGCCTTCGCGACACGGCGAAGCGCGCCGCCTATGATTGGCAGCGGCACCCTCGATCAAGACCGCGGGCGACCGCCTCACCGTCGTCTCCTGCCCCGCGCCCGAGGCCGGTGTGGACTGGACCGACGCCCCGCGCCGAAGCGTCGACGCCCTGGTATCACCCTAGCTGGGGCAAGGCGATCGGCCTCGGCATCGCGGCGCTCCTCACGGGCATCACTTTCACCATCACCTCGGCCATTCCACCCACCTTGCCGCCCGTCGCGAAGCCAGCACTGGCCGTGTCGATGCGTGTGGCCACGCCTCCGGACAAAGGCCGTGATGAAATCTGGGTGATGACGCACAAGCGGCGAAGGCAGGGATCAAGCTGAACTCGGATCGTCGGTCGTCCTCACCTACATCGGCGGCATGACCCCATCCTTGCCGACCGCGACGAACTTCGCGCCCTTCGCGCCCGGCGCCTCGACGACGAATAATTTCTGTCCCTTGGCGAGCACCGACCGCTCGGTCGGCTCGAACCGCACGATCGGGGTGCCAACGGGGACCAGCACCTTGGCCGTCCCGCCCTTGTAGCCGATCGTCAGGGTCGTCTCGCCAGGCTTTCCGGTGCCGCCCGTCACCGTTCCGTTGGTCATTCCGCTCTGCTGCTGGACCGTGCCGTTGGTCATCCCGCTCTGCTGGACCGTCCCGTTGGTCATCCCGCTCGAGCCGTTGGCGCTCCCGCCAGCGGAAGCGACGACGCCCGGCACGTCCCATCCATAATGCCCCTCGCCCGATCCGCGCATCGCTTCGGGGAAGATCACCAGCTCGACGGCGCGGAGCGAATCGTCGGGTCCCGTCGTCGCCGTGCCGACGAAGTCGCCCGACTTTAGCGAGGCCAGGCTCGACGCGACGACCCACGCGAACTTGGTGTCCGCCGCGATCGGCACCATAACCGACTTGCCGTCATACGTCTTGATCCCGAGCGAATCCGCACCGACCGTCTCAAGCACGCCGCGCGTCCGCGTCGCCGGGGCCGCTGGCGTGGTAGTAGCAGGCGCGGTTGTCGCGCTGCCGTTGGCATCGTCCGAGGGAAGCTTGCTGCACGCGCTGACAATCGCAATCGCACTGCCTAGTAGCGCCAATCTCTTCATCATCATGACAATGCACCTCGCCGATCGCGCAGCCGGAACGGCAGCGGCGCCTCCGGATACGCCCTCCACTATTTACCGCAAGCGGGAATGGCAGGAGCGCGCAACTCGGCGCAGGAGCCAAAAACCAGTATCCCGATGCGGCGCGCTGAAAGCTGGCCAATGATTTTCCTGTCCTACAACCCCGCAGATATGCTTGGATCGAGCGATGCTCTCGCAACCCATCCATCGCCCAATCTGGAACCGCAGCCCCTTGGCAATATGGACACCAACGACGCGGTCCCGAAAAACTCGCCACACCGTCCGCGCTGTCCACACGACGCGCACAAAAGCCTCTGGTCGGCCAATCACCGGACATCGCTCGTGATCACCCGAGCGCTCTTCCCTACCCTGCTCTACGAAGCTGATCTCACCGACGAGCGCCTCCAGGTCGAGCTCGCCCACTCGATCCGCACGCTGGCCGAGGACGACAATGCCGGCCGCCGCTGGAGCCGCGACCATGGCTACAGGGGCTACACTAGTTACGCCTCGCTCGCCGACCTGCCCCGTCGCGACCCCGCCTTCGCCGACCTCGCGAAGCTTCTCGTCAAGCACGCCGCCACCTTCGCTGCCAACCTCGCCTTTGACCTCCCCCGCAAGCCGAAGCTCGACAGCCTGTGGGTAAATCTGTTGAAAAGCGGTGGACAACATAGTGGACACATTCACCCCCACTCGATCCTCTCGGGCACGCTTTACATCGAAGTCCCCCCTAACGCTGGCGCGATCCGCTTCGAGGACCCGCGCCTGACCCAGATGATGGCCGCCCCCCTACGCCGCCCCGACGCCCCCGACGACCGCCGCACTTTCGTCACCGTTTCCCCGCGCCCGGGCCTGCTCCTCCTGTGGGAAAGCTACCTCCGCCACGAAGTTCTCCCCGGCACCGCCAAGGCCGACCGCCTCAGCATCAGCTTCAATTTCGCCTGAGCCCCGTGTAGGGCCGCGCCAAACCTCTCCTCACCTTCCCCGAAAGCGAACCATGGGCTTCAAATGCGGCATCGTCGGCCTGCCCAACGTCGGCAAATCGACCCTCTTCAACGCGCTGACCGAAACCCAGGCGGCTCAGGCGGCCAACTATCCCTTCTGCACGATCGAGCCCAATGTCGGGCAGGTTTCGGTCCCCGACCCGCGCCTCGACACGCTCGCGAAGATCGCTGGCTCGGCCAAGATCATCCCGACCCAATTGGGTTTCGTCGATATCGCCGGACTGGTGAAAGGCGCGTCGCAGGGCGAAGGGCTCGGCAACCAGTTCCTCGGCAACATCCGCGAGGTCGACGCGATCGTTCACGTCCTGCGCTGCTTCGAGAATGACGATATCCAGCATGTCGCCAACAAGGTCGACCCGATCGCCGACGCCGAAATCGTCCAGACCGAGCTCCTCCTGTCCGACCTCGAAAGCCTCGAAAGGCGGGTTCCCAATCTGGTCAAGAAGGGCACCCAAGGCGACAAGGAATCGAAGATCGCCGCTTCGGTGCTCGGACAGGCACTAGAACTGCTCCGCGAAGGCAAGCCCGCCCGCCTGACCGTCCCCAAGGACGAGGAGGAAGAGCGCGCCTTCGCCCAGGCCCAGTTGATCACCGCCAAACCCGTCCTCTACGTCTGCAATGTCAACGAAGACGACGCCGCCAAGGGCAATCCCCTGTCCGACGCGGTATTCGCCAAGGCCAAGACCGAGGGCGCCAACGCCGTCGTCGTCTCGGCCGCGATCGAGGCCGACCTCGTCACCATGGACATGGACGAACGGCTCGTCTTCCTTGAGGAAATGGGCTTGTCCGAAACTGGCCTCGCCCGCGTCATCCGCGCCGGCTACGACCTCCTCCACTTGCTGACCTTCTTCACCGTCGGCCCCAAGGAAGCCCGCGCCTGGACCCTCGAAAAGGGCCGCAAGGGTCCGCAGGCGGCAGGAGAAATCCACTCCGACTTCGAACGTGGCTTCATCCGCGCCGAGACCATCGCCTATGACGATTATGTAGCGCTGGGTGGCGAAGCCGGGGCACGCGACGCGGGCAAGCTTCGCCAGGAGGGCAAGGAATATGTCGTCAAGGACGGCGACGTCCTCCACTTCAAGTTCAACGTCTGACGGAGCAGGCCATGATCTATTTCGAGGACCTTCAGGTCGGGGTCGAACAGCAGTTCGGCCACTACGACGTCACCCGCGAGGAAGTCCTCGAATTCGCGCGCAAATATGACCCGCAGCCATTCCACCTGAGTGACGAAGAAGCCGCCAAGACCCATTTCGGGCGAATCGCGGCGAGCGGCTGGCATACCGCCGCGATGACGATGGGCGTGATTGTCCGTCACCATGCCGAGAAACATCAGGCGGGACTCGGGTCACCCGGCATCGACGAACTACGCTGGTTGAAACCGGTCTACCCCGGCGATCGAATCAGCGTGCGCGGGACGATCCTTGAAAAGACTCCGTCACGCTCGAAACCGGGGCTGGGCAGCTATCGCGCACAGACCAGCGTCGTCAACCAGGACGGCACCGAAGTGATGCGGTTCATCTCGATCGTGCTGATCGAGCGCCGCCCGGCCTGACGTCAAGCGTCAGGCGGGGTCGGGGCCACCTTGCGCTTCGCTTCCGCCCAGATGTTCTGATAGCTCAGATAGGCGAGGATCGTCGCGATGATCAGGAAGATCAGCACCGTTATCCCCGTCGCGTGACGCGCTTCCAGCTTGGGCTCGGCGGTCCACACCAGGAACGCCGCGACGTCCTTGGCATTCTGCTCCTTGGTCGACGGGGTGCCATCGGTGTAGGTCACCTGCCCGTCGCTGACGAGCGGCGGCGGCATCGCGACGTTGAGATTCGCGAAGTAAGGGTTGAAGTAGAGGCCCTTGGGCGTCTTCGCGTCGGGGAACGCAGCGAGCAAATCCTCGCCATGTTCGTTCTTATAGCCGTTCTGGTCGGCATAGCCGGTGAGGAGCGAGTAGACGTACGGAGCCCCACCCTCACGCGCCTTGGTGATCAGGGAGAAGTCGGGCGGGAGGGCGTTGTTGTTGGCCGCGCGCGCCGCCGTCTCATTGGCGTAGGGGCTCGGGAAATGATCCGCCGGCGTTGCCTTGCGGGTCGCGGGCTCACCCGTGTCGGGGTTGATCGACGGGACTTCGGTCGACCACTGGCCGGCGATCGCCTTCACTTCGGCTTCGCTATATCCGAGTTGGCGGAGGTCGCGGAACGCCACGAGCTTCATCGAGTGGCAGGCCGAGCAGACTTCCTTGTAGACTTGGAAGCCACGCTGCAGTTGCTGCCGGTCAAACTTGCCGAACGGTCCGTCGCTGGCGAGGTGCAGCTCTTTCGGCTCCTTGTGGAAGCTGTGCTCAACCGTGGCGGCGGCCGGATCCTTGATCGCGCTGATCCCGTTCACGAGCAGCGACAGGAGCAGCATCCCGGCAAAGCCGAGCCCGACAAGAAATGCAATGAAACGGACCATTGGTCGCTCGTCCTTTATTCGGCGGCGGCCGGCGCTGGTGCGCCGTGCGTTTGGGCGAGCCCATAAGGAGCGCTTTCCTCAGCCTCGCCATGAAGCACCGACGCCGAGATTGACGAGGGCAGTGGATCGGGCCGCTCGAACTTGGCGACCAACGGCAAGATGATCAGAAAATGCGCGAAATAATAAGCCGACGTCAGCTGCCCGAGCGCGGTATGGAATGGGGTCAGCTCGGCCCCGCCGATATAGCCCAGCACAACCACATCGGCGACCAGCAGCCAGAAGAAGCGCTTGAACATCGGCCGATAGTTGCCCGAGCGGACCGGCGATGTGTCGAGCCATGGCAGGAAGAACAACAGCAGGATCGAGCTGAACATTGCCAGTACGCCGAGCAGCTTGGCCGGGGCCAGCACGATCGCGGTGAAGGGAATGCTGAGATCAACCGTAAACGAGCGAAGGATTGCGTAGAACGGCCAGAAATACCATTCGGGGACGATGTGCGCCGGCGTCGAGAGCGGGTTGGCCGGGATATAATTATCGGCATGGCCAAGATAGTTCGGCAGGAAGAAGATGAAGATCGCATAGAGGATCAGGAATACCCCGACCCCGAAGCCGTCCTTCGCCGTATAAAAGGGGTGGAACGGGAGCGTGTCCTTCTCGGTCTTGACGTCGACCCCGGTCGGATTCCCCGAGCCTGGAATATGCAGCGACCAGATGTGAAGGATGACCACGCCGGCGATCACGAACGGCAGTAGATAATGGAGCGAGAAGAAGCGGTTGAGCGCGGCCTGATCGGGCGCATAGCCACCGAGCAGGAAAATGCGCAGCGGCTCCCCGACGATCGGAAAGGCCGAGAAAAAGCCGGTGATGACCTGAGCGCCCCAATAGGACATCTGCCCCCAGGGCAAGACATAGCCCATGAAAGCGGTCGCCATCATCAACAGGTAGATTACCAACCCGAGCATCCAGACCAGCTCGCGCGGCGCCTTGTAGCTGCCGAAATAGAGGCCGCGGAAAATATGGATATAGACCGCGACGAAGAACATGCTGGCGCCATTGGCGTGGGCATAACGCAGCATCCAGCCGGCGTTAACGTCGCGCATGATGCTCTCGACGCTGTTGAACGCACCGTCGGCGCTCGCGAAATAATGCATCGCCAAGACGATTCCGGTGACGATCTGAACGGTCAGCATCAGCCCCGACAGTACGCCGAAATTCCAGAAATAATTGAGGTTGCGCGGTACCGGATACCCGCCGCCAAGCGACCCGTAGACAAGACGCGGGAACGGCAGCCGCTGGTCGAACCAGCGGCCTAACTCCGTCTTGGGTTCATATTCGCGGGCCCAGCCAAAGCTCATGACGATATGCTTCCCTTAGCCGATTTTGACGACGGTCGGTGAACTGAACTCATACACCGGAACCATCAGATTCTTGGGCGCAGGACCCTTGCGGATGCGCGCGGCGGTATCATAGGCGGAGCCATGACAAGGGCAGAAATAGCCCCCGAACGGCCCCTTGTTCTCACCTTCGCCGGTGCCCAGCGGGATGCAGCCGAGATGGGTGCAGACGCCAAGCGTGATCAGCCAATTCTGCTTGCCCGGCTTGGTCCGCTCAGCAAGCGTTTGCGGATCGCGCAGGCTCGACACATCGACCGCATTGGCCTCGGCGATTTCCTTGAGCGTGAGGTTGCGAATGAAGACTGGCTGCTTGCGCCAGCTCGTCTTGATCGCCTGGCCTGGCTGGATCTTCGATACGTCGACTTCGGTCGAGGCCATCGCGAGCACGTCGGCCGAGGGCGCCATCTGCACCACCATCGGCGCAATCGCGGCAACGGCGCCAATCCCGGCGAAGCTGACGGCGGCGATGTTGAGGACGTCGCGACGGCGAACGCCCCCATCGTCGACCGCGGCCGGTGCGTCCTTCGATGTAGTTCCCAGCGTGGCCATGCTCACCCTTAAGACCAGCGTCCGGTCGCGCGCGCGGCCGGACAGAATGAAGTGCCGCGCCCCGAAGCCGGGGGCGGTTGGCGCGCCTGATAGCGTTTCGCCCCCGCGATGCAAACGCCAAAAAGCCCCGCCCTTGTTAGCCGTGGCGCCGCTGCCTAAGCGAAGCCCATGCGGATTGCGCTCTATCAGCCCGAGATCGCCGGCAACGTCGGCGCGATACTTCGCCTCGGGGCCTGCTTCGGGGTCGGCATCGATTTGATCGAGCCGATGGGTTTCGCCTGGGACGACGCGCGAGTCCGACGCACCGCGATGGACTATATCGACCATGTCGAGGTCCGCCGCCACGCCGGGTTCGAGGCATTCCGCGCGGCGCATGAGGAAGCGCGTTTGGTCCTCCTGACGACCAAGGCGTCGAGTTCGATCTTCGACGCGCAGCTGGACACAAACGACATCCTCCTGTTCGGTCAGGAGAGCGCAGGGGTCCCGCCCGAGGTCGCCGCCGCCTGCGCGACACGGCTCAAGATTCCGATCCGCACCGAAGTCCGCTCGTTCAACCTCGCCACCTCCGCCGCGATCGCGCTTGCGGAAGCATTGCGCCAGACGGGAAGCCTGCCGTCATGAATCCGCTCGACGATCAGCAACAAGCGGCGCGAAGCTGGTTCGAGGCACTGCGCGACCGGATCTGCGCCGAGTTCGAGACGATCGAGCGCGAGGCGGGGTCCGATGCGGCCTTCGCTTACACGCCTTGGGGCCGGACCGAAGATGACGGCCAAGGGAATCAAACGCCCGGCGGTGGGGGTGTGCGCGGGCAGATGACCGGGCGGGTATTCGAGAAGGTTGGGGTCAACGTCTCCAGCGTCGGCGGCCTCCTTTCACCAGAGTTCGCCGCGACCATCCCCGGCACCGAGGACGACCGAAGCTTCTTCGCAACGGGCATCAGCCTCGTCGCGCACATGGCCAATCCCCATGTCCCGGCAGTCCATATGAACACGCGCTTCCTGACGACGCAGAAGCGCTGGTTCGGCGGGGGTGCCGACCTCAACCCGGCAATTCCCAACGACCAGGACACTGCGAGCTTCCACGCCCGCCTCCGCGCCGCCTGCGCTGCACATGATCCGACCTTCTACCCGCGCTTTTCGAAATGGGCGGAGGAGTATTTCTGGCTCCCTCACCGCAACGTCGCCCGCGGAGTCGGCGGCATCTTCTATGATCGACTCGAAGGTCATTTCGACGCGCACTTCGCCTTCACGCGCGATATCGGCGAGGCGTTTCTCGATGTTTTCCCCGCGATCGTCCGGGCACGAATGGGAATGCCCTTCAGCGAGGAGGACCGGCAGCGGCTGCTTGAGTATCGCGGGCGCTACGTCGAGTTCAACTTGCTCTTCGACCGCGGAACGCTGTTCGGGCTCAAGACCGGCGGGAACATCGATGCGATCCTGATGAGCCTGCCCCCGCTGGCGCGCTGGGCATGAGTCTCGAGTTGCTTGGTCCCACAGAACTCGCCGCAGTGGTCACCTACCTCGAGATGCGCGCGCGTCCCGCGGAAGATATCCCGCCCTCGGCGCTCCGCCTCAAACCGTGCTTCGGGATGGACTTAGAGTCCTACCGCGCACTGTTTCGCAAGGTTGGCGCGCCGTGGCTGTGGTTCTCGCGCCTGCTGCTCGGCGACGCGGAGCTTGGCGTGGTGTTGAACGATCCCGCCTACCAGGTTTTGGCGGTCATCGATGAGGCTAACGATGAAGTCGGGTTGCTCGAACTCGACTTTCGCAACGACGAGGAATGCGAATTAACCTTCGTGGGCTTGGTCCCGCCCCTCGCCGGACATGGCCACGGTCGCTGGCTCCTCGCCGAGGCGGTCTCGCGGGCTTGGGCGCGGCCCGGGGTCAGTCGCGTGCATGTCCACACCTGCACGCTCGACCACCCCGCCGCACTCGCAGTCTACCGCCGCGCCGGCTTCATCCCCTACAAGCGCGCCGTCGAGCGGTTCACCGACCCGCGACTGACCCGGGTCCTGCCCCTCGATTGCGCGCCTCAGATCGCAGTGCTTGGCACGCCCGCCGCGCCCTCTGCGCGCTGTGCATAGAGCCGCGCGAAGCAGATCGTGAACAAGGTTCCCAACAGCGCCTGCGCCGCTGCTCCGGCAAGCGCGATGAGTAGCGCCGCCACGGTCCATGGCTCGGGCTTGCCCAGCGTCAATGTCACGCCAAGGCCGACTACGCTCGTCAACGCCACGATGGCGATGCCACCGCCGATCGCGAACAACAACAGCGCGCCGATCAGCCGAAGCACCTGTCCGCGGGTCATCGCGAAGCCGCGTTTGAGAATTTGGATCGGCCCGCCCCGCTCGACCGCCGCAATCGCGGTGTTGAGCAGACAGCGCGCGATGATAATGATCAGTGCCACGAGCAAAATCGTCATCGCCAGCAATAACAGCATCGCCGCAAGCGGATTCGCCGAGTTCCCCTGCGTGGTGATGGCGCCCGCCGCGCCCATCGCCGCGAACAACGCCAGCGACAGGGGCAGGATGATGATCAGTGCCGACCCGAGCAGCGCGGGCAAGCGAAGCGCGGCATGCCCGATGACCTGCCCCAGCGGCTCACGGTGGCCAAGTGCCAGCCGCGCGATCGCGATCTGCCCGATCACGCCGATCAGCACTTCGGCGAAGAACAGCAGCATGTTGAGCGTCGATCCGTTGAGATCCTGCTGCCCGCGCGGCGCGGCAAGACCGGTGATTACCCCCGGCAGGAACAGCAATGCCAAGGCGAGGGGCACCAGCAGCCGCGCCTCGCGCGCGACGAATGCGGTGGTTTCTTCCCACGCCCGGGAAATCGACAGGTTGGGCAAATACTCCTCCTCTGCACGGCGGCGGCGCTCCTATGCGGGGCCAGCCGCGCTCTGGCAATCGACCGCTGCTTGGCGCTTGCCCTCTGTCAGGTCTGCGCGATGACCCTCCCCGCGCCCGAATGGCGCGTTGCGGCGAGGCCAATCCCCTACCCCGACGCGCTGGCTGCGATGGAGCAGCGCGCCACCGCAATCCGCGCGGGCACCGCCTCGGAGTTGGTCTGGCTGCTTGAGCACCCCCCGCTGTTCACCGCCGGCACCAGCGCCGCCCCGGACGAGCTGTTTAACCCGCAAGGCTTTCCGGTGTTCGAGGCCGGCCGTGGTGGCCGCTACACCTATCACGGTCCCGGCCAGCGCGTCGGCTACCTCCTCCTCGATCTCGACGCGCGCGGGCGCGACGTCCGCCATTTCGTGCATAGCCTGGAGGGCTGGCTCATCGCCGCGTTATCCCGCCTCGACGTTGCGGCGCGGCGCGAACCTGGGCGGATCGGGCTGTGGGTCGGGGTCGGTGCCGACGAGGCCAAAATCGCCGCGATCGGCGTGCGCGTGAGGCGCTGGGTCACGCTGCACGGGTTTGCCGTCAATGTTTCACCCGATCTTGCCCACTTCGGCGGCATCATCCCGTGTGGAATCAGCGACTTTGGCGTCACCAGCCTCGCAACGCTTGGCAAAGCCACCTCAATGCACCTCCTTGACGACGCATTGAAGGCAGAATTTCCTCAATTTCTGGCGGTTTTGAGCAGCTTTCGGAAAGATGCTTGAGGCGCGGCGGACTTTTCGCCTATTGTCGCCTCGATTTGGGAAGCGGGGGGTCCTCCGATCCAGATCTAATAATCAAGGGAGTTTCTGAATGCGTGCTCTGATCCTGGTCGCTGGTGCGGCCCTGGCGGTATCTGCTTGCAGCAGCAAGGACGCCGCGAATAACACGATGACGGTCGATACCAACATGACGACCGAGAATATTACCACGGCCGACACCACTGCGGTTGATGCTTCGTCGAACATGGGTGGCAACATGGCTGGCGACAGCAACATGATGATGAACACCACCGAGACGACAACCACCACGACCAACAACGCGATGTAATCGCGTCCAGCCGACGCCTGGCGTCGGTTGGAGCAAGGGTCGCCAGCCGGGGTCCGCCCCGCTGGCACTAAAATCAAGGGGCTGACGGACATATCCGGCAGCCCCTTTTTCCTGCCGCACTTGTCACGCGGCGCCAATCGCCTAGGCTTTGAGACTTCAAGGGCCGCCCGCGCGAACGGCCGTCCTCGTGAGAAGGTGTCGAGTTTGGTCCGGAAATTTCATTCCCTCGCGCTCGTCGCGACGGCTGCCTCACTGGGTGTATCGAGCATAGCGCCAACCCAGAGCTATATCGTCCCACCTTCTTTCACCGGCGAGGTGGTGTCGGGCAGCGAGCCGGGCCTCGGCCTTCCGCTTCCCGGCGCGACCCCCGAGGAATATTCGGCCGCGATGGTGTGGGGCCTCCGATCGGGCCTCAATGTCGCCGCGTTGCAGTGCGCGCATTCGCCCTTCCTCGACACGACCGCCAACTATAATGCGATGATCACCGACCATCGCGGCGAACTTGCGGCGGCTTATCAGACGCTCACCGGCTATTTTGCGCGCAGCGGCGGCGGCGCGGTCGTTGCAGCGAAGGGCAGGGCCCCCGCGATGAGCCGCGCGGCGATGCAGGCGCTCAACCAGTATGACACACGCAGCTACAATGGCTGGTCAACGCTCTACGCCCAGCGCGGCTTCTGCAATCAGGCAGGTGCGATTGGCAAGGAGTTGCGCTTCGTCCCGCGGGGGGGCCTGCTGACCTTCGCCCAGGCCAACATGCGCTCGCTAAGGAATAGCCTCGTGTCCACCGGCGATCCGCTGTGGGGCGTGCGCGGGCTCTATGTCCCACTCGCCGAGATCCGTTTGCCGGACAATTGCTATGACCGGCAGGGCCAGGTGAAGGCGAAATGCCTGCGTTGACGAGGCTATCGTCCCACGAGTTCAGGGCAACCCGACAACCTTGTGAGCTTGGAGCGTCAGCCGCCACTTCGGCCGGGCCATGACGATAGCAATCGATTGTTCAAGCGCCGCCTTGGCGTCGGCTCCATCCATTGGCTGAATGAGGAAGTGCGCAAATTCGCACTGTTCGAGATCATCGAGATTGATGCCGTGCTGGGGCCATACCAATTTGAGTTCATCGCCCGAGCGCTGGACAAGCTCGCTCCCCGCCTTGGGGCTGATACACAGCCAATCCGGACGAGGATCGGCGGCGAGCGTGCCATTGCTCTCCATCGCCACGTGGAACCCGCGCGCGTGGAGCGCCTCGAGCAGGGCGGCATCGAACTGGAGCATTGGCTCGCCCCCGGTAACCACCACGAGACGCTGGTTGGCCCCCGCGCCCCACAGCGCCTCAACCGCCGCAGCAAGCGCATCCGCAGTGGCGAATTTGCCGCCGCCAGCACCGTCCACCCCGACGAAATCAGTGTCGCAGAAAGAGCATATCGCCGCCGCGCGATCCTCTTCTCGACCCGACCACAGGTTGCACCCGGCAAAGCGCAGAAACACCGCGCGCGCCCCGCTTTGAAGGCCCTCGCCCTGCAGCGTCAGGAAGACTTCCTTAACGGCATAGCTCATGCCGCGTCGTAGCGCGTGGGGTCGGCGATTCCGGCCTCCGCGAACCCCCGCGCGCGAAGTCGGCATGCATCGCACAGCCCACATGCCCCGCCGTCGGGAGCAGGGTCATAGCAGCTGTGGCTCATCCCGGCGTCCAGCCCGAGCCGCGCAGCTTCGCGCGCAATAACGGCCTTGGTCAGGTGGAGCAGCGGCGCGTGGACGGTGAATCGATCGCCCTCAACCCCCGCCTTGGTCGCGCGATTGGAAAGCGCCTCGAACGCCTCGATGAACTCGGGGCGGCAGTCGGGATATCCCGAATAATCGAGCGCGTTGACCCCGACGAACAGATCGCGCGCGCCCGCCGCCTCGGCCCATGCCAGCGCCAGGCTTAAAAAAACCGTGTTGCGCGCGGGCACATAGGTTGCCGGGATGCCGTCCTCGACCCCGCCCTTCGGCACGGCAATGTCGGCGGTCAACGCCGACCCGCCGAACACAGCCAGGTCGATCGGCAGGATTACATGGCGCTCGGCAAGGTGAGCAGCGATCGCGCGGGCGGCGTCAAGCTCGACACGGTGGCGCTGGCCATAATCGACCGTCAGTGCGAGCACGGCGAACCCCTGCTCGCGCGCCAAGGCAGCGCACACCATCGAATCGAGCCCGCCCGACAACAGCACGACCGCGCGCTTGGTCACAGCACGACCCCGAAAGCGGCCGCGTCAGACACAAGGACGACGGCGCAGCCTTCCGACTTCGCCGTGATGGAGGAATAGAGCATCGCTGCGCCTCTACCGCCCTCTTGGCGACAAAAATAGGGCCGCCGCGCAAAGGGGAGCGGGGCGGCCCAGGTTCGGGCGTACACCCGATTGGGAGGAAAGCGTGCGCAAACCGGCACCCGCCGCTGCTACGCCGTCCGTGGTAAACACAAGCTTAACGCGGCGAACAGTTGCCTGCTCGGCGTGCATAAAGCGAGTAAGCGAACGGCAAGTCGCCCGCGATGCCCTGGGTTTCGACCTTGATCGAGCGCGGCGTCACCAGCGTGATCACCGACTGGCCGAAGCCCCCGCCAGTGCAGGTGTAGTGGACCGTCGCGCTGGTCCCATGTTCGCTCAGTATGACTCGCGTACAGGCCGCTGCGCGATGCTCCCACTGAGTCAGAATCATCGGATCGGGAAGGCACAGGCGGTGCGAATGATTGCCGGTCGCGCTGAGGCTGACGTCCCACAGCCCAGGCTGTGCCCCGCGCGGGCTGGACGGCTCAGGCACAGCGCCAAGCAGCGCCAACGCGCCGACCGCCAACCCGAATCGTCCCTTTGCCCCGTTCATTGCGGCGGCATAACATGGCGCAAGTCTCGCGCCTATGCGACCCCGGCCTCATCGAAGTGGATCGGGAAGCTCGTCGCACAAAAAGCGCAATCGACCCGGATTACGCCGTCGTCGCCCTTCATCTGCTCACGCTCGTCGTCGGGAAAGCGGGCGATCACCGAGCGGACATAGGCGGGGTCGCAGCGGCAGCCGCGCGACAGCATCACCGGTTCGAGCGTGCGCACCTCCTCTTCCTCGTGGAACAGGCGCCACACCAGCGCCTCGAGCGGAAGCTCGGGATCGGTAAGTTCCTCGGGCTTGACCGAACCGGCGAGGACCGCGACGTGTGGCCAGTCGGGATGATCGAGCCGGGTATGCAGCCGCTCGCGCCCTTCCTCGCCCTCGGGCAGGTGCTGGAACAGCAGCCCTCCGCCGTGCCAGTGACCGGCCTCGTCGCGGCGCGCGGCAAGGCGCACCAGCGAGGGGATCTGCTCTGACTGGTTGAAATAGGCTTGTGCCGCCGCCGCAAGGCTGTCCCCTTCAAGCGGGACGATTCCCTGATAGCGCTCGTCCGTCGCCGGCTGGTCGAAGGTAATCGCGAGATAGGCCTTGCCGAACAGCGCGAACAGCGATGGGCTTGGCCCCGCATCGGCGAGCCGCGCGGCGTCATGCTTGACATAGCCGCGCAGCTCGCCGCCGAGGTAGTCGCAGACGAGCAAGTCGACGATCCCGCCCTCGGTCTGTGCCTGGAGCGTCATCTGGCCGGTCGGGTCCTTGAGTAACGCCCCGAGCAGTGCGGTCAGCGTCAGCGCCTCGGCGAGGAGCTGCGCGATCGGTCGTGGATAGTCATGGTTGGCAAGGATCGCGTCGATCGACCCGCCGAGGCGCGCCGCGCGGCCACGCGCATGGCGGGCGGGGATCGTCACGCCAAGCGCGACATCGGAAGCAAGGGTCTGGGTCATTGGCGCGGGAGATAGGGATGGTGGCACCGAATCGAAAGGCCACAGACTTTCACCGAGGTCAGTCGGCCAGTACGCGAACCGCCTCGTCGAACAGCGCATCGCTCGATGCCGCAAGGATATCACCGGCGCCAAGGTCGCTGCCGCCGCGCCAGTTGCCGATCACGCCGCCAGCGCCGCGCACTACGGGAACAAGCGCTTGCCAGTCGTGGGGCTTGAGGCCGGTCTCGGCGACAAGGTCGATCGTGCCATGAGCGAGGCGCGCATAGGCGTGACCATCGAGCCCGAACCGCGTCAGTCGCGCCTCCTTGCGCAGCCGCTCGAAACGCGGCGCCGCGGCGCCGTCGAACAGATAGGGATCGGTCGTCGACAGGCGCGCTTCGGCGAGTGCGGTGCAGCCGCTCGTACGCAGAACTTGTGATGTTTCGTAAAGGATCGTCCGGCTCGAATCCCCGATCACCAACTCGCCCAGCCGCGGCGTGTCGATCATCCCGGCGACCGGCACGCCCTCCTCGACCAGTCCGACCAGCACCGTCCAGGTCGGCAAGCCGCACACCAGCTGACGAGTTCCGTCAATCGGGTCGAGACTCCACACGCGCCGAGCGTCGGCGCGGTCCGCACCATATTCCTCGCCGACAATCCCATCGTCGGGAAACTCGGCCTCGATCATCGAGCGAAGAGCCCGCTCTACCCCCCGGTCCACCGCAGTGACCGGGTCGTAGAGCGAGCCCCCCTGATGGTCGAAACCACCCTTGTTCTCGGTGAAAAGTCCCTGTCCGATCGCTTCGTCGATGGCGCTTTTGGCAGTCGCCGAAAGCCGGGCGAAGAAATCGAACAGGGGGTCCATTTAGTAGTTGTAGGCGCGTTCTCCGTGATCGGACAGATCCAGTCCTTCGCGCTCTTCATCTTCCGAAAGGCGAAGGCCGATCGTCTTGTCGATGATGAAGTAGAGGATCGCCGAGCCGATACCCGACCAGAGCAAGGTCACCAGCACCGCTTCGGCCTGGATGATCAGCTGACCACCCATGTCATAGGCGCCGGGGACAACCGGGAACTTGGTGTAATCCAAGATGCCCTGTCCACCGAGTGAAGGATCAGCGACGATCGCGGTGCCCAGCGCGCCGACGATACCGCCGATGCAGTGGACTCCGAACACGTCGAGCGTGTCGTCATACTTGAATTTATTCTTCACCGTCGTGACGAAGAACCAGCAGATCGGCGATACGACGAACCCGAGCACGATCGACGTCATCGGCGCGGCGAACCCGCTGGCCGGTGTAATCGCGACCAGCCCGGCGACCGCACCCGACGCTGCACCCAGCATCGACGGCTTGCCGTGCGTGATCCGCTCGACCAGCGCCCAGCTGACCGCCGCCGCCGCAGTCGCGACGAAGGTGTTGATGAACGCGACCGCAGTCACGCCATTGGCCTCGAGGTTGGACCCGGCGTTGAAGCCAAACCAGCCAACCCACAGCAGCGAGGCACCGATCATGGTCATCGTAAGCGAATGCGGCGGAGTGGCGTCGCGGCCATAACCGACGCGCTTGCCGACCATGATGCAGCCGACCAGCCCGGCGATTCCGGCGTTGATGTGAACCACCGTGCCGCCAGCGAAATCGAGCGCGCCCTTGCCCCACAGATAGCCATAATCGGTGGGCGTATCGGGCAGGAAGTCCGGACCCGCCCAATACCATACCATGTGCGCGACCGGGTAATAGACGAGCGTCGACCACGCGACCACGAACACCATGATCGCCGAGAATTTCATCCGCTCGGCGAACGCTCCGACGATTAGCGCCGGGGTGATGCAGGCAAAAGTCATCTGGAAGATGACGTAAGCATATTCAGGCAGATAGACATTGTTCGAGAAGGTCACGGCATAGGTCGATGCCGACACTCCGATGAGCATTACCTTCGAGAACCCACCGACGAACAACGGCGCGAAGCTTCCGGCCGAAGTGAACGCCATCGAATAGCCCCACATGCACCAGATCAGCGCCGTGACCGAGACGATCATGAACACCTGCATCAGCACGCTGAGCATATTCTTGGTGCGGACCAGCCCGCCGTAGAACAGCGCCAGCGCTGGCACCGACATCATCAGCACCAGGGCCGAGGAAACCAGCATCCAGGCGGTGTCGCCCTTGTTTACCATTCCGGCCTGCGCTGCGACGTCTGGCGCCTTTACCAGCGCAGACTGCGCGAAGGCGGGGGCAGCGGCAAATGTGCCGATCGCCGCCGCAGCGAATGAATGTCGCCAACCAAGCTTCATCGAATCCCCCTAAATATTGTGCAGCGCAGCAGAAGGCTCCGAGGCGTTCGCGTCAACTGTTCCGGGCGAAATCGGCGGGTGAAATGTTGACATTACCTCGGTGGCGCGGGGGTGAAGAAGCATCTTCGGGCCATCGCAACTGCCCGCTTTTCCCGTCGCAACTTTGCCGTATGAGGACGGCATGAGTGACGCTTTCAATCTCCCCGACAGCCGGATACGCCCGGTCATCCTTTCTGGTGGAGCGGGCAGCCGGCTGTGGCCCTTATCGACCGCGAGCAGGCCCAAGCAATTTCTGCCGCTGGTCGGCGAAACTTCGCTGCTCGCGCAAACATTCGCGCGAACCGACGATCCGATCCTGTTTTCCTCGCCGATGGTGATTTGCGGCACCGGTCATCTTGATCTGGTCCGCGCCGCTGCTGACGAAGCTGGCGCCACGGGTAGCACCGACATGCCGCGCCTCATCGCCGAGCCCGTCCCGCGCAATACCGCAGCAGCGGTCGCGCTGGCCGCCCTCACCGCGCGCCATGGCGACGAACTGCTGCTGATCCTGCCGAGCGACCACCATATCTCACGACCGGCCGACTTCCGCGCCACGGTCGACGCTGCCCGCGCCGGGGCCGAATCGGGAATGATCGTTACCTTCGGAATGAAACCGACCCGCGTCGAGACCGGGTTCGGCTATGTCGAGAGCGGCGCGCCGGTCACGGGTCTCGTCCGCCGCGCGGTGCGATTCGTCGAAAAGCCAGATGCCGCCGCGGCGCAATCGATGATCGAACAGGGCAACTATCTGTGGAACGGTGGCATCTTCCTCGCCACCGCCGCGACCTTCCGCGCCGCATTCGAGGCGCATTGTCCCGACATCCTCGTGGCCGTCGCCGCCTCGCTGACCGACCCGGGCGCCGACGAAGTCTTGCCCGACCGCGCATCTTTCGAACGAGTCCCCGCCCTCGCTTTTGACCATGCGGTAATGGAGAAATTCGACCGCGTCGGGGTCATCCCGTCCGACTTTGGATGGTCCGACGTCGGCAGCTGGCTCGCCGCATTCGAACATGCGGCGCTCGACGCCGACGGCAATTCAGTCGAGCCGGGTTCGGTCGTGCTCGGCGGATCGGGCAATCTGCTACGCTCGAGCGGGCCGAAGCTGATCGCCCTTGGTGTCGAAGGCCTCATGCTGCTTGCGACCGACGAGGTCGTGTTGGTCGCGCCGTTGAGCGCAGCGCAGCGCGTCCGCGAGGCCGCCGCCTGGTACGCGGACAGGCCCGCGTCGTGACGAAACTCGCGACTCGGATCGTCGACAAGCCCTGGGGGAGGCTGGCGATCGACCCGCGATTCGGTGTCGACCCCGGTCGCCAGGTCGGCGAAATCTGGTTCGAATCAGAAGCCCGCGAACCGCTAGGGGTCATGGCCAAGTATCTGTTCACGACCGAGCGGCTCTCGATCCAGGTCCACCCCGATGAGGCGCAGGCGCACGCGCGCGGGTTGCCCCATGGCAAGGACGAATGCTGGCTGATCCTCGATGTCGAGCGGGGCGCGGAAATCGGCATCGGCACGCGGCGGACGATGACCGCCGACGAACTGCTCGACGCGGCGCGCGAAGGGTCGATCGAGCAGGAGATCGACTGGCGCCCGGCGCGGCGCGGGCAGTTCATCTACAATTCCGCGCGAACCGTCCACGCGCTCGGCCCCGGGCTGACCCTGCTCGAAGTCCAGCAGCCGTTCGACATCACCTATCGTCTGTTCGACTATGGTCGCCCGCGCCCGCTGCACCTCGACGAAAGTCGCGCCGTGGTTGACGCCCGCCCGCACCACCACCCCGCCGACCGGCTGATCGATGAACGGACCAGCGACGTGCTGGTCAACGGTGCCTTTTTCGGCATCGCCTGGTGCTTTCGTCACCCGCCCGAGCTTCCCCCCGGAGAGCAGTTCCAGCTCCTGCCGATCGACCAGCCCGTGGCAACTGACGGAAACACCGCCCTTCCGGGCGAATGTCACCTTGTCGACGGCGACCCCGCCGCGCTCCGGTCCGACGGCAGTTTCGTCCTCGCCTGGGGCCCGCCTACTTCTTGACCCGCCACGTCACGACGGACGAGGCGGCGTAGTTCCAGACAACTCCGACCGCGACTCCGGCAATCCCGGCGAGCCACCAGATCCCCTCCATGCGGTAGACAACCGCACCCACCCCGACATTGCCGATCGCGCCGATTAGTCCGACGAGGTAAAAGCTGATCAGCCCGCGCCACAACAGTGGGCCGCGCAGCTGCATGTCGCGGAACGTCAGGCTGTTGTTGAGGAAGAAATTGCCGGTCATCGCGACCATCACCGCGATGCTCTGGGCCAGGTGGAATGCCATCCCGACAGCCATCCCGCTGCCGAGCACGGTTAGATGGACGAGCAGCCCGAGCGAGCCGACGAGCGCAAACATGAGGAATCGGATCGGCAGGAAATGGCCGAACAGTTTCTCGAGCAGGAGGATCGCGAATTCCTGCGCGACCCGCGCGTCGAACTTCGATTCGCCGTGGATCCGGTTGCGGAAGGTATAAGGGACCTCGGCGATCTTGAGCCGGTTCGGGGACGAGGCGACCAGGTCCATCAAGATCTTGAACCCGATCGACGACAGATGCGGCAGCGCGGCCATCACCGCTTCGCGGCGGACAGCGAAGAAGCCGCTCATCGGGTCGCTCATCTCGGCCTTGAGCAGCCGCCGCGACAGCGCGGTCGCGAACCGGCTCATCTTCTCGCGCGAGGCATCCCAATCGCCGGTCGACCCGCCCTCGACATAGCGCGTGCCGACCGCGAGATCGTTGCCTTCCTCGGCCACCGCGCGATACATTTTGGGCAGAACCGTCTCGTCATGCTGCATGTCACCGTCGATCACTGCGAGCACCGGCGCGCCGCTTGCAAGCATCCCCTCGATAACCGCCGAAGACAGCCCACGCCGCCCGATTCGCTGGACGATACGGATGCGCGGGTCACACCGCGCCCGCTCGCGCGCAACCGCCGAAGTGCCGTCGGGCGAATTATCGTCGACGATCAAGGCTTCCCACACGATCCCGCCAAGCGCGGCATCGATCCGCTCGATCAGCGGATCGATGTTGGCGGCTTCGTTGAGGACGGGGATGATCACGCCTAACTGGAGCGGCATTTCGGCCGTGGGCAGGAGGCGGCTCGTCATCGTTTCGGCATGAGCATTTGCCGCCCCGTCGCGTCAACGAAAACCGGCAGCATCGTTTGAGAAAGGCGAAGCAGAATCGGATCCGCGTTGGGTCCGCGATCGCCCAGCGGCGAATCGGCGTCAATCTCCACGGCGGCGAAGCGACGCTGGGCCAGCGCCCGGTCGAGTGCGCTGCTGTCCCCGGTCTGGAACGCGCGCTGGCTGTAGAGGAAGAAGTCGATGGCGAAGCGCTTGCCCGCCCAGAAGCATAGTGCCTGGGTCTCGCAGGCGACCTCCCCGGGCACTGCGGCGATGCGCTGCTCCATGCTCAGCCAGGCGGGCTGCCGCGCGGAGAAGCGCCGAAGTTCGCGCACCTCCTGCCCAAAGCCAACGGCAAGAAGGGCTGCAATACCAAGCACTGCCGCGGTTCGTCCGGCGCGGTTCTGGCGGCTCCCGGCAGCAAGCGCACTACTGATCGACAAGGCGATTGCACTCTCGAAATGGGCGTTGAAATGAATCCCCGCCCCGCCTCGCTGAAGGAAGCCGAATACGACCGAAAACAAGACGGCAAGCCGAATCAAGTTCAACCGCCGGTCTTCGGGCGGGTGGGCGAGGAATGGCCAGGACCACCACAACAGCGGGCCTGTCACCAGCAAGGCACCGCCCCCACGGTGGACGATCCGCGAAATAGTATAGCCGCGCGGGGTAAGCATGGCGGTGAAGAAGTCGGGACCGAAGGCGACCCAGCAAATGAACACCGCCACCGCCGCGCCGCACAGTCCGACAGCGAGCCACAACAGTAGCGAGCGGCGATGGTACCAGCCGAGCCACGCCGTGGCGGCAAGCGGCCAGGCAATGAGATTTATCTTGATCAGCCCGCCCTGCAGCATGAACAACGAGGCGATCACGAGACGCTTCGCCGTCGGACGGTCGTCGGGCGTCTGCGGAACAATGAGCACCACGCCGACCATGATGAGCAGATGGCCCAGCCATTGTGGATCGTTGAGCGCAAGATAGTCACGCAGCACGGTCGCGTTGAGCAGCAGGAACAGCAGCACGCCGACCGACCCCTCGAAACCCGATCGCCCAAACCGCCGCAGCAGCGCAAAGATCGTCGCGGCAATTCCCACCACCGACAGCAGCGCAACCATCCGTCCGGCGAGGATTGCATCGCCGACGATCCGACCAAGTGCGCCGACGACATAAAACGACAGCGGCGGATAATTATTCCCGGTGAGCGCCCCCGGTGGCGGATACAGCGGCCCGGCGCCCATGGCGTGCCACGCCTGGAACCCGTTCCAGCCCTCGTTGGGATCGGCACTGAATTGGACGGGCAGCAACCACAGCCTGCTGGCGGCCGCGGCCAGGATCGCGACGACTGCGACAATCAGCAATGCGCGCCGGGACGCCAACAACTCCAACTGCAATCCCCCAGGCGTGACTTGGCGAAGCGCCGCTCGTCCGCCACACAGACGCTGCGGAACCCCACGGCATCCGCCGGGAGGCATTTTTCGCAACACCATGGCGGACGGCAAATCAAGTGGTGTGGCGAGAACGCAAGCGGGGGCTGCGGCACGAATCGGGATCGTTCTTCACGATTTTGCCCCTGGCGGCACCGAGCGCATCATCATTCGCCTGGCCAACCATATGGCTGCGGCGGGGCGCCAGGTGACGATATTGTGCGGGCATGACCAGGGTCCCGCGCGGGGCTTGGTAGGTGGCGGGATCGTCGTTCGTGCCTTGAACCCGCAAGTTTCACGCGGCCTCGGCTCGCGCCGTCGATTCGCCCAGCGGCTCGCCGCCGCCCTCACAACCCCCGCCTTCGACGTGCTTGTCGGCCCCGGTAATTATCACCTGGCGGTACTCGCCGGACTGTTCGATCAGGGCGTGACTATCCCGATGGTAGCTAAGCTCAGCAATCCGCTCGACCGACCCGATCTGGGCCGTCTTCGCCAAGCGCTGTTCGCTCGGGCTAAGCGGTCACAAACTCGAGGCCTCGCCCGGCTCGTGGCAATGTCCCGGGCACTCGCCGAAGAGGCGCGCACAGTGCTTCCCGCCGCGCCGATCACGGTCATTCCGGAGCCGATCATCGACCGGCCATCCCCGACGCCCAGCCCATCGGCGCGATCAGGCCCACCGCGCGTCCTGGCAGCGGGTCGGCTGGTCGCCCAGAAGAGGGTCGATCTTGCGCTCCACGCCTTTGCCGCGTGGCACGAGCCGGGCGCGCGGTTGATCATCGCGGGTGACGGTGACGAACGCCCAGCGCTCGAGAAGTTGGCGCGCAAGCTCGGAATATCCGACCGCACCCAGTTCGCCGGCCGCCTGCCCGACCTGACTACAGTGTTTAGGGGCGCTGACCTGTTGCTTTCGACCTCGGCCTATGAAGGGTTTCCCGCAACGCTCGTCGAAGCCATCGTTGCCGGACTGCCCGTGGTGACCACCCCCTCGTCGGTCGCGCTGCCCGAGATATTCTGCCACCCGAGCTTCGGAACGATCGCCACCAGCGAACCCACCGCTCTGGCCGAGGCGCTGGCTGCTGCCTGGCGCGGACCACCGATCGAGCAAGAAGCTCGACGGGCCTTGGCGGCGCGCCACGACGCGGGGGCGAGCGCGGCGCTCTGGCTCGAGATGCTCGACTCGGTCGTGGCGGAGCAGCGCTGATGCCGCGCCGTTGCGACCTGTGGCGAATCGGGATCGTCCGGGCGCCGATCGAGGCGATCGCCCGCGCCCGGTCGCTCGAGCCGTTCGCGATCGACTGGCTCGAGGAGCCGACCAACTTCCGCTTCCTCGCCGATCCGTTCGCTGTTCGCCGTGACGCCGTGCTCCACCTGTTCGCTGAAGCCTATGATTATCGCGAGCGCCACGGGCGGATTGTCCATTGTCAGATTGACGAGCAGGGCCGCACCACGCCCGCCTGGGTCGCACTGGCAGAGCCATGGCACCTCTCCTACCCACAGCTGATCAACGACGAGGGTGCGTTGTTCATGCTCCCCGAAGCGTCAAAGGGTAGTGGTCTGACCCTCTACCGGGCGATCGACTTTCCACTCGAATGGGAGCCGGTTGGCAAGATCGCGCTCGATGTGCTCCCCGTCGACGCGACTCCGTTCCGCCATGGCGGCCGCTGGTGGCTCGCCTATGCCTCGGGTGCGAGCAAGCATGCGGCGATGGGCACGCTCCACCTCGCCTCTGCCGAGCGCCTCCTGGGCCCGTGGACCCCCCACTCTGCCAATCCCGTCCGCACCGATCGCGGCGCAGCTCGGCCGGGCGGAACCCCATTCCTCCTCGACGGAGAGTTGGTGATTCCGGTGCAGGACAATCGCAACACCTATGGTAGCGCGATCCGCCTGCTAATGGTGAAAACGCTGACCACCGAGCGATTCGAAGCAACGCTCGGAGCGCGCCTCGCCGCGCCCGCCAGCGCCGGCTGCTATCAGGAGGGATTGCATACGTTGAGCGCCTGCGACGACGTCACGCTCATCGACGTGAAGCGAGTCGATCGAAGCGGGCGCGGCCTTTTGATCGATGCGTGGCGATGGCTTAGGCGCCGAGGATGAGCCTCACCCGTTCGACGACCGCCAGCCCAGCCGCCTGGAACTGCGCCGGGCCGAATCGTGCGAGCACCCGCGACCGTGCAGATAGGCCGATCGCGGCAAGGGATTCGGGCTTGGCGAGCATTGCCAGCAATGTCTCTGCCAGCGCCGGCGCGTCACCCGGCGGGACGAGCAGGCCAGTGCCCTCGACGATGCTGTTCGGCAATTCGCCCACCGCCGAGGCAACCACCGGCAACCCCGCCGCCATCGCCTGATGCGCGGCAACGCACAGCCCTTCGGAGCGCGACGGCTGAACATAGAGGTGAAGCCCGGCGAGCCACTCCCTTGGATCCGACACGAATCCAGCCAGTTCGACTATCACACCGACGCGCTCCGCCACCGCCGCGAGCGCCTCGCGCTGCTCCCCTTCACCAGCGATGTGCACCGATATTGGCGGCAGCAGAGCATCGCCGCGAAGCAAGCCGAGCGCCTCGACAAGCACTTCGTAACCCTTGACCGGATGAAGCCGCCCGAGACTACCGATCCGGACTGCTTTTCCCGGTCGCCACGGCGCGGCTTGGCGGGCGTCGGGATCGGCGGCGAATAGCGGCCACACCATGATCCGCTCCCGCTCGACCCCGAGCCGCGCTTCGGTCAGCAGAGCGACTTGTGCCGAATCTGCGAGCCACAAGGCCGAGCGCCACTGCATGGCACGCAGGAGCAGGCGGTTGGCGGACTTTAGGAAGGCAGCATGCTGCCAGCTGACCACCGGGATTCGCCCGGCCGCAATTTGGCCAAGCAGGGTCGCGCGGGTAAGCGACGTCCACAGCAGGTCGGGCTTGAGCTCGTCGAGCTGTCGCCGCAGCCAGCGCAGCGAAGCGCGGTGATCGCGCTCGCCGCCATCGCGTACGCGCACCTCGATCCCCGCAGCCGCGAACGACGGCAATGCACGACCGTCACGCCGAGTCAGCGCAAGGACCGTCACCTCGAACCCCTCGCGCCGAAGCAACGCAATGACCTGCGCCGCCGGGAGTGCAGCGCCGCCGCCCTCGACCGAATTGATCAGATAGGCGATGCGCTTCACGCTAAGCTCGCTCTTGCTCGAGTGTTCGGCTCGTGCGCCGAACGAAGAACATCAGCAACAGCGAGGTCACCGCCGCCTGAGCAAGCGCGTTCCACCCGGCACCGATCACGCCGAAACGCCACAGCATCAGCGGCAAGAATGGCAGCGCAAGCAATGCCGCGACCATGTTCGCAGCAACCGACAGCGCTGGTCGCCCGAGGGCAACCAGCGCCGCACTGGTCGGCGGGGCGACGAGTAGGATCACCCGCGCGGCGGTCAGCCACAGCAGCAGCCCCGCCGCGCCGGCATAAGCAGCTCCGCCGACCGCGACCGCGACCTGGCGACCGAACAAGATCAGCAGGACGACCACCGGCAGCGCAGCACCGAGTGCAATTGTGATACTGTGGCGTAGCGCCTTGCGCAGCGGCGCACCGTGCCCACCGGCGGCAACCAGCCGCGCGAGCTCGGCGTAAGCCGCCTGGCCGAGGACCTGCGCGGGCACTGCGAGGACGCTCGTCACTCGTTGCGCAAGCGAATAGAAACCGACCGCGACTGACCCCAGAACCGATCCGATCACCAGCGGCGCGACACGTCCGGCAAGTTCACCGAAGGTAACGTCGGCATTGGCCCCGACCATAAACCGCCAGATACCGTCATTCTCCCGAGTGACCCCCTTGAGCGAACCGCGCAGCGGCAGCCTGCCGAGCTCGCACCGTGCCACCCACAGCCCCATCGCCCACAGCGATAGCCATTCGACCAGGGCAGCCGCGAGCCAGGCGACCAGGAAGCCGTGCAATCCGGCATTAGCGGCAAGGGCGATCCCCGCTCCCGCCAGCCGCACCAGGGGCGCGGCCATGGTGTGCAGACCGAGCAGGTCGAACCGCCCGGCGAGTTGGAGATACCCCGCCGGGGTTGCGCGGATCGAGGCCAGAACGGCGAAGCTGTAGGGCAAGGCGAAGGCAACCGCGACCGGTGACCAACCAAGCCGCGCGCCGAGCAGAGGACCAATGACCGCCGCCGTCGCGACCGCCGCTGCGCCACCCGCAATCTCGATCGCGCCGGCAAAGCGGAGCAATCGCCCGAGCCGGTCATGGTCGCGCTGCTCGAGCGCATCCGCGCCGTAGCGAACGATCGCGTGCCAGCCTGGAAATTCGACGATCCCGCCAACCGTCATGGCAAAAGTGTGGACCAGCATCAGCACGCCATAATCGGCCGGCCCGAGCGTGCGCGCCGCGATCACCATATAGCCAAGCCCAATGATCCCCGCTCCGGCCTTGCCCCCGATCAGCCGGGCGAGGTTGGCGAAGATCTGCCGGACGATGGAATCGCGGGCGGGCTGCATCATGTGCAAGCCCCCGCGATCCGCGCGATGGCGCGCGCGGCGCGCATTGCTGACGGCTCCTCGGTTAGGTCGAAGCTGTGGGCAAACAGCCGTTCCTGTGCTGGACGAAACAAGCTCTCGAAATCAGCTTCGGCGCGCGCCAACGCTGGCCCGAGCGCAGCGACCGTTTCGATCACCGGACCCGCCTGCCAGTGCGCGTAATTCGCGTCGCCCTGCCACTTCGTGTGGTGCGCATCGAAGAACAGGCACGGTCTGGGACGAAGCAGAAATTCGTAAATCTGGCTGCTTGCGTCGCCAAGGTAAATATCGGCGGCATTGGTGTAGGCCATCGTCGTCGATGCGCGACTGCCGGTGTCGATGAAGATGTTGGGCGCCTCGCGCCAGCGCTGCTCGATCCGCCCCGGCCGCGCGATCCGCAGCCGGTCGATCGAGATCGCCAGCGGCCGCTCGAACAACATGACGTGCGGTGCGAAAATCAGCCGATAGGCGGGGTTCGCCACGAACCAGTCGAGGATCGCCGGACCGAAGCGGAACCACGACGACAGATGGGGCGAGGGATGTGGGTTGTAGAGCACGATCGGGCGCAGATCCGCTGCCCACGGGAGATCGGCCTGCGTTTCGCGGTGAAGGTCGAACTTCGGGTAGCCGACCATGTGCAGGCGTTCCGCCTTGACCCCGGCCTCGGCAACCAGCCGCTCGGCGACCTTCGGGCCCGAAATCAGCACCGCATCGAACTCGGCGCTGGCCTTGTCGAAACCGATCGCGCGATCACCGGCGCCGTGTCGGGTGTGGACGATTTTGAGGCCGTCGAGCCCAAAGCGCCCCTTGAGCGCAAGCGAGGTTTTCTCGGCAACGATCAGCAGGCCGAGCGAACGAAAAAAGTCGACATTATCCGCCAAAACGAAGAGCTTGGCCAACGGTATCAGGCGGCCGACGAGCGCCTGGAGCAGACGGGACCGCCGGCGCCGCAATGATAGCGGCTGGACCGTCACCATTCCCCGGACGATCGCCTGATGCGCAAGCAACTCGACCTCGGCACGGATCCGCGCGCTGGTCGTCGCCAGCACGATTTCGGCGCCCGTCCCCATCTCCGCCAGACGAAGCGCAATCGGCAGGCTGTGCGCAACCTGATGAAGCTGGTCATGATTGAACAGGAAGCCGATGCGCACCGTATCCGGCCCCTTCTATGCCCTTACCCGGCGCGGTGTAGATGGTCGTCGTCCCCAATCAAGCATTTCGCGCGCCATCGGCTTGCAGTCCGCGCGGTGATCCGCCAATGGCGCTCGACATGACCAGCATCACCATCACCGACCGTTCGGGCAACGAGCGCAGCGTCACCGCCCAGAACGGGCTAAGCCTGATGGAGAATATCCGCGATTCGGGATTCGACGAGCTGCTGGCGCTGTGCGGGGGCTGCCTGAGCTGCGCAACCTGCCACGTGTTCGTCGACGAAGAGTTTTTCGCCAAGCTCGCCCCGCTCAGCGAGGACGAGAATGACCTGCTCGACAGCAGCGATGCGCGGCAGCCAAACAGTCGGTTGTCTTGCCAGATCCCGATCGGACCGGAGCTCAACGGGCTGCGCGCGACGATCGCGCCGGAAGACTGAGCCTAGGCAGCCTGGCGGGCGGCGACCTCGTCCGCCAGCATCCACTCGACCGCGGCGCGCGCGTGGATCGCCGTTGTATCGTAAACGGGCAGGACGTTGGCGCGGACATCGACGGCAAGCGCCAGTTCCGTGCAGCCGAGCACGATCGCTTGCACCTTCAGCTTGCCGAGTTCGGTGATCAGCGTCCTGAGCTTGCGCTGGCTGTCGCGCACCACGCGGCCCGCCGCGAGTTCCTCATAGATGATCCGATCGACTTCGCTCTCCCACTCCGCTGCGAGCCGGTGGAGGTGAATCCCGCGCTGCTCGTAGGCCGTCCGGGCGAACGGCTCGGTCATCGTGAAGCGGGTGCCGAGCAGCGCGACATTGATCCGTTTATCGGCGACGAGTCGGTCGGCGGCGGCTTCGCCGATATCGATCAGTGGCAGCCCGGTCGCCGCGACAACCGCAGCCTTCGCCTTGTGCATCGTATTTGACGCGATCAGCAGCCCATCGGCCCCCGCACCCTTGAGCCGCTCCGCCGCCGCGACCGCAATCGCCGTTGCACCCTCCCAGTTTCCCGTGTTGTGCATTGCCGCCAGCGGCGCGAAGTCGAGGCTCTCGATGATCAGCCGGGCACTGCTGAGCCCGCCGAGGCGCACCGCAATACCCTTGTTGATCTGATCATAATAAAGCGCGGTCGAGGCCCAGCTCGTTCCGCCGATGATCCCAAGTTTAAGCAATCCGCCCTCCCCGGCGCGCGCGTCGAACGACAGGCGTAACCGGGTCGCAATGTTAACCCAATAGCTTAACGGTTGGAAACGTCGTTAATCTAGCGGACGCCAAGCGGCTCCCTCAATGCGCCAAGGCCTTGACGATTTCCTCGACCATCTTCTTGGCGTCGGACAGCAGCATCATCGTGTTGTCGCGATAGAAGAGTTCGTTGTCGACGCCGGCATAGCCCGCCCCGCCCATCGACCGCTTGATGAACAGCACGGTCCGCGCCTTTTCGACGTCGAGCACGGGCATGCCATAGATTGGCGAGGTCTTGTCGGTCTTGGCGGCGGGGTTGGTAACGTCGTTGGCGCCAATCACGAAGGCGACGTCGGTCTGGGCGAATTCCGAGTTTATATCCTCAAGCTCGAACACCTCGTCATAGGGCACGTTCGCTTCGGCCAGCAGCACGTTCATGTGCCCCGGCATCCGCCCGGCGACGGGGTGGATGGCATATTTGACCTTGACCCCCTGCTTCTTGAGCTGGTCGCCCATCTCGCGAAGCACATGCTGGGCCTGGGCAACCGCCATGCCATAGCCGGGCACGATGATGACCTGGTCGGCCTGGCTCATCAGGAAGGCGGCATCCTCGGCCGATCCGCGCTTGTAGGGCCGGTCGATGACCTCGCCGGCGGGCCCACCGGCAACCGCGCCGAAGCCACCCGCGATGACCGAAATGAAACTGCGGTTCATTGCCCGGCACATGATGTAGCTGAGGATCGCGCCCGACGAGCCGACCAGCGCGCCCGTGATGATCATCGCGCTGTTGTGCAACGTGAAGCCCATCGCCGCCGCCGCCCAGCCCGAATAGCTGTTGAGCATCGACACGACGACCGGCATGTCGGCGCCGCCGATCGGGATGATGAGCAGGAAGCCGATTGCGAAGCTCAGCACGGTCACCGTCCAGAATACCCACGGTGCCTGATCCTGGGTGAAATAGGCGATCAGCCCGAGGATCGCGACGAGCGTCCCAAGGTTCAGGACATGCCGCCCCGGAAGAAGGATTGGCTTGCCCCCCATGTTGCCGTTCAACTTGAGGAAGGCGATGACCGAGCCGCTGAAGGTGATCGCGCCGATGGCGACGCCAAGGCCGAGTTCGATCCGACTCGCCTGATGGATTCCGTCGGGTCCAAGAATCCCGAATGCGCCGGGATTGAGATAGGCCGCGACGCCGACCAGCACCGCCGCCAGCCCGACCAGCGAATGAAAAGCCGCGACTAGCTGCGGCATGGCCGTCATTTGTATTCTTCGCGCGGTAACCAGACCGATCCCGCCGCCAATGGCGATCGCGATGAGAACCTCAACGATCGACGCGACGCCGTGGGTGACCAGTGTCGTGACGACCGCAATACCCATGCCGATCATGCCCAGGCGATTGCCGCGCTGGCTCGTGACCGGGCTCGACAGGCCGCGCAGGGCGAGGATGAAGCAACCACCGGCAACGAGGTAGGCAAGCGCTACCCAGCTCTCGGAAACGGCGAAGATCATGTCGGTATGAACGGGGGACGCCACTTCTAGCGCTCCTTCTTCTTGTACATCGCCAGCATCCGCGCGGTCACCGCGAAGCCGCCGAAAATATTGACGCTCGCCAGCGATACCGCGAGCAGTCCAAGCCATTTGGCAGCAGGCGATCCGCCGGCGGCAGCGGCAATGAGCGCCCCGACGATGATCACGCTCGAAATTGCATTGGTGACCGCCATCAGCGGGGTGTGCAGCGCGGGGGTAACCGACCACACGACGAAATAGCCCACGAAGCAGGCAAGCACGAAAATCGACAGGATCGAGATGAAATCCAAGACGTCCTCCCCAGACGGCAACGCCCTGAGGGCGGTTAGCTGCGCCTTGTGACGCCGTTGCGGCATCCTGTCGAGACCCGGCGTGTTGTCGTTAATCACGCGAAACGAAGCGAAGTTTCCGAAATGATAACCTTTCCAAAGCAGAATGGGGCAAGCCGGAAGGAAGCGGGTGCGCAAGGAAAAGGCCAGTTCGGTCAAAAACCGCAAGGAACCGGCGTCGCCGCGCAAGCTTTTGCTGTCGATCGTGCTTGCCGGACTGATGTTCGGGCTACTCGGACTCGGCGAGCCGATCGACCTTCTCGCGCACATCGGCCGCTCGATCTTGAACCAGCGCGCGGCAACCGACAATATCGTCATCGTCAAGATCGACGACGCCAGCTTGCACAGCGTCGGCAACTGGCCATGGTCGCGACGTACCCAAGCCACGCTGGTCAACGAACTTTCGCGCCTCGGGGCGCGTCAGATCGTTTATGACGTCGTCTTCGCCTATGCGACCGATGCCAAGAGCGATGCACTGTTCGCCGACGCCTTGCGGCGTTCCGGGCGCGTCACGCTGGGAATTTCGAGGCAATCGAAATCCGGAGAAGCGGAAATTTTGCCCGCCTTCAGCGCCCACACCAGGCTGGCCGATATTACACTCAAATATAGCTGGGACGGGCGTGTCCACGATATTTTCTACGCCAGCGATAAAGATGGGGTGCGAACGCCGGGCATTTCAACCGCGCTCGCGGGCTGGAAAGTCCCCCCCAGTGGCACCTATCCGCTGGACGCATCGATCGACCCCAAGACCTTTTTGTCGGTCTCCGCTGGCGACGTGATCAACGGTCGAATCGATGCCAAGTTGATCTCGGGCAAGGTCGCGCTCATTGGCACCACCACCGACATGTTGGGCGACCAGTTCATGCTGCCTCGCTATGGCCGGATTGGCGGCGTTTACATCCATGCGCTTGGCGGGGAGACGCTGATCCGGGGCCGCCCGCTGGCTTTGGGCTGGGTTCCCGCGCTGCTGATCGCTTGCCTTGTCTGCGCGATCGCCATTACGCGTCGCCGCGCTATTACGCAGAATCTTCTGCTTCTTCTGTGCGCGGCGGTACTGCTCGTCGTCCCGACGCCGTTTGAAGCAGACCTCACCTTTTTCGATGTCGGCCCGGCCCTGCTGATGATGGCCGTACTTGCCTGGCACCTGAACTGGTCGCGGATGCGTCAACGAAGCACGGTCAACGACGTCAGCGGACTGCCAAATCTCGTTGCTCTTCGCGCCGATCCGGCGGCGCGCGACCGACCGTTGGTCGTGGCCCGGCTCCACAATTATGCCGAGATCGTGTCTGCGCTTCCAGCCGATTCGGAGCGGCAATTTGTCGAACAGGTGACCGGGCGGCTGTGCGTCGGGGCGCCCGGCCGCAAGCTGTTCCACGGCGACGAGGGACTATTCGCCTGGTTTGCTGAACCGGGCATTCCCCTTGGACATCACCTCGAAGCACTCCACGCGCTGTTCCGGAGCCCAGTCAAGGTTCGCGGCAGCCAGTATGACGTCATGATCAGCTTCGGAGTCGACATCGGCAGCGGTCGCGCCGCCGCCAATCGCCTTGGTAGCGCGCTGGTCGCAGCCGACGAAGCCGAAGCGGAAAGCCTCAAGTGGAAATATCATGATCCGGCGCGGCTCGCCGATGCGTCGTGGAAGCTGTCGCTGCTGAGCCAGCTCGACGATGCCATCGAGAACGGCGAGGTGTGGGTGGCCTATCAGCCCAAGCTCGACCTTGGCACTGGGCGGATCATCGGAGTCGAAGCGCTTGCCCGCTGGACCCATCCGGAGAAGGGCCCGATCAGCCCGACCGAGTTCATCGGCGCCGCAGAGCAGCATGACCGCATCGAGCGGCTGACCGACTATATCCTTGACCAGGCGGTGTCCGCCGCGGCTTCGGGGGTTCGACAAGGGCGGCCCTTGTCCCTCGCGGTCAATCTTTCGGCGCGCCTGCTGAACGACGCCAATCTTCCGCGACGGGTCAGCGATTGCCTGACGCGTCATGGCCTTAGTCCGGATCTGCTGACGCTCGAATTGACCGAAACGGCGGCGCTCGCCGGAACCGGACAAGATATCGAAATGCTCGGTCGCCTGCGCGATCTGGGGGTCAAGATCTCGATCGACGATTATGGGACCGGCCTGTCGACGCTCGATTACCTCAAGAAGGTCCCGGCGAGTGAAATCAAGATCGACCAGAGCTTCATCAAGTCGCTCCGCGATCATCGCAGCGACCGGGTGATGGTCCAGTCGACCATTGCGCTGGCCCATTCGCTTGGTCGAGTCGTCGTCGCCGAAGGCGTCGAGGATCGCGAGACTCTCGAGCTGCTGACGAGCATGGGCTGCGATGTTGCTCAGGGCTTCATCATCGGGCGGCCAACAAGCTTCCGCAGTGTTATCAAGCGCTTGAATGGAGATCGCGGGCTTCGCGTGGCCTGATACTTAATTTGTTGCTAACCATTTCCATTAAGGTTAATATCCTTCCAAGGGCGATCTGCATCGACTCTTGGAACAAGGGGTATTGCCATGAAGAAGAATGTTCAGACCAAATGGTCCTTTCTCGGTTGGTTCATCGGCACCGGCACTGGTTCGGGCGGCACGCTCGGTTAAACCAGTCCGAAGACCGCTCTCGCGGTCGTCGATAATCAAAGCCGCCTTTTACAAGGCGGCTTTTTTTTGCCGATTTCACTGGATTGAACGTCACGCGGCGCTGCGCTCAACTTGCTACGCCGGGACCAGCAACCGCTCGTTGACGACTTTGCCGCCCGCCGTAAGGCGGATCGCCTTGATGATCTCGTCATCGTCCGCGAACATCGGCCGGCCAGCCTCCTTGTCCCAGAAGGCGGCCAGGAAATTATAGAGATTGCGCGCGAACAGTGCTGACGAATCCGCCGCCAGCCCGGCCGCAAGGTTTCGGGCCCCGACGATATGCACGCCATGCCGCACGACGGTTTCGCCCGGAACACAGCCCTCGACATTGCCGCCCGCGTCCGCCGCGAGATCGACGACAATGCTCCCAGCGCGCATCGACGCGAGTTGCGCGTCGCTGATTAGGCGTGGCGCCGGCCTTCCCGGGATCAGCGCGGTTGTGATGACGATATCCTGCTTGGCGATGTGGCTCGACACAAGCTCGGCCTGCGCCGCCTTATATTCGTCGGACATTTCTCCCGCATAACCGCCCGAGCCCTCACCCTCGATCCCCGCGACCGATTCGACGAAAATCGGCTTGGCGCCGAGCGACTGGATCTGCTCCCTTGTCGCCGATCGAACGTCGGTCGCGCTGACCTGCGCGCCCAGACGCCGCGCAGTGGCGATGGCCTGGAGCCCGGCAACCCCGACCCCCATAACGAACAATTTGGTCGGGCTGATCGTGCCGGCAGCGGTCATCATCATCGGGAAGGCGCGGCCAAACAGCGCGGCCGCATCGACCACCGCCTTGTATCCGGCGAGATTCGATTGCGACGATAGAATGTCCATCGATTGGGCGCGCGTGATCCGCGGCATCCATTCCATCGCCAGTGCTTCGAGCCCGGCGTCGGCATAAGCCTTGACCGCATCGCCGCGTCGCACCGGATCGAGCGCACCGACCAGCGCCGCACCCTGCTTCGCCTCAGGCAGTGTGTCGGGTCCATTGATGCACAGGATAACCTCGGCGTCGGCCAATAGCGCCGCGCGCGACTGAATCGTGGCCCCAGCCTCGGCAAAAGCGGCGTCGGCGATATTGGCGCTGCCCCCGGCCCCACTCTCGACCGCGACGCTTGCGCCGAGCGCGATGAATTTCTTCACTGTCTCCGGGATCGCGGCAACGCGAGTTTCGCCCGGTGCTTCCTTGAGGACGGCGATCTTCACCGGATCACGACGCGATGATGTAGACGACGATGGCGGCAATGATTGCCACCGCGATCGTCGAGCGCTTGAGCACCTTGAGGAAACCGTCGTAGTTCCGCTCGTGTGCCGGCAGGTCCATGCCGCTCACGTCGTTCTGCTCGATGCCATTAGCGACCATCGCTCACTCCCCTTCACGGCCATTTCTCACCCAAACCCATAACAAGACCCCGCCGTGCACCCAAGCGGTTTTAAGCCCCCCTTTACCAGTCGCCGCTAAACCGGTCGCATCCGGAGGTCATATGCGCGACGAGTCCCACCGATCACTATTGCTGGTCGATGCCGATGCAGGCGAACGTCGCCTTGTCTCGGCCATCGCCGCGCGTTCGGGCTGGAGCGTGGTCGGCGCGGCCGACAGCGAGACAGCGGTCGCACTTCTTCAGGGGCCGCACGGCCGCGAAGTCCGCGCCGCGCTTCTGTCGACATGGCACCCCGACACCGGACCCGACCTGATCGGAGCGCTTCATGCCCAACGCGCGAGCCTCCCGGTGCTCGTCCTCGCGGGTAGCGAGAATCGCGAAATGGCGCTCGAAGCAATGCGCGCCGGGGCAGCGGATTATCTGGTCAAGCCGGTCGCCCCTGAGCGGCTGCTGGAGGCCCTCTCGGTCAACGCCGATCGCCGCCGCGCCGCGGGCGAGCTCGCGCCGCTGTCGGAAAAGCTCGCCGATCCGCTCAGCCTGGAAGATCTGGTCGGCGCCGCGCCCGAGTTCCGCGCCGCACTCGCCGTCGCTGCCAAGGCTGCGCGGAACCGCCTCCCGATCCTGATCATCGGCGAACCGGGCAGCGGCAAGGAAACGTTCGCGCGGGCGATTCACGGTGCGTCGCTCCGCGCCCGCTCGAACCTCGTCACCCTCGACTGCAAGGCGGTCGCGGCCAACATCATCGACAGCGAGCTGTTCGGCCATGTCGCAGGTGCCTTTCCGGGCGCGTTCGGCGAGAAGGTCGGGCGGATGGTCGAAGCCGACGGCGGTACACTGTTGCTCGACGAAATCGGCGACTTGCCCGAGGCGACCCAGATCGCGCTCGACCGAGTGCTCGCTACCGGCGAAGTGCGACCGGTCGGCTGCAACGGTTCGACCTCGATCGACGTCCGCCTGATTGCCACCGCCAGCCGCCCGGTCGCCACCAACCTCCACCCCGGACTGGCCGCGCGAATAGCGGCGACGACGGTCACCATTCCGCCCTTGCGCGAGCGCAGCGGCGACATCCCCGCGCTCGCCCGCCACTTGCTCGGGCGCCTCTCGAACGAACCCGGGATGCGCTCGCTGTCGGTCGGCAATGACGCGCTGGCGGTGCTGATGCGCTACGGCTGGCCGGGCAATGTCCGC
>JBDSGJ010000011.1:0-16531 GCA_039919075.1 Sphingomicrobium sp.
CGCCTCGGCCTCGTCGACCAGCAATTCGGTTCCGGGGGCGAGCGGAATGCCGTGCGCGGTCGCGAGGGCCCTGGCGCTGTGCTTGAGCCCGAAGGCGCGGATATTGTCGGTCGTCGGCCCAATGAACACGATCCCCGCCTCGGCGCAGGCCTCGGCAAAATCGGCATTTTCGGCGAGGAAGCCATAGCCCGGATGGATTCCGCCCGCGCCGCTCGCGCGCGCGGCGGCAAGAATTGCGTCGACGTTCAGATAGCTGGTCGCCGCCGGGCCCTCGCCGATGCGGATGGCCTGATCGGCCTGCTCGACGTGGAGCGATCCGGCATCGGCGTCCGAATAGATCGCGACCGATTTCAGCCCCATCCCGCGCAAGGTGCGGATGATCCGGCACGCAATCGCGCCGCGGTTAGCGATCAGGACGGTATCAAAGCTCATCGCCGCACCGTCACGCGGTGACGATCATTCGCACTGGAGTCGGATTAAACCCGTTGCACGGATTGTTGATCTGCGGGCAGTTCGAGACCAGCACAATGACGTCCATCTCGGCACGCAGGTCGACCGTCAGTCCCGGCGCCGAAATCCCGTCGACGATCCCCAGCGCACCGTCGGCCTCGACCGGCACGTTCATGAAGAAGTTGATGTTGGACACCATGTCGCGCTTGCCGCGCCCGTCGCGCAAATTGGCGTCGAGGAAATTGTCGACGCACGAATGCTGCGCCTTGGTGTGATGGCCATAGCGCAGGCTGTTCGACTCGCACGAACAGGCCCCGCCGATCGTGTCGTGATACTCGACCGAGGTCGCGGTGATCGTCATCATCGCGCGGCCCTCGTTCGACAGGAGCCGGGCCCCGGTGCGCAGGAACAGATTGGCTTGCCCCGCGATCGTGTCCTGCGCGCTGTAGCGCTCGGCGTCGTCGCTCGCCGAATAGATCAGGAAATCGACTGCCTGATTGCCTTCGAGGTCGACGACGCGAAGCGACTGGCCCGCCGCCACGCGGTGCATCCACGGGGCGCGGGCGGCGACGACCTCGTCATGGAGGACCGCGCCCGTCAGGCCGTCGAGAGAGGGATCGGACAAGCGGCGCTCCTACCGGCGGTAATAATCGTCGACGTTGAGGAAGGCTCGGCGGCCCTCCGGAGTCGCGGTTCGGATCGGATCCTGCTCGTCGCTCGCCGGACCACGCCAGGCGGTCACGCGCAGCGGGGTCACACTCCATGGACGAGCGTCGAGCACATGCGGGCAGTTCGCGATGACGAGGATGACGTCCATCTCCGCGCGAAGGACAAGGGTGCGACCCGGCGCGAACGGCCCAAGCTGCGGCACGACCGCCCCATCGGGCTCGATCTTCACTCCCTTGAACAGGTTAATGCACGGGTGGACATCGCGTCGGCCAAGGCCATGCTTGGCGGCGCCGAGCAGCAGCCGGTCGCGGGCATTGGGGAAGGGGCCCGAATTGCTGCCATCGCCATAGAGGCGCGCGTTCGAAGCGGCGTTCGATGCGCCGCAGAAAGCGTCATGAGTTTCGGCCTCGTCGGTGACGATGCTGATCATCACCCGGCCCATGTCGGACAGCAACAGCATGCCCGCGCCCAGATACGCGTTCCACTGAACCTTCAGCGTATCGGCGACATTGAGCCGCTCGGTCGGCATTTCGGCGTTGAACAGCTGGATCGAGGCGCAGGCGTCGCCGTCGAGATCGACCAGCCGGACTCGCGACCCGCGGATAAGCCGCCGCGAGGCATAGCCGCCCCCCGCGATCCGCTCTTCCCACAGCACGTCGGCGGTCTCGGCACCATCGGGCAGGTCATCCGCGACCGGGGGGATGATCGGCATCGCATCGGCGACGCTGCCCTCCATCGCGCGGGCATGGTCGCGAGCCGCGAGCGGATCATTGAGAACAGCCATCAGGCGGCCTGCCGCGACTTGCCAGCCTTGAAACTGACCTGATCGTGGAGTGGGGGCAGCAGGGCAGTGGTCGTGAACAGTCGCAACTGCTGGACGCCGCGAATCTTACGCAATGCGTCACACAGCGCGCGCAGCCGGGTCGCCGGACCCTGCACAAGCAGGACTTCGAGCGACTGCTCGTCCTCCAGGAAGACATGCTGGGCGGAGATGATCTCCTTGATATAGTCCTGCTGAGTCTGACCAAGCTGCTCGCGGACCCGCCCGACATTGGCGCGATAGACGAGTGTGATTGTCCCCGCGAGCAGCGCTGCCGGGTGCGTTTCCGCGCCATGATCGGCAAGCGCGTTGCGGATTAGCTCCGAAATGAGCTGCGACCGGGAGGGAAGCCCGCGCTCCTGAACCATCAGGTCGAGCTGATTGAACAGCTCGGTCGGCAGGCTCATGCTAAGCCGGGAAAGGCCCGTCGTTGGGGATACGTCGACCATCCACCACCCCTCTCAATTATTATCTTCTGTGTCAATCGTAATACTGGCGTTCGCTTCGGACGCGACCCGCCGGTTGAGCGCAAGGTCATAGACTACCGTTGCGCCATAGCGGTGCGGCGCCTGCGGATCGTGCCGTCGCTTGTCCAAAGTGAGCACGCGAGTCGCCAGCCCGAAAGCCTCGCCAATGTCATGGGTGACCATCGCGATCGTCAGCCTATGCTCGCGCCACAACCGCGTGATCAGCGCATGCATGTCGCTTCTTATGCCCGGATCGAGCGCGCCGAACGGCTCGTCGAGCAGCAGCAGGCGCGGCCGCTTGACCAGTGCCTGCGCGATGGCGAGGCGTTGCTGCATCCCGCCCGACATTTGCGCCGGAAAGACATGGCCGTTGTCGCCAAGCCCGACCGCCGCGAGCATCGTGTCGGCCTCCTCGAGCGCAGCCCGTCGCGCCGCGCCGAACAATCGCCCCGTGACCGGCGCGCCCGCACACTCCAGCCCGAACAGGACGTTGCGCCGCGCATCGAGGTGCGGGAACACCGAATAGCGCTGGAACACCACGCCGCGGTCGGGGCCGCACTCGGGCTTGAGCGGAGCGCCATCGAGCAAAATCCGTCCTCGGCTCGGCGCTTCCTGGCCGAGCAGCAGCCTCAACAGCGTGCTCTTGCCCGCCCCCGAGGGCCCCACGATCGACACAAACGACCCTTCGGCGATGTCGAGGTCGACCCGCTCGAGCACAATCTTGTCGCCATACTCGACCCAGACATTCTTGAGCGACAGCATACCGCTCATCGTGCCGGATGCGCCCAGGCGAAGCCGCGCTGGCTCAGCTGCCGCAACGCCCAGTCCATCGCGATCGCCAGCAGCGCGATCCACGCGACATAGGGCAGGATGATCTCCATCGAGAGGTAACGGCGGACGAGGAAGATGCGGTAGCCGAGCCCGACGTCCGACGCGATCGCCTCGGCCGAGATCAGGAACACCCACGCTGGGCCGAGCGACAGCCGCATCGCGTGGATCAACCGCGGCATGACCTGCGGCAGCGCGACTCTCAGCGCCAATTGCCAGCTGCTCGCACCCAGCGTCTGCGCCTTGACCATCTGTTCCTCGGGCAAGCTTTCGACATGCGAGGCGATGTCGCGGATCATCAGCGGCAGGATGCCGATGATGATCAGCGCGACCTTGGCCGCTTCGCCCAGCCCGAAGACGATGAACAGGATCGGCAGCAGCGCGATCGGCGGGATGACCGCAATCGTCGTGACCAGCGGCCCCAGCGTCGCGCGCACCGTCGGGATCAGGCCGAGCAGCAACCCGACGAGCAGCGCCGAAATCGTCGAAATCGCCAGCCCGACCCCGAGCCGCCAAAGGCTGGCGAACGTGTCCGACCAGAATAATCGCCCGCCGGTCATCGGGTCGGGCTCGAGCAGCAGCATTCGCATCGCCGCCACCATCGCGCCGGGCGTCGGCAATATCTTGTCTGCCGGGTTAAGCGCATGGCGGCTGGCGGAGGCGATCAGATAGGTTAGGATCAGCAGCACCAACGGGATCGCGCCAAGCAACAGCGACGTGCCGCGCCGGGGCCGGATATTGACCAGTCGCACGGCGCGCCCGCTCCTACAGCTTGCCGTCGGCGGCGAGTTTCATGAAGCTGGGATCGAAGCGCAGTTTGACATTGGCCGGGCTGCCGAGTGTCTTGCCCGCCGGAAAGGCCATGCCGATCGCATCGGGGGCCTTTGCGCCCGGACCGAACAGGCCCTTGGAGAAGCAGAAATCGCGAACCCGCTTCATCGTGGTGACGAGATCGGGAGCGGTCGCCGCCGACACCCCCTCGCTCGGCGCCGCATAGAGGTGCGTCGTGGTCAGCTGTGCGTCGAACGACTCGGGCGTCGATCCGGCGAGCTTGGCCATCGCCGCGCGGGCGGCAATGCCTTGCGCATCCTTGCGCTGCATCAGCGCGACCGTCTCGTACCAGATCCCCGCCAGCGCCTTGCCGAGGTTGGGATTGGCGGCCAGCGTCGCGCTGTCGACCACCATCAGGTCGAGGATCTCGCCCGGAATCTTCGATGAGTCGAAGGCGAGATAGGCGCCGGGCACCTTCTTCATCTCGTTGAGCTGAGGGTTCCACGACACCGCCGCCGTTACCGCGGGCGCGGCAAAGGCGCCGACGATATCGGCATCGGCAGTGTTGACCGTCTTGACATCCATCAGACTCATCTTGGCCGTCTCGAGCGCCCGGGCGAGCAGATAATGCGACACCGACAGCTCGACCAGATTGACGCTTCGGCCCTTGATGTCGGCGATCGACGTCGCGTTCTTCAGCACGATGCCGTCATTTCCATTGGAATAATCACCGACGATGACCGCGCTCGTATCCTTGCCCCCCGCCGCCGGGATAGTCAGCGCGTCCATGTTGGTGACGGTCACGCCATCAAGCTTGCCTGCGGCATATTGATTGACCGATTCGACATAGTCGTTGACCTGTACGACGTTGATCTTGATGCCATATTTGTCTGCCCACTTCTTCACGATGCCAGCCTGCTGGGCATAGGGCCAGGGCATCCAGCCGGCGTAGATCGACCAGCCGATGTTATATTCGGTCTTCGCGGCGGGTGCGCCCGTCGGTCCGCCGCACGACGCGACCGTCACTGCTGCTGCGATCAGCATCGCGATCCGAGCCTTTTGAAACCAATGCGCCAAGATGATTTCTCCAACCGATCGCCAAGGACAGATAATGCACCGCATAAAATATTACGTTTGATCCAATCCGTAATACGCCTTAATTGGCTTGGATGCGGATTGCCATCCCTTTCGTGCAGGTCGCCCGATGTTGGTCAGGAGAATGATGATGTTTGCAAATGCTCGACTGACCGGCCTGTCCCTTGCCCTCTCTGCCGCACTGCTGCCCGTTCCTGCCGCCGCCGCCGCGACCCACCCCTTCGCTCACTGGATCGACGGCACAACGCCCGCCGAGCCGGAAATGCAGGTCCAGCGCTATGACGCGGACACCTTTGTCATCCGCCAATCGGTCCGGACCAATTTCGAGGCGCCGTTCCTCTATCTGCTGTTCGGCCGCAACCGCGCCCTCCTCATCGATACCGGCGCCGGGGGCCTCAAGATCCGCCCCACGATCGACGCGGTGATCGCCAAGTGGCTTGCCTCGCACCACCGCAAATCGATCCCGCTCGTCGTCGCCCATTCGCACAGCCACGGCGACCACCACCAGGGCGACTGGGAGTTCGCCGCGCGGCCCGACACGACCGTTGTCGGCCTGAAACCCGAGGACGTAGCGAGCTTCTTCAAGGTCGCGCATTGGCCAACCGATATCGCGACCTTCGACCTTGGCGGCCGCGCCCTGTCGATCATCCCGACCCCCGGGCATGAGGCCGCACACATCATGGTCTATGATCCAAAGACCAGGCTGCTCCTGTCGGGCGACATGCTCTACTCCGGGCGCCTCTATGTCGCGACCGACCAGTTCCCGACCTTCATCGCGAGCGCCGACCGGGTCGCCGCCTTCACCAGGACCCACAAGATCGCGATGCTGCTCGGCACGCACATCGAGATGACCAATACTTGGGGCAAGGACTATGGGATGGAAGCCCCGGCGCATCCCGACGAGCATCCGCTCGAACTGCCCGCCTCGACCCCGCTGCGGCTACAGGCGGCGGTCCACCGGATGGCCGACGCACCGGTGCTCGGCAACGAAGGCGACTTCATCGTCTATCCGCGTCCGCCCAAACCCCTGCCATGATACTGTTCGGAATGGCAGGCTTTCAGGTCGGAAGTCAGTCGCCGATCCGGGCCGGCTTGCTCCACCATGACAGCGTGTGCACGTCATGCGCCGAGGTCCACACCCCGGTGCGCGTGTAGCGCAGGGCGCCGCTGCCCGTCGGCTTGCCGACACGGGCGCGGATCGCCAGTGTCACCGGATCGATCACCACGAAGGTCTGGCCCGCCGTCGTGCGCAGCCACACCTTGTCCCCGCCGGTATCGATATCGCCATATTTCAACGTCTCGTCGACCTTAACCCGGCCCGATACCTCGCCCGTCACCGGATCGATCCGCGCCACGGTCCCGTCGCCCTGCTCCTGTACCCACACCGCGCCTTCGCCCGCCGCAAGGAAACCCGGCGCCTTGCCGAGCGAGGTCCGCTTGACCACCGCGTTGGTGGTGGGATCGATCTTCTGCACGCTGTGCTGCGCCAGACTGACCGCCCATAGCGAGCCAAAACCGAAGGCGAGATAATAACTCCCCTGATCGACCGGGATCGACCCGACGACGGTGTTGCTGCGCGGATTGACGCGAGCGATCATACCCTTGTCCTCGCTTGCCACCCAGATTGATCCGGCCCCGGCGACGACATTGAGCTCGCCCTCGGGATTGGCGATCCCGGTCGGGATGGCAGCGGTGATGCGGGCCGTCTTGAGGTCGATCCGGTTAAGCGTGCGATCGACGCAGTCGGCCACCCACAGCGAGCCTGCGGCAATCGCCATCGCGCCGCATGGATGGGGCATCGCCACGTCGGCCAGTTTGCCCTTGCGCGACCAGCGCTCGACTCGGCCCTTGTTGGTCACCCAGATCGACGATCCGTCGACCGCGATGAAGTCGGCGAAACCGGGCACGGTGAAGACTTGTTCGACCGGCGCTGCGGCAACGGCCGAGCCCGACATTGCGCAACCGGTTACTATCGCCATCAGCAGCCGTTTCTTGAGCAGGTGAGCCTCCTGGGTTTGTCCGGGGATGTCGGGCAGTCAATGGTGATGCTAGCTGGCGACCGGCGCCGACCTGCCCTGCCTGGCCCGATATTTCTCGACCAGCGGGCGCGCCGGGAAGATCGTCTGTTCCCAGATGCTCAGCCGCCGTCGATCGTCCTGGCCGACCACCGCCGACTCGCCCGCGCGATAAGTGCCGAAGATCCGGTCGAGCAGGATCAGCGAATTGCCGTAGTTCCAGCGCGTATCCTCATAGCTTAGCGCCGTGTGGTGCAGACTGTGGTTCTGGATCGTGGTGAAGAAGAACGAGTACCAGCGGGGCGGGTCGGAGCGGACATTGGCGTGCGCGAAGGTCGAAATCACGCCCAGGATGTTGAGCCCGCAGAACACGGCGGGCACCGGCAGGTCGAACAGCGCGACTACGCTCAGGCTGATCAGGAACAATTCCAGCGGATTTCCGACATAGCCTTTCATCGCGTTGAGCTGGGTGATGTGGTGATGCGGTGCGTGGGTCCACCACAGGAGGCTGTTGTGCATCGCCCGGTGCATCCAGTATTGGCCGAACTCGATCAGAAAAACGACCAGTGCCGCCTGGGCGACAAACGGCAGGTGCATTGCCCATTCGGTGGTAATGCCGTGCGCCTGCTTGAACGCCGTCAATGGTCCATCGGCAAGCTTGGCCGTGGCCCAGGCGATCGCGGTATAACTCAGGATCACGTAGAACAGGTCGGTCGCGAATTCGCGCTTGTCGATGCGCCAGCCAGCGTGCCGCTCGTTCAGCCATTCAAGTCCCTGGACGAATGCCGTCGTCATGACGCCCGCGATGATGATGGACCAGCCACTCGCTATCCAACGCTCGGGGCCGAAAGCCCAGAACAGGATGACGACAGCGATGGCCAGCGGCGGGAGCAGGTCGAACAGGGCTTGCTTGAGCGACTGTTCAGCTATGCGCGGGCTTGGTCGAAGCGCATTCTTGCGCGGTAACGCATTACCCACGTCCGCAGGCGCGGACCTGGACCATGGCGCGCTCGATGGCCTTACCTGTTGATCGGCATGGGTTAGCGCATGGGGCATGGACGCTTCCTTTCCCCTCGAGGATAGGGCCGGAGCATCGAACATGCAGGTGTATGAATGACGTAGCCAAGGTCGCAAGCTGACCGCATTTGTCAGATCAGTGGACCGGCTGGTCAAGCCGGTCGGGGGCGGACGAACTCCACCGACCCAACCGGCCGATCCAGCGAAATTCTACCGTCGCGCGAGCTTCACGCCCTCGGCAGGCGCTTTGGCAGCCGTAGCAGCGGCGATCCGGGTCCGAATGTCGGCAATCACTTCGGCGTAGCAGCCACGCGCCTGCGCCGCGAGCGCGAGGTGAATCGTGTCCATCCCCTCGCCACAGACGGCATTCGCCGCGCGGTCCATGCGGATCGCCAGGCGCTGCTGTCCGTCGACACTCGCCAGGTTAAGGCCGTGCAAATCCAACACTGCACTGTCGGCAGCGAAAGGATTGTCACCGGTAGCGGACAAGGCGGGCGACGCCACCAGAAGCGCGGCAAATGCCGCGAGGCCAATCTTCATCATTATCTCCTGCATCTCTCTCGACCGTCGCTCTATGGCGGCTGGCTAGTTCCGGTGTAGCGCTGATCTCTGGTTCAGACAAGCTGCGCGAACTTAGCGATGAGGAGAGTTAGCGGGCGCGTACGATCAAAGTCGCCAGTTCTACCTTACGCCCGAGGGCACCAGGCGGAAGGATGACCACTTGGCGGGTCTCGGTCCCGAGTTGCATATCGACCAAGGTCAGGGGCAATGAATAGCCCGATGAGGTCAGCCAGGCGCGTGCTGCCGCGAGCGGAATCGACAGGTGCCAGGCCCTGCCGCCCTCAACGGCAAGGTCCTGCCCGCCCAACCGCACGAGCACAGCGGGGCTTGGCCGATGACCGGACAGGTGCAGGCATGTCTCCTGACCGCACTGTACCAATCGTGCTCGGGACGCGCCGGCGGCATGCACCGGTGTCGCCGCAATCGCGGCACAGCAAGCGAGAGCGACGAGCTTCGCTGACGATGGGAGGAGCGGACGGTCAACCATCCCTGCTTGCTACGGCGCTGTACACGCGCGTGTAATTGGCAATTTGACGTAGACGCGGGTTAAGATGCAGGCGCGCCGCCGTCGGGATTTACACCCGACCCAAGCCGAAGTCCTACGTCCGATGACGTATTACTCCGCCGGCCGATTTATGGCATTACAGTCATCCAAATTGGCACGCGAGGACAAGATGGACGGAATTCGCGTCGGAAATCGCGTGATCGGGACTCAGGCGCCCGTCACCATCGGCTGGGAGAATATTCCCAGGGTCGAAGGCGGCCCGGTAAAGCAGTTCGTCTTTACCTGGTTCCAGCCCGTCGTCTTGTTCGCGTTGATGACCTTCTGGTACTACGCGCCCAATTCCATCGCCAAGGCATCGACCGCCATCGGTATCGGCATAGGCTTCCGGGTCCTCCTGATGGGACTTGAATGGGTCAACCCGCGCTACCAGAGCTGGCGGCTGACCTGGAAGGAACTCGTCACCGATCTATTCTATGTCGGCCTCGGCTATACCCTCCTCAGCCTGGTCGAAAATTATATCGGCAGCGACGTCCTGATCGAACAGCTGCTCCACGCGATCAACTGGGACAAGTTTGCCTGGTTCATTACCCTGCCGCTGCTGCTCCAGGCCTTCCTGATCGCGTTTACGTTCGAGTTCGGGCAATATTGGATGCATCGCGCAATGCATAACTGGTACCCGCTATGGCTACCGCATTCGGTGCACCACTACATCACTCAGTTGAACATCAACAAGGGCGCGGTGGGCAACCCGGTCGAGCTTTTCCTGATCGGGCTCGGCGTCGGAGGCTTCTTCGACTTCCTGCCGCGCGCCGCTCTGCTCGCGGGCGTGTTCGGCATGGCGATCGGGGTCTATCAGCACATCAATGTCCGCTTCAATTCCCCTAAATGGTGGCGGTTCCTGTTCAACACGACCGAGCATCACAGCTTGCACCATTCGCAGGATTATGAGGCGACCCGGAGCAACTTCGCCAATAGCTTCATCTTCCTCGACCGTATGTTCGGCACCTGCATCGACGGCGAGGCAGAACTGCTGGGCATGGAAGGCGGCCGCCGCATGTCGATCCGCGAGCAGATGAGCTATCCCTTCACCGAAGGCTGGAAGACGCTCAAGGGGAAGGCTCTCCCGCAGATCGCGGGCGGACCGATGGCGGTACCGGCCGAGTAATGCCGACTGCCTTCCACGCCTGACCTCCGCCGACTCATTTCTGGATCCCGGCCCGTTGCCATGAACGGCCCTGCTTCAGCCGTCGGCCCCGAAGCGGCTTTGAACTGTGCTCGCCAATGGAGATTGCATGAACCTGCGTTTCATCGACTGGATCTGGAGCGTCAGGGGAAGCCTCGCGCTCGCTCCGGGGCAATCGAGCGAGGACGCTTTCGGTCGGCTCGAGCCCTTGTTCCGCCAGCCTGGAACCAGTCACGAACGAACTAACAACACGCTGACCTTCCGCAAGAAGGATCAGGCCGCGCAGGACAGGATGTCGATCTTTGATGGCGGCGTTCTGCAGATCGAAAACGGCCCGGCCGAGCCGGAGCTTCACTACCATCTGACCAGCCGGATCTTGCTCGCATGCTTCATGGCACCGCTGCTGTTCCTCGGCATCGCCCAATTGACCATCGCCATTGGCAAGCTCGAGGAACCCAAATCCAAATCGGCGAAGGCGGCAGACGCGGCAAAAAAGGCCGAAGTGAAAAAAGCACAACTGCCGATGAACCCGTTGGACAAGATGCTGGGCGCCCCCGCACCGGAAAAGAAGAAAAAGGACGGCAAGGAGAAGGACGAGGACAAGAAATTCTCGCCGACGCCGGCCTACGTTTTTGCGAGCATCTTCGCGACGCTCTACGTCGTCGGGCGCATCCTGGAAGATTGGCTGGTCAGGGCGCTCTTCAGAAAGCGAATGCTGGGCATTTGACCTTTTCGCACCGGTTGGCGCCGCAGATGGCAGGGTGGATTTCCGCGCTAAACTGCCGCCCGCCTGATTGGCCAGAGCAGGGCCTCGAGGGCGTTATTCGGACGATGTTCGAAGCCGGTGGGCGGAAATCCGACGGGCCGATTGTATGAGCGGAGCAATACGTCCCAAATGGGCAAGAGGGCTGCGTAGTTGCTGTTGAAATGCTCGGGCAAAGACGAGTGATGGCGGCGGTGATAGGCGGGCGAGTTCAGTAGCCACGACCATCGACCAAAGGTGATTGACAGCGATGAGTGCGCCACATAGTTCCAATACCCAGCCAGCCCGTAGCCGATCCACGCGGCCGCCGAGGGACGAACGATCAGGAACGCGAGCGGCCAGATCGTCAGCGCCTTTACGAGTTGATCTCCCCAGAAGTGCCGTTCGGTCGTCGTGGCCGTCATGTTGCTGTCCGAATGATGCAGGCTGTGCATGGCCCAAAGGAATGGAATGGCGTGCTGAGCGCGATGAAAAAGATATTCGGCCAGGTCCATGACCAGCAGGAAGGTCGGGAAGGCGAGCCAGAAGGGCCATTGTCGGGCATCTAGTAACGGCCGAGCAGTTGCGAGGGTGGCTAGCGGCAGGATAGCGAGCTTCGCGCCGAGTTCGAGTGCCCATATCTGAAGGTTTAGGAGTCGCTCTGCACCCAATTGAGAATTTCGAATTTCCAATATGGTCAGGATGCTAACGACCGCAATCGACAAGGCAAGAAACAGGGGCATTCGGGAAATCTACTGCCGTGCAGTTACATTGCAAGCAGAGGGGAACGGCCCCAGCCGCAAACGACGCCGGAGCGCCAGGCCGGCGAGAATGGCGAAGCTGGTGGCGAGTTCGTCCGAGGAAGTTAACCGGGCCATTAGGCCGCGCTCAGTTGTAATTCGGGGATTGCCAGTCAATCCGGTTTTAAAGGGCGGCTGATCGCTTATTTCGCTCGCCCCCAGGGATGGGAGGAACCGCTTCCCGATTCAAGCCTTTACCGAATGGTAAGCTTAGTTGAATTAGGTCTCGGTTCGCCTCAACGGAAGAATGTCCCGCGCGATGATCGTCGGTATCCAGCAGCGACTGCTTTCCCGCTCCATCGTCCTGGTCGGATCGTTGGAGCGCGGCCTGCCGCGGATCATTACGTGGTGGTTCGTCTGCGCCGTCGCCGCCAGTGCCCTGCGCATCGCGACCAGTCCGCTTGAGGGCCATGCTCCGGATCTTGCCCTGCTCCTCCCCTATCTCTTGATGACCATCGCGCCGCTCGTGTCGATGGGTCTCGCCTTGCGTTGGTTCGACCATGGCGATGAACTGCCGCAACCCTCTACCCGGCTGGCAAAGATCGGACGCTGGCGGTCCGTCATGCCCGACGAAGCGCGGCGCGGATCGCTTTATGGGACCAACGGCCTGATGGTCTCGTTGCTCGTCGGAATGCTCATCAACGTGCCGGTGCGGGCGGCTGAATATCTGGTCGAGCTCCCTGCCATCAGCGGCCCGGTGCCGCATTGGCTCGACATGCTTCGGCTGATGCTGACGCTTGATGTCGCCCTCTTGCCCAGCCTCTATGTGATTGCATTCGTGGCGGCGCTTCGTCTGGTGCCACTGTTCCCACGCTTGCTGGTGGCGATTTGGGGGATTGATCTCGCGATGCAGCTAGGGATCGCTCAGGCCGTCACAAGGACTGGCGACTTGCCTGCCTCGGTCGCGACCATGCTTCACTCGGTACTCGACGGCAATGTCAAGAAAGTGATGATCAGCATCGTCGTATGGGCTCCCTATCTGCTCTTGTCGCGCCGGGTGAACCTGACCTATCGGATGCGCGTTCCGGCGTGATTTCCACCGCAGGTTGCGCTCTGCTGCCTGTGGTTCGCCAATCCCTCTCGCTATGCTAGGGCATTTTCCGTGAACAGGGTGATCGACCTCGGCGAAAAGCTGCTCATCATCATGCTGGCCGCGCCGTTTCTGATCGCGTTCGCGCATGTGCTGCCACGCCATCCCAACTTTTTGCTCCTGCTGGCGAGTGAATCGCTCACCGTCCTGCTGGTCCTTACCCGTCGCGCCGGAAGCGTCTCGCTCAGCCCCTATGTGTTGCTCATCGCCTTCCTCGGGACCGCCGGACCGCTGGCGGCCAGGCCGGTCGGCGTTGCGCTGCTCCCCCCGTTGATCACCAGTGTCGCAATGTTCTGCGGCCTGTTGTTGAGCGTCGGCGCCAAGCTTGCGCTCAACCGGAGTTTCGGGCTCGTCGCGGCCAATCGCGGGGTCAAGCGTCGCGGTCCATATCGCTTCGTGCGCCACCCGATGTACCTAGGCTACATCATCACCCAATTGGGGTTCCTGCTTGGCAGTTTCAGCGCCCGCAACCTGCTGATCTACTCGCTGAGCTGGCTTATGAACTGGCTGCGCATTCGGGAGGAAGAGCGCTATCTGATGCTCGACTCCGACTATCGCGCCTTTGCCAGCGAGGTGACGAACCGTCTGCTTCCCCGCTGGCCGCGAATCGGATCGACCGGGGCAAGTGCCGGGGAATAAGCGCGACTCGATCGGCGCTGCCCCGCGCATTAGTTCCGATTGCAATCACAGACTGGTCGAAATCCTGTGCGGAATCGGGACAGAAAATGACCCGAGAAGTGTGGCCTCGGCGACACGGGCCAGCGTTATCAGTCTGTTTTTGCGAGACTTATCCACAGGTGGCCGGTCCCGAAAAGTTAATTTAGCGTAAATAATCATCCTTGACTTATTATTAAGCGAGTCGCAGCCCGTCTCTGCCGAACGATTGATGCAAACACTTGAGCATGTTCCGGAAAAACTCATTTCGGACCCGTCATGCGAGAGTCCTTCATATCGGTCGTAGCAAGAAGGTTCGCCGGGACTGGTGGGCCGGGCAGAGCATTGGGGATTTGAAATGAAGACTTTCTTGAAGATGATCCGGGATGATTCCGGCGCGGCAGCGGCCGAATATGCGTTGATCCTTGCCATTGTCGGGTCGGCGATCGCGCTTGCTGCGGTTGGCCTCGGGGAAGCGGTCTCCGGGTCGATGAACCGAGCAACGAACTGCATTACGACGGCGACTAACGCGGCCTGCGCGACTGCGGCGAGCTAACTAGGAAAAGAGGCGCGGTTTTGCCTCCTCAATTCTTGAAGGAAATAAGCATGAACTCTTTTCTACGAATGCTTCGCGATGAATCGGGTGCGGCGGCCGCCGAGTATGCCCTGATCTTGGCCATTGTCGGCTCAGCCATCGCACTTGCCGCAGTTGGCCTAGGTCAAGCGGTCTCCGGGTCGATGAACCGTGCGACCAACTGCATTACAACGGCAACGAATGCAGCTTGCGCGACGGCGGCAAGCTGAACCACGAATATGGCGCGGCCGGAGCAATTCGGCCGCGCAGCCTTTTTGTAGCAAGCGAAACAGCGCTCGCACTCAACTCTGTTGATTTCCGTTAAAAACCTGTAAAGCGTCCTGGTAATGCACGGGGGGTGCACGCGATGATGAGACGACAATCGTTGATTGCACTTGGGGTTGCGATCGTCCTCGGCCTCGTCGCGGTCTATCTCGCCAACGTCTTTCTGAACGTCCGCCAGAACCAGCTTAACAGTTCGCCGGTGGGGACGACCAAGGTCGCGGTCGCCGCAGTGCCGCTCGAATATGGCATGCCGGTCACCCCCGACAAGATCAAATTCATCGACTATCCGACCGGCAACCTGCCGCAGGGCAGCTTCAGCTCGGTCGCCGCGGTCATGCCCAACGGCAAGCAGCGCATCGCGCTTCGCCCGATCCTGGTGAACCAGCCCTTATTGTCGTCGGACCTCACGGGCGAGGGCCAGAACGCCTCGATCGCCGCCCTGCTGCCCGACGGGCAGCGCGCCGCCTCGGTGCGGGTCAACGACGTTTCGGGCGTGGCCGGTTTCGTCAAGCCGAACGACACGGTCGATGTCCTCATCACCCGCCAGGCGATCGGCGCGCAGCAAAGTGCGCAGGTAACCGACGTGCTGCTCCAGAATGTCCGCGTCATCGCGATGGACCAGGACGCCAAGGGCGCCGATGGCCAGCCGGTCCTGTCGCGCACCGCGACGCTCGAAGTATCGCCGGTCGACGCGCAGAAACTCGCGCTCGGCCAGCAGCTCGGCCAGCTCAGTCTGGTGCTTCGCAAGCCCGGGGTCGAACAGAATATCCCGATGGTCGAGACGGTCAGCCTCGCCGACCTTCGCTACAGCCTCTACGGGGCGCAGCATCCACCCGGGGGTCTTGCGCCGATCCCGTCGGGACAGGCGGTTCCGATTCGCCGGTTCAGCGCACCGCGCCGCGTCGTGGTGCGCACCGTCCGCGTCCGGTCCAGCGCCCCGTCAACCAACTCGGTCGAGGTATTGCGCGGAACGACATCAAGCAAATACGAGGTGGGGGACAATGCTCGTTAAGCGGATGATGGTAGCCGGGCTAAGCGCCCTGCTGATGGCGGGAGCGGCCAGTCCGGTCATCGCCCAGGTTTCGGTCGTCAGCGACAGCGACGGCGTTCGCGCCGGCGAGTTGCAGGTGCCGGTCAACAAGAGCCAGGTGCTGCGCGTCGACCGCGCTTATGGCAAGGCACTGGTCGGCAACCCCGACATCGCCGACGTCCTGCCGCTGACCGACCGCTCGCTCTATGTGCTGGGCAAGAAGATCGGCACGACCAGCCTGACCCTCTATGACCGCCGCAGCATGCTGATCGCAGTGGTCGACGTGTCGGTCGGGCCCGATGTCATCACCCTTCGCCGCCAGCTCGGCGAGCTTCTGCCCGGCGACCATATCGGCGCGCGCATGTCGAATGATTCGATTATTCTCGACGGTATCGTCTCGTCCGGGCCAGCCGCGGACCATGCGGTCCAGATCGCGGAGACCTATGCCCCGGGCAAGGTCGTTAACATGATGTCGGTCGGATCGTCGCAGCAGGTCATGCTCGAGGTACGGTTCTCGGAAGTGAAGCGTTCGGCGCTCAAGCAGATCGGCGCCGGGCTGTTCGTCAATGGTGCCAGCGGGAATTTCGGCGGCGTCAGCGGCAATGGTGCCACCCTGACCGGCAATCGCGTGCTGTCGCTCGGCTCGGTCACCGACTCGTTCGGCATTCTGACGCGCGCGTTCAAGATCTTTGGCGGCAATGTCTCGGCAGCGCTCGATGCGCTTGAATCGAAGGGCGCAGTGACAACGCTCGCCGAGCCGACCCTGGTCGCGCTGTCGGGGGAGACCGCCAGCTTCCTGGCCGGCGGCGAATTCCCGATCCCGGTCGCGCAGGGTAATGGCAGCAGCACGGGCAGCAGCGGTACCATCGGCACGACCCCAGGCACTGGATCCGTCGGCGGCGGCGGCGCGATCAGCGTGGAATTCAAGCCATTCGGTGTCAGTCTTGCCTTCACCCCCACGGTCCTTGCGGACGG
>JBDSGJ010000012.1:0-14424 GCA_039919075.1 Sphingomicrobium sp.
GAAGCTGTCGCGCTTTTCGGTCACGGCTAGCGAGTGGATCAGCGCGGTGCCTAATAGCCAGGGCATAAACGAGGCGTTCTCGACCGGGTCCCAAAACCACCAGCCACCCCAGCCGAGCTCATAATAAGCCCAATAACTGCCCGCCGTGATGCCGAGCGTCAGAAAAATCCACGCGGCGAGCACCCACGGGCGCATTGTTCGGGCGAGCAAGGGGCCGACCTGGCGCGTCAACAACCCCGCAACCGCCAGGCTGAAGGCCACCGACAGTCCGACATAGCCGATGTAAAGGGTCGGCGGGTGGAAGGCGAGGCCGGGGTCCTGGAGGAGCGGGTTGAGCCCCTGCCCTTCGCTCGGCGCCGGCGACAGGCGCGCGAACGGGTTCGACGCGAGCAGCAGGAAGGCGAAGAAGCCCAGCGCCAACGCCGCCTGCGCGGCGAGCGTTGCGACCATCATCGCCGCATCGAGCCGCCGCTCGAGGACGGCCAGCGCCGCGCCGGCGAGCCCGAGCACGGTGACCCACAGCAGCATCGAGCCCTCGTGGTTGCCCCATGTTCCGGCAATCTTGTACAGCATGGGCTTGGCGCTGTGGCTATTCTCGGCGACCAGCGCGACCGACAGGTCGGTGCGCGCGAAACAGGTGATCAGCGCGGCGAAGGCAATCAGCGTGAGCAGCCCCTGCGCAATGGCCAGCGAGCGCGCAACGGTCGGCCCGCCACCGCGCTTGCGGGCGAAAGTGAGGCCGAGGAGAAGTTGCAGCAGGGCGAGTGCGGTAGCGCACCAAAGCGCGGCCAGACCCGTCTCAGCAATCATGGCGCATCATTTCACGACCGTCGCAGCGGCGCGGTGCTCTGCCGCCTGATTGCCCATCTGCGGGGGCATATAGCGCTCGTCATGCTTGGCCAGGATCGTGTCGGCGGTGAAGGTCGCGCCCGACACTCTGCCCTCGGCGACCACGCCACTGCCTTCGCGGAACAGGTCGGGCAGGATGCCGCGATACGTCACCGGCGTCGTCGCGCTCCCGTCGGTTACCCGAAAGCCGACGGTCACCCCATCTTCGGCGCGGGTCAGCGAGCCTTTTTCAACCATTCCGCCAAGCCGGACGGTGCGATCTCCATCGCCCGACGCCTTGCCCGCGGCAATGTCGGCAGGCGTATAGAAATAGGACGCTCGGTCCCGCAGCCCCCACATCGCGAGCAGCACCGCCCCGATCACGCCGACGAGCGCGAGCAGGACGAGGACGAGGCGCTGGTTCTTTGGCTTCACGTCAGTCGCGGCGATTGAGCGCGTTCGCGGCGGCCTCGGCGCGGCGCATCGACGCATAAGCCAGGCCGAGCAAGCCGAGGGTCGCTATCGCCATGACAGCATAGGCGGCGGCAACAAAGTCCCACTGGTTCATCCCGCAGCTCGGCGAATCCGCCCCTCGACGCGTTGATCGGCGAGCTGGCCACGCATGTGCATCAACACTGCGGCGACGAACAGCAGTGTAAAGCCTGTTACCGTCAGCGGCAGCGGCCACAGCAGCGTCGGCGCAATTGTCGATCCTCCGGCGATGCTGATGCTTTGACCCTGGTGAAGCGTTCGCCACCACAATACACTATAATGGATGATTGGCAGGTTGACCGCCCCGGCAAGCCCGAAGATTGCCGCCATCCGCCCTTCCCCGCCGCGCTCCTTCTCGGCCGAAGCGAGCCCGATATAGCCGAGATAGAGGAAGAACAGGATAAGCATGGAGGTCAGTCGCCCATCCCACTCCCACCATGTCCCCCACGTCGGCCTTCCCCAGATCGACCCGGTGGCGAGGCAGGCACCAGCAAAGGTCGCACCGGCAGGCGCGATCGCGCGGCCAGCGATAGCCGACAGCGGGTGACGCCAGACGAGTTGACTCATTGAGGCGGCAGCGATCCCGCCCCAGCCGGCCATGCCGAGCCAGGCTGCCGGTACATGAATGTAGAGGATCCGCACCGTTTCCCCCTGAAGATAATCGGGCGGTGTAATGAACAGCCCGCCGATGACTCCGACGACGACGAGCAGCAATCCTGAGACAAAGGTCCACGCCGTCGCCGGTCGGGCAAAGCGGAGGAAACGGGCGGGGTTGGCGAAAGCGTGCATCGGAGCGCGCCGATAGCCGCTCTTCGCCGTGAAAGGAACGCTTTCGCGACGGTTCGCGTCAGGCGGTAAGCCCGGACTCGTCCTTGCGCTTCTGTTCTTCGGCGCGAAGGCGATCCCCGCGCACCGATCGCGCGGCAAGCACATCCCATGCCGCGGCGGCACGGAGGTGGTTCTCGCGGACGTTGGTCAGGGTCGCGGCATCGGCAAGCTTGACCTCGGCATCGCGGCGCTCGGAGAAGAAGAGGGATTGGCTGGACAAAAAAGGTCTCCTCTTCAGGGGATGGGCAGATACACAAATGCGAACCGGCCCCGCTCTTGCGAACGAGGCCGGTTTGCGCAGACTGCGGATTAGGCGGCCTGAAGGTTCACGGCGCTCGTGCGTCCGCGACGATCGGGCTCGAGCTCATAGCTCACGCGCTGGTCGGTGTTGAGCGTCTGCATGCCTGCGGCCTGAACGGCGCTGATGTGGACGAACGCATCGTTCGAACCGTCGTCGGGCTTGATGAAGCCGAAGCCCTTGTCGGTATTGAAGAATTTGACGGTACCTGAAATCATGACGGGTTTCCTTTTCCCTTGCGGCGGACGCGTTTCGCCTGCCGGCTAGAAGCGGCGGAGAAGAGGAAGAGGACTCGTAGAGCCAGACCCGATCAGGCAACTGGTAGCCCGCACGAGATAGACCGATGGGGGCAAAATAGCAAATTCGGCGCTAGCCGCGGCCGATCAATGCCTGCGCCATCGAGTCCGCCACCGCCGCCGGGTCGCGCCCCGACGCCGCGCTTTCGGACCAAATCTGCTCGAGCCGCCCGGGGATTGCCTCGACCCGCTGGCGAACCCGGCTGGCGTCGCCATCGCCGACATATTCGGTCGAGACGTTGATGATCCCGCCGGCATTGATGACATAGTCTGGGGCATAGAGAATACCCCGCGCCTGGAGCCGCTCCCCGTCACTAGGAGCGGCTAGCTGGTTGTTCGCACCGCCGGCAACGATCGGTGCTCGCAGCGCCGCGATCGACTGTTCCGTCAGGATCGCGCCGAGAGCGCATGGGCTGACGACGTCGGCCTCGGTCGATAACAGCGCTTCGGGATCGACAACCGTCCCCATGACCTGCGTCGCGAGGGCCTGCGCCCGCCCCGCATCGACATCGGCGATGGTCAGCCTCGCGCCCTCAGCCGCTGAATGCATGGCCACTCCGCTCGCGACGCTGCCTGCGCCCTGAAGCGCGATATGAAGCCCGTGGAGGCTGTCTTTGCCAAGCGCGCGCTTGACCGCTGCCTTGATTCCCAGAAACACGCCGAGCGAGGTATGCGGCCCGGGGTCGCCGCCGACCGCTCCACCGGCCACCGGAAGCCCCGCGACGAAGCGCGTTTTTCGCGCGATCTCGATCATGTCAGCGACGGTCATCCCGACATCCTCGGCGGTGACATATTGCCCGCTGAGCCGATCGATTGCCACACCGAAGGCCGCGAGTTGTTGGGCAGTCTTGCGGCGCTCTGGAGAGGCCAGGATGACCGCCTTGCCGCCGCCCAGCGGAAGCCCCGCCATCGCATTCTTGTAACTCATCCCGCGCGACAGGCGCAGCGCATCGGTCAGTGCTTCGGCGTCTGCCGCATAATGCCAGAAGCGCGTTCCGCCCGCCGCCGGTCCGAGATGGGTCGAGTGAAGTGCGATAATCGCCCGCAGTCCAGTCGCCTCGTCATGAATGAAATGCACCGCTTCGTGCGCGTCGAAATCGGGGAAGCCCCACGGGGTCTGCATGGTGGAAAAACACCCTTGAACGTGCAGGAAAAATGGGGCGATCGACGGGGCTTGAACCCGCGACCCTCGGTACCACAAACCGATGCTCTAACCAACTGAGCTACGATCGCCACGCTGCGCCGAACAAGACGCGCGCGGTCCTTATGCGGGGGGCGCGCGAATGGCAAGCAAGCGTGCTCACGCCTCGCCCCATGGAAACTCACTTCATCAAAGGCTTGTAACAAAAGCTAATGTGAAGGAGAAGGATGCGGGCAAAAGGGTAGCGTACCCTCTGTGAGCATCGAACTTGTTTAGCTGGGCAACCTCAACCACATAAGGTGAGGGGCGGGAGAGGATACCAACATGGCTTCGAGTCGAAAACCCGCGTTCCCCGCAGCAGCGAGCGCTACGATCGGCGATACGCTCATTGCGGCCGGTCTGGAACAGCGCCTTGCAAAATTGCTCCAGGAAATGCCCCACCGGGCCATCATCGTCGAACCACGCCGCCCGTTCCGCGAGCCCGGGGTCGCTCGCGACGAAGTGATGTTCGTCAAATCAGGCCTGCTCAGCAAGTTCAAGTCTGACGGCAGCGGCCGTCGCCAGATCGTCGCGTTGCGTTTCACTGGCGATGGAATTCTGCCCCGCGCGGGCACTGCCGAATATGGTATCCAGGCGATCCTGCGCAGCGAAGTGCTGGTCGGGCGGCGCGAGGATTTCGACCCGATCGTCGACGCAAACCCGGAACTTGCGCGCTTCTTCATGCAGCTGATGGAGCGCCATGCCGCGATCAGCTATGAATGGCTGGTCAATTGCGGGCGGCGAGATTCGACTGCGCGTGTCGCGCATTTGCTGTGCGAAACCGTCGAGCGGAGCCACGTCGATGTCAATCGCCAGGCGCTGACCAACCCGTTCACCCAGCAGCAGATCGCCGATATCACCGGGCAGACTTCGGTCAACGTCAACCGCGTTTTCGCCGACCTCGAGCGACAGGGGTTGATCAGCCGCAAGGGCCGCGAAATCACCTTCGAAGACTGGAATGAAATTCAGCGCGTCGGAAGCTTCCACACCGACTATCTGAACTAGGAATCCCCCGCGCCGCAGCGGACGGTCAGCCGGCTCGTCGCTCACCGCGGCGCGTCGCGAGGATTCCGATCATGCTGAGCAGCCCGGCGCCGGCCAGGTAGGCACCGACGAGCTTCAGGCCCCCGCGCTGAGCAAGCAACTGCGCAACCGCCGGCGTCAATCCGCCGCCAATGATTCCGCCGAGATTGAAGGCGAGCGCGGTGGCGGTGTAGCGGACGCGTGCCGGGAACAGGCCGGTCAGCCAGGCGCCGAGCGGGCCATAGACGAAACCCATCGTCGCCAACGCCAAGACCAGGAAGGCAAGCACGAGGCCGAGCGAGCCGCTGCCGAGTAGTGGCGCCAGCGCCAATCCGGAAACGACCGTCGCCGCGCAGCCGCCGAGCAGGACGGTCGCGGGCCGAATACGGTCCGACGCCCAGCCGGCTACCCCGATCCCCGCCGCCATGAACAGGATTGCGACGAGCTGGAGGCCCAGGAAGCTCTGCCGGTCGTAGCCGAGGATCGTCGTGCCATAGCCGAGCGCGAAGGCGGTCGCGATGTAATAGACCGCGAAGCAGGCAACGACTCCAAATGTTGCGGCGATGGTCGTGCCCAGATGCCCGCGCAAGACCTCCACCAACGGCACTGGTGCTGCCTCATGCTGCTCGAGCGCTTCCGTGAACGCCGGGGTCTCCCCGATCCGCAGCCGTACCCACAGCCCGGCGCCAACCAGGGTCGCGCTTGCGACGAACGGCAGTCGCCAACCCCACGCGAGAAATTGCCCGGGAGTGAGCAGGGCGCCGAGCAGGAGAAAGAAGCCATTGGCGGCAAGGAAGCCAAGTGGCGCGCCCAGTTGCGGCACCGACCCGAATCGCCCCCGCCACCCGGGCGGGGCATTCTCGACGGCAAGCAGCGCCGCCCCACTCCATTCGCCGCCAAGCCCAATCCCCTGCGCCAGGCGGAGCAGGCAAAGCAGCAGCGGCGCTGCCCAGCCGACCATTGCATAGGTCGGCAGGAAAGCGATGAGGAACGTCGCCAGCCCCATCAGCAGCAGCGACGCGACCAGTGTCGACTTGCGTCCTACCCGATCGCCGAAATGCCCGAACAGGATGCCGCCGACTGGCCGCGCAAGGAATGCGAGGCCGAAACTGGCATAGGCCGACAGCAACTGCGCCGATGGCGAACTCGACGGGAAGAACAGAGGTCCGAAGACTAGGCTAGTGGCGGTCGCGTAAATATAGAAATCGTAAAACTCGACCGACGTTCCGACCAGACTGGCGAGGAGAATGCGGCGAGTACCCGGCGGCGCTGCTGTCAAACCCATCCGCCGCCCCCCGCTGCTTCCTTTTGGCGGCATGGTGGGCGCGGCAGGGATTGAACCTGCGACCCCACCCGTGTGAAGGGTGTGCTCTACCACTGAGCTACGCGCCCACGCCGCGCCGGTCGCAGGCGCTTAGGCGAGGCCGGTTTTGCTGTCCAGCGTCGCGACCTACTGGACGGCGTCCTTGAGGATCTTGCCGGGGCGGAACTTGGGCTGTGCGCTCGACGCGATCTGCATCGGCTCTCCAGTGCGCGGATTGCGCCCGATCGAGGCCTTGCGGCGTGTGACCGAAAAATTGCCGAAGCCTACTAGGCGTACCTCGTCGCCGCGTTTGAGCGCCGAGGTAACAACCTCGAGCATCGTCTCGATCGCGCGGCTGGCGTCGTTGCGATTGAGCCCGGCGCGGTCGGCCACGTGGGTGATGAGATCCTGCTTATTCATTCGATATGTCTCCAGGGGCAAGTCCGACGGCGACGCAAAATTCGGGCCGGTTAAACACCAATTCCACGCGCCAAGTCAAAGCCCGACGCAAGGCGGAGCAGACGGTGCATCAACCGACTAGTGGACCGCCGGACCTTGCCCGGCGCCATGCGCCAGTCCGATCGGTTCGGCCGCATGCTCGTCGGCCTCTGTCCACTCGATCGCGGTCAAAGGAGTCGCCATCGCCCGCGCAAGCACTTCGTCGACATGGGCGACGGGGATGATCTCGAGTGCGTCCTTCACCGATGCCGGGATCTCGGCGAGATCTTTTTCATTCTCGGCCGGGATCAGCACGGTCGTGATTCCGCCGCGGATTGCCGCCAGCAATTTTTCCTTCAGACCACCAATCGGCAGTACCCGACCCCGCAGCGTCACTTCGCCGGTCATCGCAATGTCACGCCGCACCGGAATTCCGGTCAGGGTCGAGATCATCGCCGTGACCATTCCGATTCCCGCCGATGGCCCGTCCTTGGGCACCGCGCCTTCGGGCAGATGGACATGGATATCCTTGCGGCTGAAGATCGACGGCTTGACCCCATAGGAAGGCGAGCGCGCCTTAACGAAGCTCATTGCCGTGGCGATTGACTCCTGCATCACGTCGCCAAGCTTGCCAGTGGTCTTGATTGCCCCCTTGCCCGGCACGGTGACCGCTTCGATGGTCAGCAATTCGCCACCGACCTCAGTCCAGGCGAGCCCAGTTACGGCACCGACCTGATCCTCAGTCTCGCCAATCCCGTAGCGATAACGCGTGACACCCAGATAATCGCCGATGTTGTCGGCGGTGAGCGTCACCGTTTCGACTTTATTCTCGAGGATCTGGCGAAGCGACTTGCGCGCCACCTTGGCGAGTTCGCGCTCGAGCGTCCGCACCCCCGCCTCGCGGGTGTAATGGCGCAGCATCGCGCGCAGCCCGTCCTCGGCAAAGATCATCTCGCCGTCCTTGAGCCCGTGCGCTTCGATCTGCTTGGGGATCAGGTGGCCCCGGGCGATCTCGATCTTCTCGTCCTCGGTATAACCCTCGAGCCGGATAATTTCCATCCGGTCGAGCAGTGCCTGGGGCATGTCGAGCGAATTGGCCGTGGTGACGAACATCACGTCCGACAGGTCGTAATCGAGCTCAAGATAATGATCCTGAAACTTGGCATTCTGCTCGGGGTCAAGGACTTCGAGCAGCGCCGAGGCCGGGTCGCCGCGGAAATCCTGACCGAGCTTGTCGATCTCGTCGAGCAGGAACAGCGGGTTCGAGGTGCCCGCTTTCTTGAGGTTCGAAATAACCTTGCCCGGAAGCGAGCCGATATAGGTCCGGCGGTGGCCGCGAATCTCGGCTTCATCGCGCACGCCGCCGAGCGACTGGCGAACGAACTCGCGTCCGGTGGCGCGAGCGATCGAGCGACCGAGCGAGGTCTTGCCGACGCCGGGCGGGCCGACGAGGCAGAGGATCGGCCCCTTCAACTTGTTGGTCCGGGCCTGGACCGCGAGATATTCCACGATCCGGTCCTTGACCTTCTCAAGGCCATAATGATCCTCGTCGAGAATCGCCTGCGCCTCGGCAATGTCGCGCTTTAGCTTCGACTTCTTGCCCCACGGCAGGCCGAGCAGCACGTCGAGATAATTGCGCGCTACGGTCGCCTCGGCCGACATCGGCGCCATGCCCTTTAGCTTCTTGAGCTCGGCAGTCGCCTTGCTCCGAGCTTCCTTGCTGAGCTTGGTCTTGCGGATCTTCTGGGCGAGCTCAACCAGCTCGTCGGTGCCGTCCTCGCTCTCGTCGCCAAGTTCGCGCTGAATCGCCTTCAATTGCTCGTTGAGATAATATTCGCGCTGGGTCTTCTCCATCTGGCGCTTGACCCGGCTGCGGATCTTCTTCTCGACCTGGAGCACGCCAAGCTCGCCCTCCATGAAGGCAAACACCATTTCGAGCCGCCGCGAGGGGTGGAGCTCGCTGAGTAGCGCCTGCTTGTCGGCTACCTTGATCGACAGGTTCGAGGCAACCGCGTCGGCCAGCGTCGAGGGGTCGTCGATCTCGGATAGCTGCATGCTGGTTTCAGCCGGCAGGCGCTTGTTCAACTTGGCATAATTGTCGAACTGGTCGATCACCGAGCGCATCAGCGCCTGCGCTTCGGGACTTTCGGCGTCGAGGTCGTCGACTTCCTCAATCTCGGCCACCTGATGCCCGTCGACGGTCACCAGCGACAGCAGCCGCGCACGCCGAGCGCCCTCCACTAACACACGCACGGTGCCGTCGGGTAGCTTGAGCAACTGCATCGCAGTGGCGATCACGCCGAGGTCATAAAGCTGATCGCGCTCGGGGTCGTCCTCTGCCGGATCGAGCTGCGCGACGAGGAACAATTGCTTGTCCCCCGCCATCGCCGCCTCAAGCGCGGCAACCGATTTCTCGCGGCCGACGAACAGGGGCACTATACGATGGGGAAAAACGACGATGTCGCGCAGCGGCAGGATCGGGAGTGTCAGAGTCATGATGGTCATATGGGACGCCAGCCCGAGCCGCGCAATGCGGCTTGCTTATTCAAAGCATAGCCCGTGCAATGCGGACGCGGTCAACCGCCCGATCCGCGGATCAGGCTGCGGCGTCCCCGCCGACCGATTTCTTGTCCTTGCCGCCATACACCCGCACCGGATCCTTGAGCCCGGCGACGACATCCTTATCGACATGGACCTCGTCGACGCCCTCCATCGACGGCAGGTCGAACATCGTGTCGAGCAGGATTCCCTCGATGATCGAGCGCAGACCCCGCGCACCGGTGCGCCGATCGATCGCCTTCTTGGCGACCGCGCCGAGCGCGTCCTCAGAGAAAGCCAATTCGACGTCCTCCATGTCGAACAGCTTCTGATACTGTTTTACCAGCGCGTTCTTGGGCTCGACGAGAATCTTAATGAGCGCTTCCTCGTCGAGGTCTTCAAGCGTGGCGATCACGGGCAGGCGACCGACGAATTCGGGAATCAGCCCGAACTTGAGCAGGTCCTCGGGTTCGCAGCTCTTGAGCACCTCGCCGGTGCGGCGATCCTCGGGCGCGGCGACATGCGCGCCGAAGCCGATCGACTTGCCCTGCAAGCGGTCGCCGATAATCTTGTCGAGCCCGGCGAACGCGCCGCCGCAGATGAACAATATGTTGGTCGTGTCGACCTGCAGAAACTCCTGCTGCGGATGCTTCCGCCCGCCCTGCGGCGGAACCGAAGCGGTCGTCCCCTCCATCAGCTTGAGCAGCGCCTGCTGGACGCCCTCACCCGACACGTCGCGGGTTATCGAAGGATTATCCGACTTGCGGCTGATCTTGTCGATCTCGTCGATATAGACGATCCCGCGCTGCGCCTTCTCGACGTTGTAGTCGGAGGCCTGCAGCAGCTTGAGAATGATATTCTCGACATCCTCACCGACATAACCCGCCTCGGTCAGCGTCGTCGCATCGGCCATGGTAAAGGGCACGTCGAGGATGCGGGCGAGGGTTTGGGCGAGCAAGGTCTTGCCGCAGCCGGTCGGTCCGACGAGCAGGATGTTCGACTTGGCCAGTTCGACCTCGGTGCCATGCTTGGCACCATGGTTGAGCCGCTTGTAGTGATTATGCACCGCGACCGAGAGCACGCGCTTGGCCTTGGCTTGGCCGATGACATAGTCGTCGAGCACCTTGTAGATTTCGAGCGGGGTCGGCACGCCATCCCGCGTCTTGACCAGCGCCGACTTCGATTCCTCGCGGATAATGTCGTTGCACAGCTCAACGCATTCGTCGCAGATAAACACCGTCGGCCCGGCGATGAGCTTCCTTACCTCGTGCTGCGACTTGCCGCAGAACGAACAATAAAGCGTGCTCTTGCTGTCGCCGCCACCTGAGAGCTTCGTCATAATCATCCTTAACAGCGAGCCTGGGGGCTCGTGACTCGGGCCATGCTAGCCCGCTTTTTCGCACAATCAAACTGGCGGAACGTTAACGCGTTGCTTCCGCGCGAGTGATCGGCTCCGAATATGGCGGGACTGCCCCCCTCCCGCAAGACCTTGAAAAGCGGTGGATGGCTCGCTTTGACACGAACCGCGTTGATCACCCCGACAATACCCAAGCCGAGGATAGCAAAGTACATGATGAATTGGCTAAATCTGGTTAGCGGAGGCCTGACGCTCGACATCGCTCCGGAGATCGGAGGAAGCATCGCCCGTTTCCGCTGCGACGAGCAGGAACTGCTGCGCCCCGCACCGCCCGGTGCGCGCGATGCCGGGGAGATGGCGTGCTTTCCCCTGGTGCCCTTTTCAAACCGCGTCCGTGGTGGCCTTTTCCGCTGTGACGGACGAGAGATCCGCCTTTCTCCCAACCTTCCCGGGGACAAGAGTCCGATGCACGGCCAGGGCTGGCGAAATGCCTGGACGGTCGAGGTCTCGCACCGCCGCTGTGCGACGCTCAGCTTCATTCATGAACCCGGCGAATGGCCGTGGCGTTATGAGGCGCGGCAAGCCTTCGCGCTCGACGATGATGGTTTCGACGTGATGCTCTCGTGCCGCAACCTGTCCCCCGAGCGGATGCCCTGCGCGCTTGCCGAGCACCCTTATTTTCCCTGCGATGGGGATACGCGCCTCAACACCGGGGTAACCGACGTATGGCTGATCGACGACGACGTCCTGCCGACCGAGCGCGTCCCCGCGAGCGGCCGCTTCCTCCCCTCGAACGGGCCGGTGTGCGGGCGCGGGCTCGATCATGGCTATGAGGGATGGAGCGGCGCAGCAACGATCGATTGGGGTCGCGGCGCCACGGTCCGCATGACCGCCGCCGTTCCGCGCTTTCAGCTTTACGCGCCGGCGAACGGCGGGCTGTTCGCCGCCGAGGCGGTCGAAAACGCCAACGCCGCGCTCAATGCCCCGCAGGATCAGTGGCAAAAGCTTGGAATCGTCATGCTCGCCGAGGGGGAGGAACACAGCCTGACGGTGCGCTTCGACGTGATTCGCTGATCTGTGGTCGGGCGGCGAGTTAGCCGCGCAGCCGCGCCGACTGGGCTACCCCTTCGAACTCGGGCAGCTCGGCCGGAAAATAATGCGACCGCGCGGCATCGAGCAGGATCAGATAGAGTCGCCCGTTGACAACCGCACCGACCGCGCGCCCCCGCCGCCATAGCTCGTCCCCGTCAAGATGGTCGAAGTCGAGCTGGAACCCGGGCTGGCCGAGGAAGCTGCGCGGAGAGAGTCCGAGTGTCCTAAAATCGACCGTCCCGGCGCGGGTGCGATAGAAGGTCTCGAGCATTGCGGCGACTTCGGGCGCGGTCATGTTGGAGCGGAAGCGCGGGACCTGCTGGTCGGCCTTTTTCCATTGGCGGACGATCGACTTGCCATCCTTCAGTCCCGACACGAAGCTCAGCGAATCGAGGACAGGACCGTTTTGGGTCCAGTCTTCGACCTGGCGAATATCGTCGAAGATCACCGCCGACTGGCGGTTCCACGCTTGCGCCGGGCGCACGATCATCGTCCCGTCGCCGACCGACCGCTCACGCGGGCGAACCAGCGAGTAGCCGGACCCGAAGCCTCCGCCACCGACCGAGGAACAGGCCGACAGGGCTAGCGCGGCGGCAAGGATCAAGGCGCGCATGTCAGCCTCCCATGAACATTAATTGGCTGCGGACGAAGGCCGCGTCGGGCGCGGACGGGGCCATCGCGAGATAGCGGGCGTAGGCGGCGCGAGCCTCGGCGGTGCGACCCGACTTTTGCAGCATCACCCCGTGCCAGCGCCAGGCGTCGGGTGGTGCGTCCGGCATTTGCACCGCCGCCGCATAACCCGCCGCGGCACGCTCGGCGTCGCGCTGCTTGGGATCGCCGCGAAGTCGCCAGATCTCGGCCTCGGCGAAGCGCAGCGGCCCGCTCCAGCCATCCTTGGCGAGCGTTTGCACAATGTAGAGAGAGGCGCCGGGGTTGTTGAGCTTGACCTGATCGTCGAGCAGCATCGGACGGATCCCGCCGATCGTCGCCAGGTAGCGCGCGCGGCGGTCGTCATAGACCCGTCCCGGGACAGTCACCTCGGCGGCCGAGGCGCGAAGGTCGGCCATACGCGCTTCGGGCGCGGGATGAGTCTCGAACAGCGAATAACCGCGATCGCGGCGCTTGCGGCGGTATTTGGCCGACAGGTCCTGTTCGGCGATCAGTTGCTGCCAGGTCTCAGGCATCGCCATCGGAGCGTAGCCGGCTTGAGCGAGGAGGCGGATTCCCATCGCATCAGCCTCAGCCTCGATCTCGCGATTATAGCGGAACAGCGACATGATCGTGCCGAGTTCGGCCAGTTGCTGGATGTTGCCTGTGTACACGCCCGCCGCGCCGCCGGCCATCCCGCCGATCAGCGACAACGCCGAGAAGATGTCGGCCTTCTTCTTGGTGTCCCGATACTGGCGAAGCTGGTGCTTGCGCAGGAAATGGCCGCTTTCATGGGCAATGACCCCGGCGAGTTGCGCCTCGTTGCGCATTCGCAGCAACAGCCCCGTGAACACCACCGCGAACCCAGTCGGGAACATCATCGCGTTGAACTCGGGCACGCGCGCCAAATAGATACGCATATCGCGCGCCGCGGGGCCGCCGACCTTGCCGATGACGTCCTGAAGGTAGCGGGTGACACCCGCGTCATTCAGCAGCAGGTTGGAACCGGCGATTTCCTCCTCGACCCGCTCGCATTGCTGCCACAGGCCCTTCTCGTCGGGATCGACCGCGCGATAGCCGGGGCCAATCAGCGGGTTCATGTCGGCCGGCCGGATTCGGGCTGCATTCAAACCGGTCGGAATGGTGAGCGCCAGCGCGCCCGCCCCGCCGATGACCGCCCGGCGACTGAACCCGGTCACTGGCGCACCGCCGCAGCAGCCCGCGCCGCTTGGCGTCCGGGCTTCATTCGCCCAAGCAGCCGCTCGACCATCTGGTCCGCGCCGGCCTGGGTGCGAATATCGCCGAAGCCCATGCCGGGAAGCTGGCTGCCGGTCTGGAGGACATTGAACCACACCACTTCGCCGGTGCGCAGGTCGACGAGCGACGCGTAGGCAAGCTGCCCACTACCCCCGCTCGGCGCGCAGAAGCCGATGAAGCAGCCAGCGATACCAAGCACCTGCAGTGCCACTCGCCCGCCCGAGGCGTGCTGGTCCTCGGCGTGGAGGAAGAGCATGTAATCGAACCCGGTCTTGCGCCCGAACGCGATTGCGTCCTCGCCAAGCGTATAGTCGAGCCCCATGCGGCGCTTGGTCGGAAGCGTGTTGCCGGAATATTTATGCTCGGCGATCGCCTGATCGACCGCGAAATTGAGCCGCTCGAGATCGGCGACGGTGGTCGCATCGGCGCCCGGAACGTTGGTGCGGCGATCGGCGATGAGCAATTGCCCGCCTCGCGCGCTTTGCTGGTTACGCAGCGCCGTGACGATCGCGCTGCGCGCCGCCTCGGTCCAGTCGGCGCGCTGCTCGGGCAACCCACCCATCGTCAGGGACGCAACACTGACGTCGGGCCGAAGCACGAGAAGCCGGTAATTGCCCTGCGGTGGGGCGAACTGAAGGTCGGCATATTGCCTGGTCTGGACACAGCCCACCAAGGCCGAAACGCCGCCGAGCAGCAGGATCATCGATCGACGCATGGTCACTCCCTCGCGGACTTGCCCACGCTGCCGCGCTTTGTCAAAAAGCGCAACCCCTTGAGGATGTTAGCGGGGCAGGCAGGCGATTCCCGGGACTCCCAGAAGGCAATGTCCGTCAACAGCGCCGGGAT